>NZ_UGGU01000003.1:963737-1284983 GCF_900450765.1 Fusobacterium necrogenes | reverse complement strand
AAGAATAAAGGTTTTACTCCAAAAGAGATTTCTGATGCTCTAAGTGACAAAATAGAGGGAAACATCTATATTACAGCAGATGAAAAATATATACAAGTACTCTTTTCTATGACAAAAAAAGAAAAAATAGACTCTTTAATTTTAAAATTAAAAGAGTGTTTAAAAGAAGTTGATTTTTATGAAATCTAGATATTTTATATTTTTAATTTTATTATTAGCAGGAATAGTACAAGGAATAAGATTTTTAGATAAGGGAGATTATTTTTCTTTAGAGCAAAATCATAGATTTATATCTCCAACAATTAAAAAAGAGAAAACTACTTTAGAGAACTACCAAAAATATTTAGTATTCTATTCTAAAAATAATAGCCTATCCCAAGAGATATTGGATAATTTAGAAGAGGTTTTTAAATTTAATAAAACCCCTTATGATAAAGTGGAAATAGGGGAAGATATAGATATCTCTCTATATCAAAACTTTATTTTTACAACAGATACATTTTTAGGATTTAGAAAAAATATCTATTTAGCTATGAGGGAGAAGATAAAAAATGAAGGGGGAGGGATATTTTTATTTACAAATTCTCTTTACTCTCCTTTCCATAGATTCTTAGGAATAGAAAGTATAGATTTAAAAGAGAGTTATATAAGTAATGGAATGAGTTTTTCTGAAAAGTTTTATCCAGGGCTAGATTCTTTAAGTATAAAAGATGGAAGTATAAGTGGATATACCCACTCTCCAAAATTAAGTAAGGATGTAAAAATTATAGCTAAGGATAAAAAGGAAACACCTCTCATATGGAAAAAAGAGTTAGGAAAAGGAGAGATTTTTTATGTAAATACCTCACTTTTGGCAGAAAAGGTAGGAAGAGGAGTTATGACACAACTTATCTCTTTAGGAAGTCCTTGGTATATAGGAGTTACTTTGAATAGTAAATTGGTACACTTAGATGATTTTCCCTCTCCAATTCCTAGATATAGAGATGATATTATCTATAAAAGCTATGGAATGGATACCCACGACTTTTATAATCAGATTTGGTGGCAGGATATGAAAGCTCTTGCTAGAAGAAGAAATCTTAAATATTCAGCCTTTATGATTGGAGATTATAATGACGATATGTCAAAGTCTAGTATGAAAGAGTTAAATCGTACTACTATGAGAGATTTAGATAAAAGAGGGAGAGAATTATTTTTGCAAGGTGGAGAATTGGGAATACATGGCTATAATCATAATCCTTTAGCCTTTGAAGGAGATATAGATTTTAAATCTCTCAACTATAATCCTTGGAAAAATGAAGAGGATATAGAAGCTGGTCTTACTAAACTAGATAATATTATAAAGGAGCTGTGGGGGGATAATGTTGAAATCTACTCATATGTTCCACCAAGTAATATTTTAACCACTAGAGGAAAAAAGGTATTATATAAACATTATCCAAATTTAAAAATTATATCTTCACTTTTTTATGGAGCTGGAGATGGTAGTTTTGTAACAGAAGTAGGTAGAGATAGGGATTTTCCATCAATTTATCTATTACCTAGATTTTCATCAGGATTTTCAGCTACCGAAGAAAAAATGTGGAATATTTATAATGCCTTAGCTGTATATGGATACTACTCTCACTTTATACACCCAGATGATATTTTATCTGAAGATAGAGGTTATGGAAAAGATTGGGAACAGCTTTTAAGAGAGTTTGAAAATATGTTAGAAGAGGTAGATAAAAATTTACCATATCTAGAACCAACTCTCAATTATGAGTTGTTAGAAAAGTATAAAAATGTGGAGAATATAGAGTTATATTCTAAGAAAATAGGAAATAAAATTATAATAGAAACTAAAAATTTTAATTCTCCTTTTGAAATAACCTTTAGATTAAAAAATAATAGAATAAAAAATGTTAGCTCTAATAGGATTAGAGTAATAGGGGAGTATAAAAATAACACCCTTTATCAATTGAGTATAGATAGAGAATATTTTGAAATAGAACTAGAGGAGGGAAAATATGAAAAATAAGATTATAAATATAATTATTCTTCTAGTTTTTTTTGGGATAGAGATATACAATTTTAAAGAAAACTATAATACTATCTCTTTTGACAGTTTAAGAAGTAATTTTTGGCTATTTCATATGGGAATATCTGCTATCTATATAGTAATTAGTACCTATATATTAAAAGCTGATATAGGATATTATGACTTGATTTTATTTTTTCTTCCTCTTGTAGGAGGGATTATTCTTCTGTGTGAGCTGGTATTTTCCATTTTTAAAGATGAGATAAAAAATAATATAGAGGAAGCTTATGATATGGAAAAATATATAAAAGATAGTGTAGAAGAGCAATTGGAATTACAAAAAAGTTTAAATACCATAGCTGCCTATGACTCTCTTAATGTAAAAACAACAGAGGAAAAGAAAAAATTTATATTTGAATTTAATCCACCTAATATAGATTTTAAAGTTGAGATATTAGAAAAAGCATTAAAAGATGAGGATATAAATGTTATACACTATGCTGCTGTAGAATTAAATCGAATAGATGTAGAATTACAAAAAAATATAAAGGAAGCAGAGAAAACAGGGGATAAGTATAAACTATATCAAGCTTATAGAGAGTATATAAATTCAGGGATATTAAAAAATTTTATGCTGACTTTCTATTTAGAAAAGACTTTAGACTTACTTTTAGAATTAAGTGGAGAGAAGGGGGAGCTAAGGGAGGAGTTACTAACTATTTATGAGAGATTGGATAAAAAAGATGAATATGAAAAACTTTTACAAAATCTTATAGCTGAAAGTGAAAAAAGAGAGTTAGTAGAACTGATGTTAGAATTTCTTTATAAAGAGAATAGATATGAGGAGATGTTGAAATATTATAAAAAATATTCAAACTCAGGAGCAGTATTGCCTGAAATTTTTCAAGGGGAGGTAAGCCAATGAAAACAGTATGTATAATATGTGAAGGAGCCTACCCATATATAGTAGGTGGGGTTTCATCTTGGGTGCATGAGATAATTACCTCTAGTCCAGAATATAATTTTAAGGTTTTATGTATCATTCCAAATAAAGAGTTTGCTCAATTAAAGTATGAGCTTCCTAAAAATGTAGTAAGCGTAGACAATATAATTTTAAATCCAGAGATAGATTTCTCTATTTTTCAAGTGCTAAAAAATAAATTTATGGAGAGTAAAGAGAGAGAAGAGGCAGTAAGGGAACTTTTAACTTTTAATAAAATAATAACAAGTAAAGCTTTGGAAATAGTGGAAAAAATATTTGAGAAAAATATAGGAAAACCTTTAGAGGTTATATTGAGCAGAGATTATTGGAATACCCTTGTTGAAAATTATGAAAAAAATTATAGTGGAAGAAATTTTAATATCTATTATTGAACATATAGAAATATCATTTTAAATCTCATACTCATAGGACAGAGTAAGATACCAGAAGCAGATATATATCATCCAGTAGCAACTGGATATGCTGGTTATGTAGCTGCTCTTGCCGCTCACAGGAAAATGGGAAGAGTAGTCTTAACAGAGCATGGAATCTATCCTCGTGAAAGAGAGGAGGAGATAATTATAGCTAAATGGATAGATAAAGAATTTAAAAGTATATGGATAGAGTATTTTTATTATCTTTCAAAATTAGCTTATGAATATAGTGATATTATTATATCTTTATTTGAATATAATAGACAGGCTCAAATAGAGAATGGAGCAGATGAGAAAAAAACTGTAGTTATTCCCAATGGGATTGATGGGGAGATTTATAGTAAAATCCAAAGAGAGAAAAGAAGTGGATTTAATGTTGGCTCTGTTTTAAGAGTAGTTCCAATAAAAGATGTAAAGATGATGATAAAGGGATTTAAACTACTTACTCAGAGGGTAGAAGACACAAAACTATGGATAATAGGACCATATGAAGAGGATAGAGAATACTATGAGGAGTGTTTACAACTTGTAAAAGATTTGGGAATAGAGGATAAAGTTGTTTTTACTGGGAGAGTTGATGTAAAAGAGTACTATAAATTTCTAGATGTAATAGTGCTTTCATCTATATCAGAAGGACAACCACTTAGCATATTAGAGGCTATGGCAACAGGAATACCAGTTATTACAACAGATGTTGGAAATTGTAGAGAGGTAATAAAGGGGTGGAAAGATATAGGAGAAGCAGGGAGTATAATACCTCCTACCTCTTATACAGCTTTAGGTGAGGAGCTGATAAAATATGCTTATAATCCTGAAAGAATAAAAGAGTATGGGGAAAATGGTAAAAAAATTGTATTTAAAAAATATAAGAAATCTTATTATATAAATAAATATAAAGAGATTTATAGAGAGTTGGGTGAAAGAAAATGGCAGGAATAGGATTTGAATTGAGAAAACTTTTTTCTGAAAAGGATAAACCTTTTGGAGATGTAAAAGCGATAGCTTATTCAACAATAGTTAGTGTAGGTCCGTGGATTATAACAAGTGTCAGCTTGAATATAATCATATTATTAGCTAAGGCTGTAAATATAAATAGATTTGAAAGAGTCCTCTATACAAGTACTATACTATATGCTTTTGTTTTTTCTCAACTTCTCACAGGACCATTTCAATATTTAGTTACTAGATATGTATCAGATTGTGTTTTTAGTAAGAATATATCTAAAATAAGAGGGGCATACATAGGAATAAGCAAAATAATAATTATTCTTGGCTTTTTTATGAGTTATTTTTTTATAAGGAGAGGGGAGTTATCCACAAACTATAAATTAGTATGTATAGTTCTATTTATCACTATGAGTCTTTCTTGGATAACTATGATTTTTGTCTCTCTTTTAAAAAATTATAACTTTATGATAAAAAGTTTTTTTATAGGAAATATTATTGCTATTGGTTGTGTATATGTATTTTTTAAATATCCAAATCTATATGAAAAAGAGAGTATCAGTTTTGTGATGGTACTAGGTTATACTATTGGTATTGTTTTAAATTTTTTATTTAATTCTATCTATCTTTTGAAAGTGTTCAAGGGGGAGAGCACAGAGGATTTTGGATTTTTAGGATATTTTAAAGGCTATTTTAATCTATTCTTTACAGGATTATTTTATTTTTGGGGAATGTGGTCCCACGTAATAGTAAATTGGTATTTAGGTAACTCTTATATAACAGCTGGTGTATTTAGAATCTCTCCCCTCTACGAAATAGCTGTATTTTATGGATTTTGTACTGCTATTCCAAGTATGGTTTATTTTATGATTTTTTTAGAGACAAGATTTTTACCAGTGTATCAAAATTATTACAAAGAGGTATTTTATACTGGAAATTATGAAGATATAAAAAAAGCTTTAAGAGAGATGTACAAAGCTTTAAGTGAAGAGATATTTTATTCTATGGAGTTACAATTTATGGTATCAATAACCTTTGTTCTTGCTGGAGATTTGATTTTTGATTATTTTGGAATGGACTTATATCTTTTAGATATATTTAGGTTGACTGTTCTTTCAGTATATTGTGCTATATTTGTAGCTATATATATAACTATATTTTTATATTTTGATTTCAGAGGTTACTCAGCTTTTACAGGATTGATTTTCTTTTTGACTAATACGATTTTTTCTATAATAACTGGGAAAATGTCTGAAAACTATTTAGGATTGGGATTTTTTATATCAAGTTTTATTACTCTTTTGATAGCTGTATATTTTAATAGAAGAATTTTTGAGAATCTGACTTATATTACTATGTTTAGAAGAAACTATGAAGTAAAAATAGGAGAAGATTTTTCTAGAGGTTTAAGTAGAGTGATGAATAAAAAAGTATATATAATTTTAGTAGCCTTAGTTATGCTAATATTTGGAGGATGTACCTCTTATGATAAAAAAGGATTTAATAACGTAACTAAAAGAAATTGGCATACAATGGGAATATATAGTTTAGAGGGATATGACTATGAAGGATTTAATTCAGAAGGAGTCAACTCTTTAGGGTTTAATAGAGCTGGATGGAATGAATTTACAGATACTGCCTATGACTATAGAGGATTTGATGAAAATCATATTCACAGAGAAACAAGAAAAAGTTATGATGAGAGAGGGTTTGACTATCAAGGAAAAAATGTCTATACCAATAGTCCATATGATAAATTAGGATTTGATGCAGAGGGAAAACATAGAGAAACAGGTACAGAGTATGATAAGGCAGGTTGGACATACTATGGATTAAATAAATATACTCAAAGTTACTATGACAAAGATGGGTATAGTATAGATGGAATAAGAGAAGATGGTTTTAATAAATCTGGTTGGAACATATATACAAAAAGTAAATATGATGGTAGAGGGTTTAATAAAAATCGTATCCACAGGGAAACAGGAAAAAGTTATGATGAGAGAGGGTTTGACTATCAAGGAAAAAATGTCTATACCAATAGTCCATATGATAAATTGGGATTTGATGCAGAGGGAAAACATAGAGAAACAGGTACAGAGTATGATAAGACAGGTTGGACATACTATGGATTAAACAAATATACTCAAGACTACTATGACAGAGAGGGATATAATAGAGAAGGAGTGAATATAAATGGTTATAGAAGGGGAGAGAAGGAGGCAATAGAAGAAAAGGAAGAGATTAGTGATGGATATAATAGAGATTGGTTAGATGATGAGGGATTTAATAGAGATGGAATATATATAGGGGGATATTAATATGAAAATAAAATATATGACAGCAGGTATTTTAATCTCTACATCTCTTTTTGCAAAGGAGCTAGACTTATACTCCAAAGATTTTGTAAAGTATAAAGGGGTAGATATTTTAAATTTTTATATTCCAGTAGAGGAGAAAAATAAATTTAGAACATATATTGATTATGAAAAAACAGATGATTTAGATACAATTACTTGGAATATAGGCGAGGGATATATAGAATTAGATAAAAGATGGGAGCTAGAATATGATGTAGAGAGAAAATTTTATAGAGGAGATGCTAATTATAGAGGTTGGAATAGCACTTTTACCTTTGTGAGAGATGAGATAAATACCAATTTTTTTGGAAAAAGTTGGGATACTAGCTTTGTATTTGGATTGGAGCAGGAAACCCTAGAGGATATACCTTTTAATTTTGAGAGGTATAAGCTTTATGGTGGATATAGGTTTAGAACCCCACTTGATATAGGTATGGGAGGAACATATTTTGGATTTGATATCTTGGGGAAAAAAGTTTTTAGTACAATAGAAGATGGAGTTTCTGGAGAGATAAATTTAGTTAGTTCTACAAATTTAGGTTATGGATTTCAATTTTTTAATACGATTTATAATGAGTATATGTCTTATGATAATAATGAAGGATATAGAGTAGGTTTAGAATCTTATTTGAGATGGACTTATGAGTTGGGTATGGATTTTGCTTTTGCTGTTGAATTTGGAATAGATAGTGATAAATATTTTGGTTCAACTAATTTAGATTATAGTAATGAGCTATATTTCCTACCATATATATTATATTCTCATAACTTCACACAGAGGTTTAGAGTATTTGCAGAATTAGGTTTACCAGGATATAAGATAAAAGAAAATAAAGCAAAATCATATGATTCTAACGATAGTGGTATTTACTACTATGGAAAAATAGGTGTTGAATATATTTTCTAATGGAGGAGATATGAAAGAGCTAATAATACTTTTTCTATTTTTTTCCTCTCTCCTTTTTGGAGAGAGTTTTTCTTTAATTAAGATGCGAGAGTTAGTTGAAGAGATAGCTAGAAAAGATGAAGAAAAAATCATAATATTACAAAATGGAAGTAATATTTATTATAATGATGGGATTTTAGATAAAAAATTTTTAGAGTATGTAGATGGTGCTGGACAGGAGTCTTTTTTATATGGAAGTGATGAAGAGGTAGGGAGAGCTACCTCTCTACAAGATAGGGAGTATCTATTAAAGAGATTAATACCTCTTGAAAGAGAAGGAAAGAAAATATTAACAATAAACTATTCAAATAATAAAAAAGATGACAACACAATAAAAAAAATTAATAAAAAATATAACTTTATAGGAGAGAGAATAAAAACCTTTTCAGCTAATTACTTTAATACTCCATTGAATCCATTCAGTAAAAAAAATATTCAGAGTATAAATGAGGTAGAGAATTTTTTATATATTCTTAATCCAAATAAATTTAAAAATAAAAAAGAATACTATAATGCCTTAAAAAATACAAATTATGATTTAATTATAATAGAGCCTTCTTTTAATGGAGAGTTTTTCAGTAAGAGTGAAATAGAGAGATTAAAATATAAAAAAAGTGGAGAGAAGAGATTATTAATCGCTTATTTTAGTATAGGAGAAGCTGAAAACTATAGAGAATATTGGGAGAAAAAATGGGATGAAAAACTTCCAAATTGGATAGTAAAAGAGAATGAAAATTGGGAAGGAAACTATATAGTAAAATATTGGAGTGCTGAGTGGAAAGAGATTATTAAGAAGTATCAAGATAAATTAGATGAGATAGGAGTAGATGGGTATTATTTAGATACGATAGATAGTTTTGAATTTTTTGAATAACTTTTAAATAAAGAATAGGCTACATATTTCAGAATAGGATCATTAATAGATTTTTAAAAATTTTGTAAATAAAATAAATATAAAAATTTGAATGCTGTATGACTAATGGAAGCAAAAAACGATAAAGAAGTCCCTTCGGCCTCAGGACTTCTTTATACGTAGAAATTAAAATGTAATTTAAGGAAATGTCTTATGACAATATTATTATATCATATTATTTGATATTGTCAATAAATATTTTGTTTAACTAAATAATTTTTGATTGGAATTAAACATATCTAAAAGATATAAAAAATATATTGTACAAGAAATATAAACTAGAGTATACTGATAAGAGACAGGATAGAGGAGCAAAGGACAAGAGTAGAAGTATCTAGCTTGGCAGGCGTTATGATATTTTGAAAGGGGAATTTGCCGAAATAAAGGAGAGGGCTGAACTCTTTTGTTGGCAGTGTGGAGAATATCTACAATGTTGTCATTGAAAATTTTCAATGGAGAGCTATCTGTGAGAAATGTAGAGGGATTGATTTATCTTTTTTGTAATTTATCACAGTTGAGTCAGCTGTGATTTTTTTATTTTGCTAAAATTTTTAGGAGGTATAAAATATGATTAATGCAATTTGGTGTGGACTTATAGTGATAGGAGTATTGGTGGGGATATTTACTGGAAATGTACAAGCAGTTACAGATTCAGCTATTGAATCAGCAGGAACAGCTGTAACTTTATCTTTAGAGATGATAGGGGTAATGGCTCTGTGGCTTGGACTTATGAAGATAGCTGAAGAGGCAGGAATGGTAAAAGCAATGGGAAATTTAATGAAACCACTTTTGGTAAAACTATTTCCTGAGATACCAGCTGACCACCCAGCTATGGGAAGTATAGTAGCTAATATGGCGGCTAATTTTTTTGGATTAGGAAATGCGGCTACTCCAATTGGAATAAAAGCTATGCAGGAGTTACAACTTTTAAATGATAATAAAGATGAGGCATCAAACTCTATGGTAATGTTTTTAGCTATTAATACTTCATCTGTAACTTTAATTTCATCTAGTACGATAGCATATAGAGTGGCAGCTGGTTCAGCTAACGCCACTGAGATAATAGCTCCAACAATAGTAGCGACAATTATGTCAACAACTGTAGCTATAATCTCTTGTAAGTTTTTAGAAAAGTTACCTAAATATAAAAGAGAAAAGATAGAGATAGAAAAATAAAAGTAAGAAAAAGTTAGTTATTGAAATAATAAAAAATTTTTAGTAAAATTTAGGAGGAAGAAATATGTTCGTAAGAATAATGGAAAATATATCACTTTATGCCATACCTTTAATTATATTAGTAATAGTAGGATACGCTTATTTTGTAAAGAAAATAAAAGTTTATGAAGTATTTTGTGAAGGAGCAAAAGAGGGGTTTAATACAGCTATTAGAATCATTCCTTTTTTAGTAGCTATGTTAGTGGCAATAGGTATTTTTAGAGCTTCTGGTTGTATAGATATTATGATGAAAATATTAGACCCAGTTTTCTCATTGATAGGAATGCCAGGAGAGGTATTACCTATGGCTATATTAAGACCTCTATCTGGAGGAGGGGCTACTGGGGTAATGAATGATTTAATGCTTACATATGGACCAGACTCTTTAATAGGAAGAATAGCTTCTACTATGATGGGTTCAACAGAGACAACTTTCTATGTTCTTGCAGTATATTTTGGAGCAGTGAGCATAAGAAAAACAAGACATGCAGTAGCGGCTGGGCTATTAGCTGACTTAGCTGGACTTTTAACAGCTGTATGGATTTGTAGAATTATGTTTGCTTAAAAACTATAATTTGGAGAAGAGAATGAAAAAATTAAGAACACTTGTATTAGCTTTAATATTTTTATCAAGTTGTACTAATAATGAGATAAAAGATATCCCAGTGAAAATTGAAAATAAAATAGAAGAAGAAGTAAGAGCTGAAAAGATAGAAACACCAAGTGAAATTTTAAAAAGCTTGGAGCAAGAGATTGGTGTAAAAGAAAATATTGATGAAAATAGAGAAGAGATAGATGAAACAGCTTCAGAAAAGATTGAAAATACAGTTGAGGGAGATGTAGTTAAGGAAAAAATAGAGGAGAAACAACCAGCTCAAAAAGAGGAGAAAAAAGATATCTCTTCAGAAAAAATTGTCTTACTTAAAACTAAGGGAGAAAAAGCAATAAAAAGCTTTAGTAATCTAGAGATGTTAGAGCATAGTAATATTGGTATAGAGGTAAGAGAGATAGAGAGTGGAGAGATAATAGCTCAGTATAATAAAGGAGTTGCAATAACTCCAGCTTCTATATTGAAAGTAATTACTTCAGCTACTGCTTTAGAAGTTTTAGGGGCTGATACAAGATTAGAAACAAAAGTAGTATATGATGGGAAGATAGATGGAGAAGGGACTCTTACAGGAGACATATATATTATCGGTGGTGGAGACCCTACTTTAGGTTCTGATGGAATAAAAAAAGAGCAGACTGCTTTTATGACAGAGTGGATAAGTAAGGTAAAATCCTCTGGAATAAAAAAGATAAAGGGAGATATCATTGTAATAGATAATCTTTTTGGTTATGTAGGAGTAGAGGAAAAATGGTTGTGGGAAGATTTTGGTACTAACTATGGGCAAGGAACTTATGGAATAAGTGTATTTGATAATCTATACACTCTATACCTATCTTCAACTGATAAAAAAGTTAATATATTAGGAACAAAACCTGAGATTGATGGATTAAAATTTGAGAATAGATTGAAAATATCTCCTAGAGGCAGAAGAGATTTCTCAGTAAGAGGTTTACCTTTTGAGAATAAAAGAGTATTAAATGGAGAGGTTCCAGCTAATCTGAAAAAAATTGTAACAAAGAGCGATATTCCAAATCCAGCTTTATTTTTAGGGCAATATTTTAAGAAAAGTTTAAAAAATTCAGGAGTATCAGTTAATGGAGATGTAAAGACTTCAAGAAATAGTAATAAAAGACCAAAAAATCCTAAAACTTTAGCTATAACAAAATCAGCCACAATAGAAGAGATGGTAAGAGTATTACTAAAAAGAAGTGATAACCATTATACAGAGCATCTATATCAACTTTTAAAACTTAAGGATGTAGATATTGATAAGTTTTGGGAAGAGAAAGGGATAGATACTAAAGCCTTGGTAATGGTTGATGGAAGTGGATTATCTCGTGGAGACTATGTATCAGCTAGTATCTTAACAGACATATTAGTTTATATGAATGATAACTACCCAGAGTTTGAAAAGTTACTACCAAGAGGTGGTTACGAGGGAACTGTTTCAGATTTCTTAGAACCAGAGGTTTTTGATGGGATAGTAAGAGTAAAAAGTGGAAGTATGAGTGGAATACAATCTTATACTGGATATGTGGAAAAAGATGGAACTAAATTAGCTTTTACAATAATTGTAAACCATTGGAATAGAAATAGAAATAGATTAAAAGATGAGATGGAGAGATTTATCAACAGTTTATTTTAGGAGTAAGAGATGTTAGGAAAAGTTTTAAAAAAAGGGGATACTATTGGAATAATAGCTCCTGCTAGTTGCAGTAGTTATGAAAAAGTATTAGAAGCTAAGAGAAATATAGAGAGTATGGGATACAAGGTAGTTCTAGGAGAGTGTACACAAAAACAGTGGTACTCCTATGCTGGAGAAGATGAGGAAAGAGCAAGGGAGATAAATAACTTTTTCTCTGATAAAAAAATTGATGCTATTCTCTGTATGAGAGGGGGCTATGGTTGTAATAGACTTATAGAGCTTATAGATTTTGAAACAATAAAAAATAATCCTAAAATCTTTGTGGGATATAGTGATATTACAACTTTACACATGGGAATAAATGAAAAGATAGGATTAGTAACTTTTCATGGACCTATGGCAGTAAGTAATTTTACTGGAGAGTATAATAGAGATACATATAATAATTTTGTTGAAATTTTATCTAATCCTTTAGAGCAAAGAGTAGTAAATAATTTTTCTAAAGAGCTAGGAGTAATCAGTAAAGGAAGGGCTAAAGGAAAGTTGGTAGGGGGAAATTTAGCAACTCTTATAGCTACTCTTGGAACAGAGTATGATTTAGATTATAGAGGAAAGATACTTTTTCTTGAAGAGATAGGAGAAAAAACTTATAAGGTAGATAGATTTTTAAATCAATTGAAGAAACATGGAGTTTTTGAAAGGATAGAGGGGATTGTTTTAGGAGATTTTAAAAATTGTCCTCCAGATTCAGAAAAAGATATGACACTGATGGAAGTTTTCCAAGATTATTTTAGAGATTTAAAGAAGCCAGTAATATATAATTTGGAGAGTGGTCATAGTGAGCCTATGCTAACTCTTCCCCTTGGAGCTATGTGTGAAATAGATAGTTATGAGAAAAGAATTACAATACTAGAAAAGGTAGTTAAATAGATTTCTTAAATTGAAATCAAAAAATAAAAATATTTAAAAATATAAAAGGAAAAAAGTTTACTTCCAATCGCTAGTGCTTACGCAATGCTCATTACAGTAAATTTTTTTCCTTTTTCTTTACTCTTCCTATATCACGATTTCAATTTAAGAAATTTACTAGGAGAGAGAATAACATTCAAGAATGACGAAGATTGAGAAGAATAAATAGAGTAAGTCAGTGAAATCGAACGCTAAAAAACACAACTGTTTGAGCGAAGCGAGTTTTGTGTTTTTAGTGAGATGAGCCTACTTACTCTTTATTCTTTGAACGAAAGTCATTCTTGAATTATTTATAGTTAATTTTATATTATTTATTTTTATTTGATAAATAAATTCTAAAAATGTGAATAATAATATTTTTAAAAACTTAATAAAAATAATATTTAAATAAAAAAATATGAATAAAAAATAAAAATAATTGATAGATAGGAAGTGAAGAAAAAAGTTGTTATAATTTTATTTAGATAGAATTTCTATAAGCCTGCCATTATAAAATAGAAATTTAAAAAAATATTGAATTAAAACAAAAAAAGTATTAAAATAAAAGGGTTAAATAATAAAAATCTGGAGGGGTTTCATGAAAAAGGAAACTGTAGCAGATAATCTTAAACTTTTACAAAAAGGAAGTGGAAAGTTATATCTGCTATGTATTATCGTGGGAGCTTTGACAGGATTTACAGTCTCTCTATATAGATGGGCGCTTAACTATGCCAATCATTTTAGAGAATTTATAGTAAAAAACTCTTTGTCAGAAGGAACACTAACTATTTTTCTTATTTGGATATCTTTTATTTTAATTGGACTTATTATAGACTATATTTCAAAAAAATATCCGAAAATTTCAGGAAGTGGAATACCACAAGTGAAAGGGATACTTTTAAGAAAGTTAGACTATGTAAATTGGTTTCAAGAGTTAATAGCTAAATTTATAGCTGGGCTTATGAGTATAGGAGCTGGACTTTCATTAGGAAGAGAGGGACCTTCTGTGCAATTGGGTTCATATATAGGTTTTGGAATTACCAAAATTTTTAAAAGAGATAGTATCGAGAAAAAATATTTAGTAACAAGTGGTTCTAGTGCTGGGCTTGCTGGTGCTTTTGGGGCACCTCTTTCAGGAGTGATGTTTGCTCTTGAGGAGTTACATAAATATATTTCGGCAAAACTTTTAATCTGTACTTTCTTAGCAAGTATAGCTTCTGATTTTGTAGGAAGACGCATGTTTGGAATGGACACATCCTTTAATCTGATAGCTAATTATCCTAAAAATATAAATCCTTATTATCAATTTATCCTCTATATAATTTTAGGAATAGTGATAGCTTTCTTTGGTAAATTATTTACTTTAACTTTAATTAAAGTACAAGATAAATTTAAAGAGTTAAAAATTTCAAGATGGATAAAAATATCTTTTGTAATGTCTACTTCACTACTATTTTGTTATTTTTTACCAGAAGTAACAGGAGGAGGACATGAATTAGTAGAGGAGATGGCTGGAGGAAATAGAACAATACAGTTATTGATTTTAATTTTTCTGGCAAAACTTTTTTTCACTGCTCTATGTTATGCAACTGGATTTGCTGGTGGAATATTTTTGCCAATGTTAGTATTGGGAGCTATTATAGGGAAAATCTATGGATTAACACTTATTAAATATTTAGGTGTTGGATTAGATTTTGTTCCTCATTTTATGGTGTTAGGAATGGCTGGATATTTTGTTGCAGTGGTAAGGGCACCTATTACAGGGGCTGTTCTCATATTAGAGATGACAGGAAATTTTGACCATCTACTTGCTTTAGTTACAGTTTCAGTAGTAGCTTACTATGTAACAGAACTTTTAGGACTAGAGCCTATTTATGAAATTTTATTTAAACGTATGCCAAAAGATACTCCTATGAAAGAGGAAGATTCTGGAAAGAAGACAATAATAACAGTACCTGTGATGGCTGAATCTGAATTAGATGGGAAAACTATTTCAGAGATAAAATGGGCTGAAGATGTCTTGGTAGTGGCAATATGTAGAAATGAACATGAGATAATTCCTAAAGGAAATAGTGTGATAGAGAGTGGAGATGTTCTTACACTATTACTTCCAGAAGTAAAGGTCTATGAAATGAAGGAGATTCTATATAAGCAAGGAAATACGAAGTAGGAAAATGAGGAATTTCAAAAAATAAAATAACTTAGGTTTGTAACATTAACGACATATATTAATGTTATACTTAAAACATACTAAATCTTTCCCCAAGATATTTTATATAGATAAAGTAAAAAGGACTTGTTAACAAGTCCTTTTTACTTTATAACAATAACTTAATCTTTTACTAAATTTTATAAATAAATTTAATAGGTTTCATAATTTGATAACTAAATATTTTTTTTAAAGAAAGTGTATTTTATTGTTTTGTGAATTTTTTGAAATTTTCTATGTGTATATCTTCTTAGTTGTTTTGAAGAGCAGTCTCTGTGCTGAGCTTTATGCTCTATTTTGTTAAACTAAGTATTGCCCTAGAGTATTTAATCTATCTGACATTATCATTCTTTTCAAGCTTTATATGACATATTCTTTTTTTATAGATTATTAAAATTAATTAAAATATGAAATAATTAATATTTTTTACTTTTTCTTATCCACTTTTACTAGCTTTTTTCTTATTTTTTTTCGTTCAATAGTAGTTTTTTTAGCTACTGAATATCCAAAACTTCCAATAGATATTTTTGGTACAGAAAAATATTCTCCATGAGAGTATGTAATTAAATTTGCCCATTCAAAGTGTATTTTTCCATTTTCATCTATTAATTTTTTATCTATATGGGAACATAGGACCTCGGCTATAAATAAATCATGCGTTCCTAGTGGAATAATAGATTTAACTTTACACTCGATATTAATGGGGCATTCTTCTATATACGGACTCTTAACTTTTTTTCCAGCTTTCATAGTAAAATTCATTTCTGCTATTTTATCTATTTTTCGTCCAGAACGAACACCACAAAAATCAGTTTCTCTAGTTAGTTTTTTGGTAGGAAGATTAATAGTAAATTCCATACTTTCTTTAATATATTCGTACGATAGTCTTTCTGGTCTTATAGAGATAGACAATAATGGTGGTTTTGTACATATGGTACCAATCCAGGCTACTGTAAAAACATTAGTTTTCCCTTCATTATTTCTACTAGTTACCATTACTACTGGAACAGGATTTAAAACAATACTTCCTTTAAAAATATTTTTAGTCATTTAATATCTCCTTTAATATAAACTTTATCTAAGATTATAACATTTTTTTGTAATTCTTACAATAATAATAACCTCTAGTATTGCTTAAATCTTGAACATGTGGTATACTTACTGTATAAGGACAGGAAAAGGTGAGACTTATGAATAATTATGTTATTTTAAAAGGGAAAAAGGATAGATTGTCCATTCACCTAAATGATGAAGTAGATTTTTTAGCCCTTAGAGATAGCCTTGTAAGTAAGATAAGAGAGGCTAGAAGTTTTATAGGGAAAGGACAGATGGCTATTGAGTTTACCAATAGAAAATTGAGTGAGCTTGAAGAAAATGTATTGATAGATTTAATAAAATCTAATAGTGATTTAAACATAACCTATGTATTTTCTGGAAATAGTGGAGAGGTTGAAAAAATAAAGTTTGTAAAGGCTATTACTGAAGAAGGACTTACAAAATTTTATAGAGGAACTCTGCGTTCTGGGGCAAAATTAGAGTATGATGGAAATATTGTAGTTGTTGGGGATGTTAATCCAGGTGCTATGATTAGAGCAAAGGGGAATGTAATTGTATTGGGATTTTTAAATGGGACTGTTTATGCTGGACAAGATGGAGATAGAGATGCTTTCGTAGGTGCTACTCATATGAATCCACTTCAGTTAGTTATAGGACATATAATAGCTGAACCTATGCAAAAAAAAATTTTAGATACTAATAAGGTGGATAGAAAGAGTGGTTTTAAGATAGCTTTTATATTTGGCAAGGAGATAAGGATAGAAGATTTTAGTACTCGTCTAGCAACTGATTATTAAAATGGGAGTGAATAGATATGGCAAAAGTGATAGTGATAACCTCTGGGAAAGGTGGAGTAGGTAAAACCACTACTACTTCTAATATAGGAGTAGGATTGGCATTAAAAGGAAAAAAAGTTCTTTTGATAGATACTGATATTGGACTTAGAAATCTTGATGTTGTTATGGGATTAGAGAATAGAATAGTTTATGACTTAGTAGATGTTATAGAAGAAAAATGTAGAATAGCTCAAGCACTTATAAAGGATAAAAGGTGTTCAAATCTTTGTCTTTTACCAGCTGCTCAAATTAGAGATAAAAATGATGTAAATCCAGAGCAAATGAAAAAACTTATAGAAAAATTAAGAAAAGATTTTGATTATATATTAATAGATTGCCCTGCAGGAATAGAACAAGGATTTAAAAATGCTATTGCTGCTGCTGATGAAGCAATAGTTGTAACTACACCAGAGATTTCTGCTACAAGAGATGCAGATAGAATTATTGGATTACTTGAAGCAAATGATATAAAGAATCCTAAGTTAATAATTAATCGTATCAAAATGGATATGGTAAAAGCTGGAAATATGTTAAGTGTAGATGATATGTTGGATATATTAGCTATTGATTTAATAGGAGTTGTTCCGGATGATGAAAATATTGTAATTTCTACTAACAAAGGAGAGCCACTTGTTTATAAAGGGGACTCGTTAGCTGCTCAAGTATATAGAAATATAGTTGAAAGAATAGATGGAAAAGAGATTCCATTTTTAGATTTAGATGTAAAATTGGGGTTTTTTGATAAATTGAAACTAGTATTCAGTAAGTAGGTGAATAAATGGGTATATTTAATTTTTTTAATAAAGAAGATAAAAAATCTAAAAATGTAGCAAAAGATAGATTGAAACTTGTTTTGATTCATGATAGAGCGATGTTATCCTCAGGAATGTTAGAACAAATGAAAGATGATATCATTGCTGTTATTTCAAAATATGTTGAAATTGATAAAGAGAGTTTAAATATAGATATTGCTGAAAATCCAGATAAAATAAGAAGAACTACTTTAGTAGCTAATATTCCATTAAAACCAAAAAAATAAGAAAAATAGGCTTTATCCTATAAAGAGAAGAGAAAAATTTTATGATGTTAATAGTTTATTTTCTATTACAATAAAGTTTTTCTCTTTTATATTTTAAATAAAAAATAACTACTCAAATATTTTTAATTAAGAAGAGAAGCTAAAAAATATTAAAAGTTTATTAAGTCTTAAAATAAGTCTTCAGTTTATTGCATTATCTTTGATTTTTTAAAATTATTATACTTGAGTAGTTACAAATAAAATTTTAACAAATTAGGTACTAGATCTTATTATTTATTCTCTGACTTGTCCATTACCAGTTATTACATATTTAGTAGTAGTAAGTTCTTTTAGTCCCATAGGCCCTCTAGCATGAAGTTTTTGTGTACTGATACCTATCTCAGCACCAAAACCAAATTGGCCACCATCTGTAAATCTAGTAGAAGCATTTACATAGACAGCAGCAGCATCTACTTCATTTAAAAATCTTTGAGCATTAGAATAAGTTTCAGTAATTATACACTCAGAGTGTCCTGTTCCATATTTAGCAATATGTTTTATAACCTCATCTAAATCTTCTACAACTTTAATAGCTACAATATAATCTTCATATTCAGTAGCCCAGTCTTCTTCAGTAGCAGGGATAGAGTTTGGTATATACTTTCTAGTAATTTCATCTCCTCTTATCTCTACATTTCTCTTGATAAGTTCCTCTCCAAGTTGAGGTAAAATATCTTTAGCACAATTTTTATGAATAAGAAGAGTTTCTACTGCGTTACAAACTCCAGGTCTTTGAGTTTTAGCGTTGATGATAATATTGATAGCCTTAGGTATATCTCCACTCTTATCTACAAATATATGACAGTTTCCTATTCCTGTTTGAATACAAGGGATAGTAGAATTTTCTATAACTGTATTGATAAGTCTAGCACTTCCTCTAGGAATTAATACATCTATATATTGATGAGCTTTCATTAGTTTATTAGCAGTATCATGGCTAGTATCCTCTAAAATTTGTACAGCATTTTCATTGATGCCACATTCTTTTAAAACCTCTTTAAAAACTTTTACAATAGCTATGTTAGTATTTATAGCTTCTTTTCCACCTCTTAAGATAACAGCATTTCCACTTTTTAAGCAAAGTCCAAAAGCATCAGCCGTAACATTAGGACGAGATTCAAATATGATAGCTACTACTCCTAATGGAACTCTTTTTTGTTGAATAACTAATCCATTAGGTAGAGTCTTACCATATGTAAACTCTCCAACTGGATCATTTAATGAGGCAATTTGCTTAAGTCCATCTGCCATATCCTCTATTCTTTTCTTAGTTAGAGTAAGTCTATCAATAAAAGCTTTTTTTACACCATAATTGGTGGCATTTTCTACATCTTTTTTATTGATTTCTAAAATATTATTACAGTCATCTAAAAGTGCTTGAGCAGATTTTATAAGTATTTCATTTTTTACCTTTGTAGATAGTTGAGCTATTTGTATTTCTGCTTCCTTAGCAGCAGTACCAAGTTTTTCTATATAATCCATAATTTCCTCCTATTTTCCATTTCCAAAGATAGTTCCAATATCTTTACCGTTGATAAGTTCTTCAATAAACGAAGGGTTAGAGCCGTCTAATATAGCCATTATTACTCCACCATTATAACATTCTTTAGCAGCAAGAAGCTTAGTTTCCATTCCACCTACACTAAACTCGCTTCCTTTTTCTCCACCCATAGCAAGAATCTCATCAGTTACTTTTTCTACATAAGGGATTCTTTTAGCTTTAGGGTGAGTTTTAGGATTAGCATCATATAAAGCATCTATATCTGTTAGAATTATTAATAAATCAGCTTTTAAAAGTGAAGCAACATTTGCTGATAATCTATCATTATCACTAAATTCTATTTCAAAAGTAGATATAGTATCATTAGCATTGATAATAGGAATAACTCCAAAAGTAAGAAGCGTTTCCAAAGTGTTATTGGTATTGGTCTTTCTTTCACCTTCTTTGAAGTCATCTTTAGTGAGAAGAACTTGAGCAACTCTTTGATTGTATTCTCCCATAAAATTTTTATAAATATGCATGAGTTCAGCTTGTCCTACTGCAGCAGCAGCTTGTTTTTCTCTGGTAATAGTTGGTCTTTTTTCAAAGTTTAAACTTTTTGAACCAACACCTATAGCTCCAGAAGTTACTAATATAACTTCTCTACCTTGATTTCTTAAATCAGCTAATATCCAAGCTAATTTATTCATTAAATTAAAATTTAAGTTTCCGTTTGAATATGAAAGAGTAGAAGTTCCTACTTTTATAACAATTCTTTTTGAAACTTTTATTTTTTCTCTAATTTTTTTATCCATTATTAATCACCTTAAAATTATTTATATTATACATTATACAAGTAAAATTATTTTTTTTATATCTTTTTTTGAAAAATAAATTTTTTTGTAAATATTATTATAATTATTAGAATTAAAAAGAATTAAATTGTTTTGAATTATATTTGAATTAATAAATTGAAAATAGTTCAAAATGTGATATAATATATGATGTTAAAAATTAAAATAAGAATGATTAATGCAGAAGATGGAGGTGGGCTTTTTGAAAAGAGCTAATTATCTTATGATGACCCCAGGGCCAACTATGGTTAGGGAAAATGTATTACATGCAAGAGGAGACTATTATGGAAATTCAGATTTTGATCTTAAATTTTTTGAGTTCTACGAACAACTTTGCAAAAAAATAGGGAAGATTTTTGGTGCAAAGAAAGCACAGACAATAGTAATGGCTGGAGAAGGTATGTTAGGATTAGATAGTGCCTGTGTATCTTTAACTGAGAAAGGAGATAAAGTATTAGTAATTTCTAATGGAGTATATGGGGCTGGATTTAAGGATTTAATAGAATGTTATGGTGGAGAAGTAACTTTATTTGAAAGTGATCCAGAAAATAAAATAGATACAGATAAGCTTCGAGTATTTTTAGAACAAAATAAAGATGTTGGATATAAATATGCAACTATTGTGCATTGTGACACTCCATCTGGAGTTTTAAATGATATTAAAGATATATGTAAGACTCTTAAATCTATGGGAATAATGACAGTAGTAGATAGTGTTTCATCTGTAGGAGGAGTAAAATTAGAAGTTGATGAATGGGGAATTGATATTGCACTAGGAGCTTCACAAAAAGTTTTATCTGCAGCTACTGGGCTTACAGTGATGACAATAAGTGAAGATGCTTGGAAAGTAATAGAAACTAGGAAAACTCCTATTCCTTCTTTTTATTGTAATCTTTCTTTGTGGAAGAATTGTGTAGAAGAAAAATTATTTCCTTATACAATGCCAATGACAGCAATAGTAGCTCTAGGAGTTGCTGTTGATAATATGTTTGAAGAAGGGTTAGATAAAGTTATTGAAAGACACTATAAGGCTGCAGAATATACTAGAGCAAAACTTACAGATTTAGGCTTAAAATTATATTTAAAAGGAGGTTTTTCTCCTACTGTAACAGCTTTTTATTTACCGAAAGGTTATGAGCTAGAAGAGGTTTACTCTCATATGTTAAAACATCATGAAGTGATGTTAGGAAAATCTTATGGTTATTTGGCTGATAAAGTTTTAAGGATAGGGCATATGGGAGAAAATGCACGTTATTTTAGGCTTGACTACACAATAAGAGCATTAGAAAAAACTTTATTAGAATTAAAAAAATAATTTTTTGTTTTAAAATAAATAGGAATGTTTTGACTTAGTAAAAAAAAATAAGAAAAAACTTTTTTATTTTTTTAAACTTGAATTTTCCTAAATAAGATAATATAATAGGATGTCATATTTTTAAAAAATATTGAAAAATTATTAAAAAATTAATATTTTTTTAAAGAAAGTTTTATAATTATATTTACTTTGGGAGGTAAAATGTATCTGGATATAATTTTTAAGGTTCTTGGAGGCTTGGGAATCTTTCTATATGGAATGGATAATATGTCTTCCGGAATGCAAAAATTAGCAGGAAAGAGATTAAAGAGATTTTTAGCTATTTTAACTACTAATAGGATAGTAGCTATATTGATGGGTATGTTTGTAACAATGCTAGTACAATCATCATCTGTTAGTACAGTAATGACAATAGGATTTGTTAATGCCTCATTACTTACACTAAAACAAGCATTAGGAGTAATATTTGGAGCAAATATTGGAACTACTATTACAGGATGGATTTTAGCACTCAATATAGGGAAGTATGGACTTCCTATTCTTGGAATAGCAGTTATAGCACATATGTTTTTAAAAGGAGATAAGGCTAAAACAAGAGCTCTAACTGTAATGGGACTTGGAATGATTTTTTTTGGATTAGAGCTTATGAGTGATGGATTAAAACCAGTCAGGAATATGCCAGAGTTTGTAAGTTTATTTCAAATGTTTTCAGCAGACTCATATTTAGGAGTGTTAAAAGCAGCAGCAGTAGGTGCATTAGTTACAGCAATTGTACAATCGTCATCAGCTACATTAGGAATAACTATCACACTTGCTGTGCAAGGATTAATTAATTATGAAACAGCTGTGGCATTAGTTTTAGGAGAAAATGTTGGAACTACTATTACAGCAATACTTGCTACATTAAAAGCAAATGTAAATGCTAAAAGAGCAGCTTATGCTCATACGATTATAAATACATTTGGTGTAATTTGGGTAACTGCAGTATTTCCTTATTATTTAAAGTTTTTATCTCTTTTTGGTGATCACGATACAAATATAACAGTTGCAATAGCTACAGCTCATACTGTATTTAATGTAACAAATGTTATTTTATTTACTCCTTTTATAGGATATTTAGCAGATTTCTTATGTAAAATTGTAAAAGATGATGGAAGAGTAAATGAAAGAATTACTAAAATTGATGAACTTATGTTAAAAACTTCTGGAATTGTTGTTGAACAAACAAAAGTCGAAGTTGGAAATATGGGAAAAATGATTCAATTAATGTTTGATGAAGTAAAAAATGTATACAGAAATTCTAAAGTTTTAACTGATGAAAAAGTTAAAGAATTAAGAAAGATTGAAGATGATTTAGATTTATATCAAAAAGAAATAACAGATGCTAATTTTGTAATTTTAAATAATAAAGATATTAATGATAGCTTAAGAAGAGATATTAGAAATAATCTTATTGTATCAGATGAGTATGAAACAGTAAGTGATTATTTAATGAGAATTACTAATAGTTTAAAAAAATTACAAGATAATATAATCTTTTTGACTGAACAAGAAATGAAAGTGGTTTTAGGTTTACATGAAAAGACCAATGAGTTTTTTAAAAATATTGATAGAGCTTATCAAGAGAAAAATCCTATATTAATAAAAGAATGTGTATTAAATGCAAAAGAGGTTACTTCTTTATATAAAAATGCAAAGAAAAATTATATGGATTTTGGAATAAAAGCATCTGCAACTACTATGTCAACTACTAATTTTATGGATATAATAAATTTTTATAGAAGAGTAGGGGATCACTTAACGAATATAATTGAGGGATATACAGAAAAATAATTTAAGAGGATGTTAAAGACTATTTATATAGGAATTTAGCATCCTTAAATTTTTTATAATTAATTGATTCTAGCTTTCTTTTTTATTTTACTTGAAAATAAAATTAGAAAAATGAAGAGGTTATAGTAAGATATTTTTATATAAATTGCTTTAGGAGGAGAGTTTTTTGAAAAAAGAGGCTATTAGATATTTAAAATTATTTCTTGGTTTGTTTATTTGTGCACTAGGTTGTATAATAATTTTAAAATCAAATTTAGGACTAGCACCTTGGGATGTGTTACATCAAGGTATATCTAAAATAACTGGAATAACTATAGGTCAGGCTAGCATTAATCTAGGTGTAATAATAGTTTTAATAGATATATTTTTAGGTCAACCAATAGGAATAGGAACAATTTTAAACTTTATATTTATAGGTTTCTTTATGGACTTAATAATATTTATGGATTTTATCCCTATGTTTGAAAGTTGGTTTTTTAAAGTTTTAGAGTTATTAATAGGTATATTTTTATATAGTTATGGAACTTATTTGTATATGATACAAGGAATGGGATGTGGGCCAAGAGATGGATTTATGCAAATATTAACAAAAAAATTTAATAAACCTATAAGTATTGTAAAAAATGGAATAGAAATAATCGCTTTTTTAATAGGTTGGTTAATGGGTGGGAAATTAGGGATAGGAACTATTATAACTGCTCTTATTATGGGGATATTTTTGCAATGGATATTTAAATTTTATGGTATGGACATAAAAAAACTTCATCATAGAAACTTGAAGGAAGAATTTTTAAATTTGAATAGAGTAATGAGAGGTTTTGAAGATTAGGGGGAAAGGTTATGCATAAAAAAATAATGATACAAGGGACTGGGTCATCAGTAGGAAAAAGTGTTATTGTGACTGGTTTATGTAGAATTTTTGTTCAAGATGGTTATAGAGTTTCTCCTTTTAAATCTCAGAATATGGCTCTTAATTCTTTTGTTGATATAGATGGATTGGAGATGGGAAGAGCTCAAGTAGTACAAGCAGAAGCATGTAAAGAAATACCGAGAGCATTTATGAATCCTATACTTTTAAAACCAAATTCAGATAATAATTCACAAATAGTAGTAGAAGGAAAAGTACTCTCTAATATGAGAGCAAAAGATTATTTTGCTAATTCAAATTATTGGAAAGAGATAGCTCTTAGAAATTATAATAAAATAGAAAGAAATTTTGATATTGGTGTTTTAGAAGGAGGAGGAAGTCCTGCAGAAATAAATTTGAGAGAATATGATTATGTTAATATGGGAATGGCAGAATTAGTAGATGCTCCAGTAATTTTGATAGGAAATATAGAGATGGGAGGAGTATTTGCTTCATTATATGGAACTATTGCCCTTTTAGATGAAAGTGATAGAAAAAGAATAAAAGGTTTAATTATTAATAAATTTAGGGGAGACAGTCAAGTATTAAAACCTGGAATAGATATGTTTATGAATAAACTCAAAATTCAAGGATTAGACATAAAATTTTTAGGAGTGATTCCATATGAAAAATTAGAAATTGAAGAAGAAGATAGTTTAGTTGAAAATATAAATAAATATAAAAAAGAAGATGGAAATATAAAAATAAGTGTTATTAGGCTTGATAAAATGTCCAATTTTACAGATTTTTATTCTTTAAATCGCTATCCAGATGTAAGCTTAAAATATGTATATTCATATGAAGAGTTAGGTGAAGAGGATATAATTATTTTGCCTGGAACTAAAAATACTATATCAGATTTAGAGAAATTGAAAATTAATAAAATCTATGATAAAATAAAAAAAATGTATGAAGATGGAGTTATATTAGTAGGTATCTGCGGTGGATTTCAAATGTTAGGGAGAGAAATAGAAGATTTATATGGAATAGAAGGCAAAAAAAAATGTATAAAAGGTTTTAATATTTTAAATATAAAGACAACACTTGAGAAAGTAAAAATAACAGAACAAACAGAAAAGATTTTAATTAACGATTTGGAAGAGAGCATAATTAGAGGATGTGAAAATTTAAAAATTCGAGGATATGAAATTCATCAAGGAATATCTAAAGGAGAAGAAAAAAATCTCATATTAGGTGGAGGTTTAACAATGGTAGCTAGAGAAAATATTTTAGGTACTTATATTCATGGAATATTTGATAATGAAAAATTTACAAGGAAATTTTTGAATAATGTGAGGCTTAAAAAGGGATTAAAGCCATTAAAAGGTAACTTTACATTTTCAAAGCTCAAAGAAAGAGAATATGATAAGCTAGCTAAGCTTTTAAGAGAACATTTAGATATAGGTGAGATTTATAAGATAATGAAATGATATAAAGATTTAAAAAACCAATATGTATCTTTAGAAAGAGCAAGTAATTAAGAATTAAAACTATTTAAAATAAATAAAATTTAATATTAATTGTACTTGCTTTTCATTTTGTGTTTATAAAAATCTTTTGATAACAAAAAATAACATGAGGATGAGTATAGCTGGAAGTAAATTTATAGTTTTTATATTTTTTATTTTTAATATTTCTAATCCTGTAGCAGTAATAAGAAAACCTCCAACTATAGAAAGTTCTACTATAAAATCATCGGTAAAAAAATCCATACAGATATATTTTGTAAGAAAGTATATACTTCCTTGCCAAGTAAAAAGAATAAAGGCAGCTATTGTTATACCAATACCATAAGTAGATGAAAAAATTATTGAAGTTATAAAATCAAGAGAAGCATTTGTAAATAGGAAAGTATAGTCATCTTTTAAAGCGGCCATCACAGAACCTACTATTGAAAGTGAGCCTATACAAAAAAGTAGTGTCGCTGAGACTATTCCTTCAGCTAGAGCATTTCTAGTATATTTTTTTATAAGATTTTGAAGTTTAGAATCTAGATTAAATTTAGTTCCAATTATAGAACCAAATACTAAACTCACAATGAATAAAATAGGATATTGACTTTTTGTCATATTTGATGTGATGGAATTAAGACCAATTCCACAGGCAGCTAATCCACAGCTATTGAGCATAGCTAACTCATATTTTTTAGAAATTCCTTTTTTTAATATTCCTCCTAATAAACTTCCAATAATAATTGCACAAGTATTTACAATGGTTCCTAACATAGTAAATTCTTCCCCCCCCCCATTTTTTTATAAATTTAAAATATATGTTAAAAATTATACTATATAACTATTGAATTTTCTAGTAAATATTTACTATTTTTTTGTTATAAAAAAATTAAAATATTCTCAAAAGCTATTTTTTATGGTATAAGATATATATTAATATTATTTAAATTTTTTGAGCTTAGAAGGGAAAATAAATGAAAATTTCAATATTAGGTAGTGGAAGTGCAGGAAATTCTACGTATATAGAGAGTGATAAAGCAAGAATATTAATAGATGCAGGATTTAGTTGTAAAAAAATAGAAGAAAGATTATATTCAATTCGTAAAACAATATTAGATATAGATGCTATTTTGATAACACATGAACATATAGATCATATACAAGGAGCAGGAATAATTTCTAGAAAATACAATATACCTATATATATTACTCCGGAGAGTTTTAAAGCTGGTGAAAGTAAATTGGGAAAAATTGACCCAGAGAATTTGAAATTTATTGATAAAAATAAATTTGTTATAAATGACAGTTTACTTATAAAACCTTTTGATGTAATGCATGATGCTAAAAGAACAGTAGGTTATAGAATAGAGACTCAAAATAGTAAGGTAGCAGTAATTTCAACAGATATAGGTTATATAAATAATGTAGTAAGAGAAAACTTTAAAGAGGCTAATATTATGATAATAGAAAGTAACTATGATTATAATATGCTTATGAAATGTAATTATCCTTGGGATTTAAAAGCTAGAGTTAAAAGTAGAAATGGGCATCTTTCGAATAATGAGGCAGCAAAATTTATAAAGGATATGTATGATGGAAATTTAAGAAAAGTTTATTTAGCTCATATAAGTAAAGATAGCAATAGTCAGGCCATTGTTAAAAGTACTATAGCTCAAGAGTTAAAAGAGAATAAAATAAAATTAGAGTATGAATTAGCAAATCAAGATACAGTGACAGAGTTATTTGAGTTTTAAGAGGTGAATATATGGAAGAGATAGATAACTTATGGGAGGAAATAAAATTTGAAGTGGGGAGCCTTGGAAAAACTTATGGATCTATAGAAAATAAAAAAATTTTAATAGGAAGTGGAAATAGAGAAGCTAATATTCTTTTTATAGGGGATGATTCTGAGCTTTATCAAAATGAGGATTTAAAAGTATCTCCAGCTTCAAGTGGGGAGTTTTTAATAAAGCTTTGTGATATAGAGGGAATAGCTCCAGAGGATTATTATATAACAACTTTGTCTAAAAGTGATTGTAAATTTTCAGAGTTTATAGAAGAAGAGAGAGAGAAATTAAAAGAATTATTAAAACTACAAATTGCTTTGATGAAACCTAAGATAATAGTTGCTCTTGGTTCAGAGGTTGCTGAAAATTTATTGCTAAGAGATATAAAATTAGGAGAAGAGAGAGGAAAAGTGATAGATTGGATAGGGGGAATAAAACTTCTTATTACTTATGATGTTAATTTTGTAAAGAAATCAAGAAATGAGAATGGCAAAAAATCTAGAGCTGCTTTGGAATTTTGGAATGATTTGAAAATTTTAAGACAAGAATTGGATAAAGTAAATGGATAAGAACGAGTTAAGAAGTATGATGAAGAAAATGAGAGACTGTTTGGAAGAAAATATATGGCTTGAAGAAAGTATGGAGCTTTGTAATAAAATTTTAGGATTAGAAGAGTATAAAAAAGCTAGAAAAATTTTATCATTTATGAACTTTGGAAGTGAGATAAAAATAGAAATTTTAAATAAAGAAATTTTAAAAGCTGGAAAGGAATTATATTTACCTAGAATAGAAAAAAATGGAGAATTATCAGTGATTAGATATGGTGAAAACTTTTCTATAGGGAAGTTTGGGATAAAAGAACCAATTGGCAAGAAGTATTTCGGAGAATTGGATATGATAATTACTCCAGGGCTTGTTTTTGATAGATTTGGAAATAGAATAGGTTATGGAAAGGGATATTATGATAGACTCTTTTTGAATTATCCTGATACTTTTAAACTTGCTCCTATTTTTAATTTTCAATTATTAGAAAATATTCAAGTTGAAGAACACGATATAGCTTTAGATATGATAATTACAAAAAATGAGATTTTGAGAATTAAGAAGTATTGAAAAAACTTGGTTAATATGATAAAATTTTATAGAGAAAAAAATAGGAGGTTTATTGTGGCAGGACATAGTAAATGGGCGAATATTCAACATAGAAAGGGAGCTCAAGATAAAAAAAGAGCTAAATTATTTACTAAATTTGGAAGAGAGTTGACAATTGCAGCTAAAGAGGGTGGAGGAGATCCAAATTTTAACCCAAGATTAAGACTTGCAATAGAGAAGGCAAAAGCTGGAAACATGCCTAAAGATATATTAGAAAGAGCAATTAAAAAAGGAACTGGTGAACTGGAAGGAGTAGACTTTATAGAGATGAGATATGAAGGCTATGGACCAGTAGGAACAGCTTTTATAGTTGATGTTGTTACTGATAATAAAAATAGATCAGCTTCTGAATTGAGAATGACTTTCACAAGAAAAGGTGGAAATTTAGGAACTGATGGTGCTGTTGCTTGGATGTTTAAAAAACAAGGAGTTATCACAGTAAAATCAGAAGGAATAGATGCTGATGAGTTTATGATGGCAGCATTAGAAGCTGGAGCAGAAGATGTTTCTGAAGAAAATGGAGTATTTGAAGTAACCACTGATTATACAGAGTTCCAAGATGTATTAGAAAATATAAAAGCGGCGGGATATAACTATGAAGAAGCTGAAATAGTTATGAATCCAGAAAATAAAGTTGAGATTACAGACTTAGATACAGCTAAAAAAGTAATGGCTCTTTATGAAGCTTTAGATGATTTAGATGATGTCCAAGAGGTTTATGCAAATTTTGATATAGCTGATGACATTTTAGCTCAGTTAGATTAATAAAGTATTTATAGAGAAGAGTTATCTTATATGAGAAGTCTTCTCTTTTTTGTTATTAAAATTAATTATAAAAAATATTATTTTAATATTAAACTAGATTAAATTGGTCAAAAATAATTCTGTTTAGAGTTAAAAAATGCAAATAAAATATCTTGAAAAAACTATATAAAAGTGGTATAGTATTTTTACGAAAGTAAGTTTAGGGAGGTATATTGTGAGTAAAATAATAGTAGTAGGTGCAAATCATGCAGGAACAGCAGCTATAAATACAATGTTGGGAAATTATTCTGATAATGAAGTAGTTGTATTTGATAGAAATTCAAATATTAGTTTTTTAGGATGTGGAATGGCACTTTGGATAGGAAGACAAATTTCTGGAGCAAGTGGATTATTTTATGCTACAAAGGAAGGACTAGAAGAAAAAAAAGCTAAAATTCATATGGAAACAGAAGTAACTAATATAGATTTTGAAAAAAAAATAGTTTATGCAATCGGAAAGAATGGAGAAAAATATGAAGAGGCATATGATAAGTTAATACTTTCAACAGGATCATTACCAATTGATTTAAATATTCCAGGAAAAGATTTAGAGAATGTACAATTTGTAAAATTATATCAACATGCTGAAGATGTAATAAAAAAATTGGAAGATAGAGATTTTAAAAACATAGTAGTTGTAGGAGCTGGATATATTGGAGTGGAGCTTGCTGAGGCTTTTCAAAGAATAGGAAAAAATGTAGAGTTGATTGATTTAGCCGATAGTTGTTTATCGGGATATTATGATAAAGAATTCAGAGATCTAATGAATAAGAACTTAGCTGAAAATGGAATTAATTTAAATTATGGAGAGAAAGTTCTTGAAATAAAAGGAAATGGAAAAGTTGAAGAAGTAATAACAGATAAAAAATCTTACAAAGCTGATATGGTAATATTAGCAGTTGGATTTGTACCAAATACTAAATTAGGAAAAGATAGATTAGAGTTATTTAAAAATGCGTATAAAGTAGACTTAACACAAAAAACAAGTTTAGATGATGTCTATGCAATAGGAGATTGTGCTACTGTATATGATAATTCAATTCAGGGAACAAATTATATAGCATTAGCAACTAATGCTGTACGTTCTGGAGTGGTAGCAGCTCATAATGTTTGTGGAACAAAATTAGAAAGTATAGGGGTTCAAGGATCTAATGGAATTTCTATTTATGGATTAAATATGGTTTCAACTGGACTTACATTAGAAAAAGCTAAAAAAATGGGATATAATGCTGTTGCAACTTGTTATGAAGATTTACAAAAACCTGCCTTTATTGAGCATAATAATGATAAAGTAATGATTAGCATAGTTTATGATATGGATACAAGAAGAATATTAGGAGCTCAGTTAGCTTCTAGACAGGATATTTCCATGGGAATTCATATGTTCTCACTAGCTATTCAAGAAGGAGTAACTATTGATAAATTAAAATTATTAGATATTTTCTTCTTACCTCATTTCAACCAACCATATAACTATATAACAATGGCAGCTTTAAATGCTAAATAGATATAAAATTGGAGCTGTTGCAAATTCTTAAATTGCAACAGCCCATTTTTAATAAGTTATTTTATGAAAAATAGTTTAGATTCTGTAGAGTTTTCTGGAGAAAATTTATAATTATCTTCAGAAAACTCTTTTATTTTTTCTATATCCTCAATAGAGTTTAAAGTCATATAGTTGAGCATCATTCCTCTAGCTTTTTTTCCCTCTGTACTGATATTTTTTAATTTTCTATCAACATTTTGTCTAAACTCAATATCAAATACTTTAAATTTCTTATAATCTAAAATTTTAGAAAACTCTTTAGAAGCAAGATTGATAAAAATTTCTGTGGAATATTTCTCAAGATAGTTATTAATATCTTTACTCCAAAATTTGTACATACTCTCATTTAAAATATTTATAGTCATATCTAAACGGTAAGGTTTGATTTTTGTATTAGGAGAGATTACTCCATAGAGAGCTGATAGAATAAAAAGATTTTTATTTAAATATTCTATCTCTTTATCACTAAATTTTTCTATTTCTAATTGTCTAAAAGTAACTCCATCATAAAGAAATAGAGCTTTATAAGGTGATAAAGTATCAAAGTTTTGAATATTATTATAAGTTTCTTCTAAAAGTTTACCCTTTAATTTAAAAAGATTACCTATATCTTTTATTGAAAAAGATTTTAACTTTTCTATAAGAGCTTTTGTATGATTAGGAAATTCTACATCTTTACTACTTTTAAAATCTATGTCTTTGTATTTCATTGTTTTACTTGGAGAAAAAATTATCTTCATAAATAACCTCGTTTCTATAATTAATATGATTTTATATAAATTATACTATATGAAAGTAAAAAAATAAAGATAAGTAAAATAGTTGTGAGATTTAATTTATTTACTTAATTTTAATAAAATGATAAAATATAAAAAATTAAAAAAGGAGTTGATGAATTTATGCTAAAAAATAGAGGTGTATTGGAGAGTGTAGCAAAGAGGGAGATAGAGAGTAGATAAAAATCAAAACCTCCTTGTAATTAAGAAATTATAGAAAGATAGAAAAGAGAGGTTATTAATATGAATATAGTTATAAGACAAGAAGAGGAAAGAGATTATAGAAGAGTTGAAGAGATAGCAAGAGAAGCTTTCTGGAATCTATATTTTCCAGGAACAGATATGCACTTAGTTATAAATAAATTTCGTAAAAATTCAGATTTTATAAAAGAACTTGCTTATGTAATAGAGGTAGATGGAAAGGTAGAGGGAGGAATTTTTTACTCTCACTCAAAAATTATCAATGAAAAAGAAAAAGAGATAAAAACTATCTCTTTTGGACCTGTATTTATCTCCCCAAAATTTCATAGACAGGGATTGGGAAGAAAATTAATAACTTATACAATAGAAAAAGCTAAGGAGATGGGGTATAGAGCAATTCTTACTCTAGGTTATCCATATCACTATGAACCATATGGTTTTTTAGGTGGTAAAAAATATGGAATTTCTATGCCAGATATGAGATTTTATAAAGGACTTTTAGTACTGCCATTATATGAAGGAGCTTTGGAAAATATATCAGGGTATGCTTTTTTTTCATCAGGACTAGATGGTGGATTTTCTGAAGAAGAATTAGAAGAGTTTGATAAGGGATTTCCATATAAAGAAAAAGGTTTTCAAGAGAGTCAGTTGGAGTATGAAAAAGCTTGTGCTGAATTAGATGAGTAAAATTTAAAATCATTTGAAATATTGAGGAGTCTTAAGAGTTTTTTAATTGAAGGACTCCTCATTTTTATAATTAAAAAAGATATCTACTTTCTAATAATCTCATTTAACTTAATATTAGGATTATGGTATCTTCTTCTATTTTTAATTGTAAAATTTTTCATAGAGATAGCTTCTTTGAGACACCAATGAAAACAAGCAAGGCAATGGGTACAATTTAAATTAAAGATAGGTTTTCCACCTTTTAATTCGATATTTTTAGTTGGGCATACCTGCTTACAGATACTACAACTTATACAACTATCATTTACAACAAATTTTTTAGGAGAAAATTCCCAATTAGAAAAGAGTTTCATAAAATAGTATTGAAGAACTTGAAAATAGTCGGTAACTGATTTTTTCTTAGCTTTATTTTTAATATCCTCAATAATTGGTAGAATATCTATCTCAACTTTTTCTAATTTCTCCCTATCCTTTTCAATAGGAAAAAGAATAGCATTATCTGGCATAAAAAGAGTATTTTCATAATCTATATTTTTTCCTTTGGAATTTAAAATTTTTTTAAAGTTTAAAAAAGTAGCTCCTATAAGGCTATAACAATTTGGCAGAACAAATATATAATCTACATTTGAAAGATCAAATTTTTTGACTATACTTTTAACAAACTCTGGAATATCACCAAAATAAACTGGAAAGATAAAACCAATCTCATTAGAGTTAGGAATAATTTTATCTGTTGATATCAATGCTTCAATAGGAATAAGATTGCAGTTGATACTCTCTTGAATTTTCTTAGCAATATATAATGAGTTTCCTGTTCCTGTAAAATAATAGATTTCCATAACTATCCCTCCTATTTTATTGGCAACCACCCTTTATAATACCAATGTCTACCCTTTTTTACAAAGTAACTTCTTTCATGATGTACTACTTCTTCTCCACTAATTAAATCTACATATCTAGCTTTAAATTCTACTATCCCCTCTTTATCAAATTGAGTTCCAGCTATGGTTTCTACAATTTCAAGACCTAACCATTTAGAATTTTTAGACCATTCTTCAGCCTCTTTCCAATCTATTCCTTTAGCTGTTTTAGGGTCATGTGTATTTTTTATAAATTCAATATTTCCCTTAGTATAAGCTTCATATCTAGCTTTCATAAGTTCAAGAGCTGTCTTTGGATTACTCATCTTTACCTCCGATAATTTTTTATTCCATTATATCATTTTTTTAAAGATATTTCTTTAGAAAGTTAATAATATCTATGATATAATAAAAGATATTGAAAAGGAAAGGAGTGAGAAAGTGGGAAGATATAACACAATATATTGGCCATTGGAAAATATAGATATCGGTATAGATGCTAAAAATTTAAAAAAATTAGAGAAACTGGGAATAAAATCAATAGCTGATATGCTCTACTACTTTCCAAGAGCTTATGATGATAGAACTAATATAAAAAAAATAGGAGAGTTGAGAGGAGAGGAGTATGTAGTTTTAAAAGCTACACTTATGACTATAACAGCTCCACCTACTCGTTCAGGACTTAAGATGGTAAAAGCCACTGCCACAGATGGAAGTGGGATAATAGAGTTGGTATGGTTTCAGATGCCATATCTTAGAAAAACTCTTAAGATAGGAGAGGAATATATATTTATTGGTCAAGTCAAGAGAGGATATATATTTCAGATAGTAAATCCAGAGTTTAAGTTGAGTAGTAATCAAAAGAGATTAGATGAGGGAGAGATACTCCCAATATACAGTTCAAGTAAGGAGTTACCACAGAACTCTTTAAGAAAACTTATGGAGAAGATGTTAAATACGACTCTTGCTGTAATAGAGGAAAATATTCCGGAAGAGATTATAAAAAAATACAAACTTATAGGGAGAAAAGAGGCTCTAAGAGAGATACATTTTCCTAAGAATAGTAAAAATTTAGAGGAAGCTAAAAGACGTTTTGCTGTAGAAGAACTTTTAGTTTTAGAGATGGGAATACTCCAGAAAAGGTTTGAGGTGGACAATCAAAATATAGAGAGGTATCATCTTGAGGATAAAAAAACTTTGGTGAAAGCTTATCTATCATCTCTACCTTTTGAGCTTACTAATGCACAAAAGAGAGTAATCACAGAGATATATAAAGACTTAGCAAATGGAAGAGTGGTCAATAGGTTAGTACAGGGAGATGTAGGAAGTGGAAAGACTGCGGTATCTATGGTGTTACTTCTATATATGTTAGAAAACTCTTATCAAGGGGTACTTATGGCTCCAACAGAGATATTAGCTGTACAGCATTATCTTTCAGTAAAGGATAAATTTGAAAAACTTGGAGTGAGAGTAGAACTACTTACAGGAAGTTTTACTGGAAAGAAGAAACAAAGGCTTTTAGAAGATATAGCAAATGGAGATGTAGGGATAGTAATAGGAACACATGCACTTATAGAAGAGAGTGTAGTTTTTCATAGATTAGGTATGATAATAATAGATGAGCAACATAGATTTGGAGTATTGCAAAGAAAGGCTCTAAGAGATAAAGGAGTGCTTGCTAATCTTGTGGTAATGAGTGCTACACCTATTCCACGTTCATTGGCACTGAGTATCTATGGAGATTTAGATGTATCTGTAATAGATGAGTTACCACCAGGGAGAAAACCAATTCGTACTAAGTGGATAGCCACAGATGAAGAGATAGAAACTATGTATGATTTTATAGATAAAAAGCTTTCCCAAGGAAGGCAAGCTTACTTTATAGCTCCACTTATAGAGGAGAGTGAAAAACTTTCAGCAAAATCAACAGCAGAACTTATGGAAGAGGTAGAAAAATTTTTACCAAATTATAAGATAGGAGTTTTACATGGAAAAATGAAAAACTCTGAAAAAGATGAGATAATGAGCAGATTTAAAAATAAAGAATTAGATATCTTAGTATCTACAACGGTTATAGAGGTAGGGGTGGACGTACCTAACTCATCTATAATTGTAATCAATAATGCTGAGAGATTTGGACTCTCTGCTCTACATCAACTACGTGGGAGAGTTGGAAGAGGGCAGTATCAATCTTACTGTTTTTTAGTTTCTAAGACAGATAATGCTACTTCAAAGGCTAGACTTCAAGTTATGGAAGAGACACAAGATGGATTTAAAATAGCCGAAGAGGATTTGAGACTTAGAAAGTCTGGAGAGATTTTTGGTACAAGACAGAGTGGATTAAGTGATTTAAAATTTATAGATATAGTACATGATGTAAAAACTATAAAACTTGTTAAAGATATATGTTATGAATATTTAAAAGAGAATCATGGAGAGATAAAAAATGAATATCTTCTTATAGATATTTCTGAAAAGTTTAAAGAGGTAAAATAATAGTTTAAGAAATATTAAAAAACTTTAGGTAAAATAAGAAGTAATATGATAAAATATGGAGTAAAATAAAATTTATATGGAGGAAAAAATGAGATTCAGTAAGAGTTATATTAAGACACTTAAAGAAACTCCAAAAGAAGCAGAGATAGCAAGTCATAAACTTCTTTTGAGAGCTGGAATGATTAAGAAATTAACTAGCGGAGTGTATACTTACCTACCATTAGGATTAAAGGCTCTTAAAAAAGTAGAAAATATTGTAAGAAGAGAGATGGATAGAGCAGGAGCTCAAGAGATATTCATGCCGGTATTACAACCAGCTGAACTTTGGAAAGAGAGTGGAAGATGGGAAGTAATGGGGCCTCTTATGATGAAATTACAAGATAGAGCTAAGAGAGATTTCGTATTAGGACCAACTCACGAAGAAGTAGTAACTGATGTTATTAGAAATGATGTTGCTTCATACAAGCAATTACCTTTAAACCTTTACCAAATTCAAACTAAATTTAGAGATGAGATAAGACCAAGATTTGGACTTATGAGAGGAAGAGAGTTTATCATGAAAGATGCTTACTCTTTCCATGCTACAAGAGAGTCTTTAGATGAAGAGTTTGATAATATGGAAGCTACTTATAAGAGAATTTTCTCAAGCTGTGGTTTAAAATTTAGACCTGTTGAGGCTGACTCTGGAGCAATAGGAGGAAGTGGTTCAAAAGAGTTCCACGTATTAGCGGATTCTGGAGAAGATGAAATCATCTACTGTGAGAGCTGTGATTACGCAGCAAACGTAGAAACGGCTGTAAGTAAAGTTTTCCATGCTGAAAAAGAGGAATTAAAAGCTGTAGAATTAGTAGATACTCCAAATGTATCTAAAATAGAAAATGTGGTAGAACACTTAAAAGTTCCTGTGGAGAGAACAGTAAAAGCTATGATGTACAGAGATATGGGAACTGACCAAGTATATATGGTTTTAATTAGAGGAGATTATGAAGTTAATGAAACTAAGCTTAAAAATGCTGTAGATGCAATAGAGGTTGAGTTATTAACAGATGAGCAATTAGAAAAGTTAGGACTAGTAAAAGGATTTATTGGACCATTTGGAATTGATTTAGGAGATATCAAAGTAGTAGCTGATGATACTGTATTAGAGATTACTAACCATACAGCTGGAGGAAATAAAATAGATACTCACTATATCAATGTAAACTATGGAAGAGATTACAAAGCTGATATAATAAAAGATGTAAAAACTGTAAAACCTGGACATGTTTGTGAAAAATGTGGAGGAACTCTTGCTTCTGCTAGAGGAATAGAGGTTGGGCACATATTCAAACTAGGAACTAAATACTCTGAAAAATTAGAGGCTACATTTATAGATGAGAAAGGTGTAACGCATCCAATAATAATGGGATGTTATGGAATAGGAGTTTCAAGAACTCTTGCTTCTGCTATTGAGCAAAACAATGATGAGTTTGGAATTGTTTGGCCATCAGCAATAGCTCCATATGTAGTAGATGTAATTCCAGCTAATATGAAAGATGCTGGACAAGTTGCTCTTGCTGAAGAGTTATATAACTCATTATTAGATGATGGAATAGATACTATGCTTGATGATAGAGATGAAAGACCTGGATTTAAATTTAAAGATGCTGACTTAATAGGATTCCCATTTAAAGTAATTTGTGGTAAAAAAGCTGCTGAGGGAATTGTTGAGTTAAAGATAAGAAAGACAGGAGAAACTTTTGAAATCTCTAAAGATGAAGTTATTTCTAAAGTAAGAGAGTTAATGAAACAATACTAGTTTTTAAAGTAAAGGAGTAGTTATCATAGAATTGGGACTACTCCTTTTTATTATGGGAGGAAAAATGTTAAAAAAATTATTAGTAGTATTAACAAGTATGATATTTTTATTCACAGCTTGTGGAGAAAAAGCAGAAAATAAAAAAGTAAAAGAGGAACTTGTAATAGCTCAAGATGGAGAGGCTAAATCATTGGATATTCATCAAGGAAATGATGGATTTTCTTTAAGAGCAAATAGACTTATCTATTCAAGACTTGTAGAATCTGATGAAAATATGCAAATTCATCCAGGACTTGCAGAATCTTGGGAACAAATAGATGATAAAACTATGCAATTTCATCTAAGAAAGGGAGTAAAATTCCATAATGGATATGATTTAACAGCTGAAGATGTAAAGTTTTCATTTGAAAGAATGATGAAATCTCCTAGAATAGCTTTTGTGTTGCCACCAATAGAAAAGATAGAAATAGTAGATGATTATACAGTTAATCTTGTAACAAAAACACCATTTGGTCCACTATTAGCTCATCTATCACACCCAGCATTAGGAATAGTAAGTAAAAAATTATTGACTGAAAATCCAGAGGCTTTAAAAGAGACTCCTATTGGAACAGGAAGCTATAAATTTAAAGAGTGGATATATGGAGATAGAATAGTTTTAGAAAAAAATGAAGATTTCTATGATAAAAATGAAAAAGGATTAAAGTACATAGTATTTAAAAATGTAATAGAAGCTTCAAATAGAGCTATAGGATTGGAAACTGGAGAGATAGATATAGCAATAGCTATCAGTTCAGTAGATGAGGAAAATATAAAAAATAATCCTAAGTTACAACTTTTAACTAAGCCATCTATATCTTACTCATATATAGGAATGAATGTGCAAAAATCTCCATTAAATGATGTAAGAGTAAGAAAAGCAATAAACTATGCTATTGATAAGCAAGCTATTGTTGATGTAATATTAAATGGAAATGGTAAGGTAGCAACTTCTCCAATAGCTCCAGGAGTTTTTGGATTTACTGATAAAACTAAAAATTATGAGTACAATGTAGAGAAAGCAAAGGAGCTTATGAAGGAAGCTGGATATGAAAATGGATTTACTACTAGTATTTTAGTTTTCAGCGGAGAGGCAAATACTCAAACAGCTGAGATAGTTCAAGCATATTTAAGAGAGATAGGAATAGATTTAAAAGTTGAAATAGTTGAAACAAGTGCTTATTGGGATATCACTGAAAAAGGAAGGCATGATTTATTCTTAGGTTCATGGGGAGTTGTAACAGGAGATGCTGACTATGGACTTTATGCTATGTATCATTCTTCTGCTAAAGGTGGAGCTGGAAACAGAGATTTTTACGAGAATAAAAAAGTTGATGAACTATTAGATAAAGCTAAGATAGAGATTAATCCAGAAACTAGAAAAGAGTTATATGAGGAAGCTCAAATTTTAATAGTTGATGATGCTCCAGATGTTATGCTTTATAATAGAAATTTATCAGTTGGTGCTCAAAAGTATATTAAAGGTTTAGGAGTTCACCCTGTGACTCTTCATAATTTTGCTACTGTATATATAGAACAGTAGAGAAATTAAGGACTATCTATATTATAGGAGAGAGCTATAGATTGTATAATTTTTCAGATTTTCTTTAGTTGATCAAGATCTGAATAGTTATGTATATGTATGTAAAAGGACTATTGTAAAAATTACACTAGTCCTTTTTTAGTTCTATGCTTTCTACTATAAATTTATAATTGATTAGAATAAAGCTAAAAATATTTTCATTAGAATTTAAAAAAGATATCTAAAATTTCTTCATCATTAGGCTCCCCAATATATGATCCAATAATAAAGACAATAGAACTGATAAATAATACTGGTACGATAGTATGCATTCCAAATATAGAAATTTTATATACAGTAAGATAAATAAAAGTTATAAATCCAAATAGCATAGAAGCTATAGCTCCAGTAGAGTTAGCTTTTTTCCAAAAAAGTCCAAATACAATGGGACAGAAGAAGGTAGCTTCTAATCCAGCAAAAGCAAATAAATTGATCCAAACTAATAAATCAGGTGGATTTAAAGAAAGTAGAAAGACTATTATTCCAAAACCCAAAGAAGCCATAAAAGATAATTTTTTTATTTTTTCTGTGCTAGCATCTTTGTTTACATAGTGTGAATATAAATCTTTTACAATAGTAGCTGATGCCATAATTAAAAGTGAATCAACTGTTGACATTATAGCTGCAAGGGGACCACCAATAAATACTCCAGCAAGTATAGGGTGAAGATTTTTTAGTGCTAGTATAGGAATAATTTTATCTCCGACATCAACACCAGGAGCAACTGCCATTCCCATAACCCCAACTAAATGCATTCCTAGCATTAAAAGTCCTACAACTGATGTTCCTATTATCATAGCTCTGTGAAGAGAACTACTATCTTTAAACCCCATACATCTTACAGTAGTAGATGGATAACCTAAAAGCCCAATTCCTACTAATACCCAAAAGGACATGATAAAAGGCTTAGTGATATTTCCATTAGAAGTAGGAGTTAACATTTCGGGGTTAGTTTTAGCAATAGAGAGCATAATATTTTCCATACCATTTCCATTTTTTAAAATGACATAGAATAGGATTCCAGTAGCAATCAACATAACAATTCCTTGAATAGCATCAGTCAGAACAACTGCTCTAAAGCCACCAAAAGATGTATAAGCTATGACAACAGAAGAGAAAAGAATAAGTCCAACAAAATATGGATACCCAGTAACAGCTTCAAAAAGTCTAGCTCCACCAATAAATTGTGCTACAATAGTTCCTATAAAGAATACAAGCATACTTACAGAAGCTAGTATTACAACTATATCACTTTTATATCTAGCTCTTAACAAATCTATCATAGTTACACCATTTATTCTTCTAGAGATAATAGCTAATTTTTTACCAACAATTCCAAGAGTAAAAAAAGCAGTAGGAACCTGTATACATGCTAGAAGTACCCATCCTAATCCCAGCTTATATGCAATACCAGGACCACCTATAAAAGAACTAGCTCCAACATAAGAAGCTATAATAGTCATAGCAAGTACAAATCCTCCCATGTTTCTACTTCCTATGAAATATTCTTGAGTAAAATCGACATTTTTACTATGTTTGATTTGATTAACTTTGTAGGCAATACCTAACATAAGTAAAAGATAAAGTAAAACTGGAATAAGTATTAACATTTATTTTTTTTCCTCCTCTAATGAAACATCTTTAAAAAATAGTTTAACAGCTAAAAAAACTAGTATATTTATAATAATTAGTCCAAGGACACAAGAGTAAAAAAACCATTCTGGAAGTCCTAGGATATATTTAAAATTTTCTACATCTTCACTGTTAGTATGTAAATATGCAAAGTAATACCACCAAGCAAAATAAAAAATATATAAAATTAAAGTTACAATTACTTCTTTATTTATTTGTTTATCTCTCATTTTTCACCTCTATAAATTAAAGAATTTTTCTAAATATTTTGCTACTCCATCCTCTTTATTAGATAAAGTAACACAAGAAAATGAAGCTTTCAAAATTTCTTGGGAATTTTTCATAATTACTGGGTATCCAACAGTTTTTAACATCTCCAAATCATTTTCTCCATCTCCAAAGGCCATAAAATCGTTAGTATTTAAATTAAATATTTTTGCAAGATTTTGGATACCTGTTCCTTTACTACAATGTTTTGGAGCTATATCAAGACATGTTGGTTGTGATAACATTATCTCAGCTAATGATGAAAATTTATCTTTTAATAGCTTGACAAGCCTTACTAAAATTTCTGGATTATCATTTGTAACAATTATTTTATTTAAATCAGGGATATCTTCTTCTTTTTCAACAGCTATTTCAGTAAAAAGGGACCTAGTGGTAAAATTTTCAACAGGTTCTTCCTTACTATGAAAATAATAATTATTTTGAAAAGCACTATAAAAAAGGTTATTTTTTCTAATTTCTTTTAATATTTTTGTAACTGTATTTTGAGGAATTCTTTTATCAAAGATACATTCTCCTTCTGGAGTATATATATTCGCTCCATTATTACAAATAAGATATGGTTTAAGACCAAGTTGTTTTAAAATAGTCTGTACTCCTTGTCGACCTCTTCCTGTAGCTATAGCAAAATTTATATTTTTTCTAACAAGTTTATTAAGTGTATTTATGGTATATTCACTTATAATATTGTGAGAATACAGGAGAGTTCCATCTAAATCAGATACAACAAATTTCATTTAGCTATCACCTCGTATAAAAAATATATTCTATTTTACATTAAAATTGCAAAATAAGAAAGAAAAAAATAAAAAATATTTTACTAATTTAGTAACTATTATCATTTAGACATATTTTTATAAAATTATTGAAATGTGTAGAGTGAAATTTGCTTTTATGATAAATAATATTAAAATCTCTAGAGAGATTTATTTCATTTATGTTAATAGTAGATATTTCATTTCTTTCAATATATTCTTTAACTATAAAGTAGGGAAGTATAGATATTCCTAAATTTTCTTTTACAGCTTGGATTATAGAATGAGAGCTTATACTTTCCCAAAGAGGTTCTATTTTTAAACCTATATTTTCCATTTGCATATCAAATAGCTCTCTTACAGCACTTCCTTTCTCTCTCATGATCATTGATTCATTAATGAGAATTCTAGGATTAAGTTTTTTATATTGAGCATATGGATGATTAGGATTACATATGACGCATAATTTGTCGGACATATATGGAGAAACTTGAAGAAAATTACTAGTTACCTTTCCTTCGACAAGTCCAATATCAATTTTATTTTCAAGTAATAACTTTTCAATATTATTAGTGTTATCAATGATTACTTTAATTTTTGTATAAGGATATTTTTCTTGAAATTTTTTGATATATTTAGGTAAAAAATAATTTCCAATTGTAATACTACTTCCTATAGTAATATTTCCTAAGATCTCTATACTTTTCATACAGTTTTCAGCTTCATCAAAAAGATTAATAATATGTTTGGCATAATGATATAGTTCTTTTCTTGCTTGAGTTAAATGTAATCTTTGAGAGAAATGGTCAAATAGCTTTACATCATAATGTTCTTCTAATTTTTTTAAAGCTATACTTATTGTAGGCTGGGCTACGAGAAGTTCTTTGCTAGTAGCAGTTGTACTTCTCGTCTTATAAAGTGATAAAAATATTTTTAAATGTCTTAGTGTCATATTATCTTCTATATTATAATAAAAAAACTATAAATTTTATTAAATTATAGTATTTTACAAATAAAAATTCAAGTGATACTCTATTTATGGGAGGGATAAAGATGAAAAAAATAAGTATCTAATGCTATTGACATCTACTTTTATAATTAGTATGTTTACTTTTGGCGGAGGTTGTCTAATAATATCACTTTTAAAGAAAAAATTTTCTGATGAGATGGAGTGGATTGAGGAAAAAGAGATGCTAAATTTAGCTGCAATAGCTCAATCGGCACCTGGAGCAGTAGCTATAAATGCTGCTATTTTGGTAGGATATAAAATTGGAGGAGTAAGAGGAACACTAGTTTCTATACTAGGAACTATAATACCACCTTTTCTAATTATTTCAGGAATATCTTTTTGTTATACGGCTTTTTGTGAAAATTATATAGTTAGTGCTGTATTAAAAGGTATGCAATCTGGTGTTGTAGCTGTAATAGTAGACGTAACTTTAAATTTAGGAAAAAATATGGTATGCGAGTCTGGGAAAGAAGCTTTAATCATAATGATAGTAGTATTTTTGGCTGTGTATCTTTTTTCTGTGAATATAACAATTGTAATATTGCTTTGTGCTATTCTAGGAGCAGTAAAGACTTTTATTAAATTAAGGAGAGAAAAATAATGGAATATATAGATTTATTTTTAAGTTTTTTTCAGATAGGATTATTTAGTTTTGGTGGGGGAATGGGAGCAATTCCCTTGATTCAAGAACAGGTAGTATATAAGCATCACTGGTTATCATTAACAGAATTTACAGATTTAATAACAATAGCAGAGATGACACCAGGACCTATAGCAGTCAATGCTTCTACATTTGTAGGAGTTAGAATCCATGGAATATTAGGAGCAATAGTAGCAACATTAGGATGTATACTCCCTGCTTGTATAATAATTTCATTATTAGCATGGATGTATTTTAAATATGAAAAATTGCCCTATTTACAGGGAATACTTTCAGGAATTAGACCAGTTATAATTGCTTTGATAACAACAGCAGGAGTGTCTATATTTAAATTAGCAGTGTTTGAAAAAGGTTTTAATATAATTGGATTATTATTAATAATAGTAGGAGCATTTTTATTGAAAAATATAGATTAAGTCCTATAAAAATTATGTTAGGAAGCGGATTTATAGGTGGAGTTGTTTATATAGTAATAGATAAAGCCTTATGAATAAGAGAGATTTTATGATTTTCTAAAGCAATTAGATAATAATTTTTAAAAAAGTTATTATCTAATTTTTTATTTGAAACTTGACAAAATCATAAACTAGTAGTATATTTTAATTGTGCATATGCACGAAAAAATGGAGGAATTTATGTCGAGATGCAAAAAACAGAGATGTTGTCGTATTTTAGAAAATGAAAGAATTTTTAAACCTATTGGTATTTCTATGGTTGAATTAAAGACAGTAGAGATAGAAATAGATGAGTTAGAAGCAATAAGACTTTGTGATTATGAAGGAAAGAGTCAAATAGAAACTGCTGAACTTATGCAGATATCTAGGGGAACTGTTCAAAGAATATTAAACTCTGGAAGGAAAAAAATATTGGATGCTTTGTTACATCAAAAAGCAATAAAATTAAAAAATACAGGAGATGAGAAGTAATGGCAAATGAAATTTTAAGAGTAGGATTTACAACAAATGATGAAGTAACAGTAGAGGAGCATTTTGGACATTGTGAAAAATTTGTAGTATATTCAGTAAAAGAGGGAGAAATAGTAAAGAAAGAGGTATTAGATGCTCCAAAACATGCTCCAGGAGTATTTCCAAAATTTATAGCTGAAAATAATATAAATGTAGTAATAACAGGTGGAATGGGACAAAGAGCTATTGATTTAATCAAAGCTAATGGTAGACAGGTTATATTGGGAGCAAGTGGAGAAATAAAAGAGGTATTAGAAGTATATTTACAAGGAAGTTTATGCTCTAGAGGATCTGCTTGTGCCCACCATCATGAAGAAGGACATAAGTGTAAACATTAATTATAAAGGGAGGAAACTCCCTTTATATTTTATCAAAATTTAGAGATGAAGATAGGCATTAGAGGAAGATATATATGATTTAAATACAGATAGAAGATTGGAAGAGCTCCATATTTTATTTTGGCAGATTTAGAAATTAATAAGTATAAAATAATAGAAAATGAAATTAAAGATAAAGTTATAAAAGCGGGACTTAAGGTTATTATGGAAAATCAAATTCCTTTTTCAATTTAAAAAATTTATTAAGAATATAAAAAAATAAAAATAACAAAGATTAGAAAAGAATAAATAGAGCAAGTCAGCGAAAACAAACACTAAAAAACATAATTTTTTAAGTAGAGCAAGTTTTTCAATAGTAGAGAAGTATAACTGCTACTATTGAGACACAGAAATTTCTTTTCTGTATTTCAAAATTCTTAGAGAACTGAAGTTTTTAGAATTTTAGAAGCTATACTTGCTCTTTATTCTTTAAACAAAAGTTATTCTTGGATAATTTTAATTATTAGATAAATTAGAAGATGTTTGAGAATTAAATCTAGCTTCAAATTTTTCTCTCATAGTTAAGGTTCTATTTTTAGCTTCTTGTATTGCTATTTCAATATTCAATTTTTCTATTTTATCCCAATCAGGTTCTTCCTTTAATAGTTCTTTTCTAATTTCTAATCTTTTTTCTTCTATCTCAATTCTAGTTTTTTCGAGTTCAGGATTTATTATATAATTTTTATCTTTCATTTTTTTCATGTGCAGTGGAATAGATTGCTTGGATTCATTTTGAAAATTATACATTTTAGCAAATCCAGTTGAACTGATAGCTAAAATTATGAATATTATAACAAATATTTTTTTCACATTCATCACTTCCTAGTTTTAATTATTTTATTGAATTATAGATGAAAATTATGACTTCAATATGTCAAAATAAATTTGAAGTAGTTATCTTCAATATTAATAAGATACCTAATAGAGTGTAAATCTAAGATTTTTTTAATAAGTGATAAGCCTAGGCCACTTCCTTCAATATTTAATTCATTCGCAGCTGTTCCTCTATAAAAAGGTTGAAAAAGTTTATCAAGATTTTCTTTTTCTGCTATATACATAGGATTTTCAAAGATTATGTTTTTATCTTTTTGATATATATTTATAATAGAGTTTTCAGGAGAATACTTTAAAGCATTATTAACAAGGTTATCTAGAACAACTTTAAAGAGTTTTTTATTAATATGAATATCCAAATCTTTAATTTTAATATTCCATTCAATATCCTTCTTTAGCTCTAAAAATTCAAATTTTTCAATACTTTCATTTAATAAGTTTAAAAAACTACACTCTTCTTTTTGTAATTTTTTTTCTAAAGATGAAAGTTTAGAAATTAAGAGTAAGTCGCTTACTAATGACGACATTTCTTTACTTTCTTTTAATAAGACTTTATAGTACTCTTTTTTTAATTTTTCATCTGTAATAGTTTCATTAAGTAGAGCTTGTGCGTGGGCATTTATAATTGCAATTGGAGTTTTTAATTCATGTGATGCATTAGAAACAAAACTATTTAAATTATCAATAGAAGAGGAGATACTTTTAGACATAATGTTTATATTTTCGCCAAGTTCATTTAATTCATCAGTAGTATCAATATTAGCTTCTTCAGAAAAATCAAGATTAGTAATTTGTTTAGCTATTCTGTTAAGTTCAAAAATATTTTTAGTAATTTTTTTAGCAAAAAATCTACAGAGGAAAATACTTAGGATCATAGTTAAGAAAAATGTTATTAAATGTAGTGAATATACTTCATGCCTATGACTGCTCATAACAGATAGAGAGGTTGTAACAAAAAGTAGACCTTCATTAGGAAGTTCTTCTCTATAAATAAGTAGCATTATATTCGAAAAAGGGAGATTTTTTATATGAAATCCATTTTCGAGCTGAGTGAAATATTTATCTTCGTAGTTGTAATAATCATCAGAATTATTATAAATATCAGTACTATTTTCTGTGAGGATATATAAGTTGATTCCTTCTCTATTTTTTAATTCAGAAGCATAATCTTTAAAAATATATTCATCTATTGAGAGTTTTTTAGCATTCTCTACGATTTCTAGTATTTCATTTTTTTTTCTGTTAATATAAAATGAATCTGCTAAAAAAGTACTAAAAAGATAACTAACTAAAACAGTAAAAACAATTAAAAATATAGAGAAAATGAATATTTTTTGAAAAAGATTAATTTTTATTTTCATCAAAACTATACCCCATTCCTCTTATTGTTTTTAATAAAAAACTATAGTCACCTAATTTTTTACGTATTCTTTTGACTAAAGTATCAACTACTCTGTCATCTCCTTCAAAATCAAATCCCCAAATTTCATTTAGAAGGTAATCCCTCGAAAATATTATTCCTTTATTTTTAATCATATATTCTAAAAATTGAATTTCTCTTCTTGTAAGCTCACTATTTTTATCATTGATAGTGATTTCTCCTTTCTTTATATCAAAAGAGAAATTTTCAAATTTATAAATATTGTTATCATCTAGTTTTAAAAGTTTTTTTACTTTTAATGCTAGAATTTTAAGATTGAAAGGTTTAGTAATGTAATCATCAGCTCCAAGGCTTAGACCATTATATTCATCATTATCAGAATCCCTAGCTGTCATCATAATTATTGGAATGTTAGAAGTCTTACGAATCTCTTTACATACTTCCCAACCTGATTTTTTAGGTAGATTGATATCAAGTAATATTAGATCAGGCTTATTACTATAAAATATATTTATTCCTTTTTCTCCATCAAAGGCTTTAATTATATCAAAATCCTCTTGAGAAAGAGTATCATCTAAAACTTGCGTAAGTGATTTTTCATCCTCTATAATTAAAATTTTTCTTTGCATAATTTATACACCCCAAGATAAAAGATTATTTCCAATTATAGCATAAAATTAAAATAAAAAAAATATTTAATATTTATAAGTTTAGTATTTTTTTAATGTTACTTGAGGTTCTCTTGGTAGTCCAAAATTTGGTATAAATTTATCAAAACCTGTTATAGTAAGAAATAACATACTTATAACAGCTATATAAGCTATAAAATTATATTTAATTATATCAAAGGCTTTAAATTCATAAAGAGGATAAACGGTAGTAGCTATACCAATATAAAATCCTATATATACATGCCAAGGTATGAGTTGAGAACCAAAAACTCCCATAGCATCATTAAATGTAGCGTTACGTAACTTTAATTTTTCCATATCTTCTTGACTTCCAACTACATTTTTTTCTACTAAATTTCTAATAATAGGACCAACAGTTACAATCTGTGCCATTTCATCTGCTAATGTCATATTTCCTACTATTGCCAAAACTCCATTCCAAAACATAAGTTGTCTCACATTTTTTGAGATTTTTATGAGTAAATTAGATAATGGTCTGAAGGCATCAATAGATTTCATTATACCACCAAAAGCTGATACCCACATCATCATTACAATTACCCAAGATCCTGCTCCAGAAAAACCAGACATTATTAGATTTTCTAAAAAACTTCTTGTGTCAGTTACTGTACCTGCTACCTTACCTAAGATATATGAAGATATAATTCCTATAAAAAGACATATGAAAGTTTGATAACCTCTAAAAGCTGCACCTAGTACGAGAATTAATGGAACTATCATATAAATAGGAACACCTTGCTTTACTTGGTTAAGTAAAGTAACAGCTGATTCCCTTTCTAAAGCTAGTTTAGACCATACATCTGAGGGTATTTTAGCTATTGCTTCTGCACCATTTCCTGTTATATTAGGTAGATCGAGAATGAAACCAGCTATTCCAAAAGCTATGACTCCTAATAATAAAACTAATCCTGACCAAATACCCTGATGTCTTACTCTTTTTATAACCTCTACTCCTTGTATTCCGGAGCTCACAATTGTAGTGTCAGATATGAGACCTATATTATCACCAAAGCAAGCTCCACCAGCTATTGCACCAATTGTTAAAAAGATATTTCCATTTACTATATAGTTAAGCCATAAAAATATAGGTGCACATGCAGCAAAAGTTCCCCAACTTGTACCTGTTGCAATAGATAGAATAGATGTAACAATAACTCCTACTACTGCTATGCTTCTACCTGTTATTCCAATTTTTAAAGCAAAATTGATTATAGCTGCTCCAACTCCTGTTGACATAAATACTTCTGCCATAGCATAAGCCAACATTAATATAAAGAGTGCTATTACTATCTCTCTAACATTTGAAAGAGCTGCATCTAGGATTTCATTAAATTTCCTTTTTTCGGTTATGCTTGCAGCTAAAGCTGCTGCAATAGTGGCAAGAGGAGCAGCTATTAAAGCATCAAATCCTCCTATCATAAGTCCAGCTAATATTACAACTGGAGCTAATTTGAGTATTTCAAACATTACATACCTCCTAAAATAAAAATACAGCTTAGAGTTCTAAGCTGTATAAATGCTACAAAATATTACAAATTATAACCACACAAATAGTACTCCATTGAATAATCAATGACAATAAGACAGATATTATCTGAATTACCAACAAAAAAGTTTGACGACTTTTTTATTTCGGCAACTTCCCCTTTTATATTATCTCTTTGCTTGTCATGCTAAATAATATTACTCTTGTCAGTTGCGCCTCTATTTTTTATATTTACCAAAGTGATTATAACTAATTATTTCATTAATGTAAAATATATATTATCAATAAGAGGTTATAGTAACAATAATTTTTATTAATTAAATATATATATTTTATTTAAATTACCAAATATAATTTGCAGCTTCTGTAAATCCAGAAGAAGTAGAAAAGTATTTTGCATCAATAGGTTTTCCAGCATTCATTAAAACTTTACCAGATGTAGCTTCTATAGCTTTTGTAGAACTGTCATTCTCTTTAGCGTTATTATATACTTGACTTTCTGTTGTATCTTTTACATGAAAACCATCTCTTTTATACTTGTTTTTTAAGTAATCACTTAAAGCATAGGTCCTAGCAGCTACTGATTGTGCTTTAAGAGCTTCTATTCCAAAATTTTCTGGCATTTCACTAGGAACTACTTGTTTTAGATAATCTTCTATTTTTACTTTGTTGATTACTCTTATTTTTTTAGAATTACTTTTAGATGGTTTTATTGTGAAATCTCCTCTGTACCTTGGTGAATTAGTATGTGCTTTTTTTAAGCCATCTAAAGTTATATAGAAACCATGAGCTGTTATATTAAGTGGATTTACTGTTTTAACTCTATGTTTTCCATTTACACTTACCCATAGTCTATTCCCTTTATTTATAATAATAATCTTTTGCTTAGCTGGAACATCTATTTTAAAACCAGCACCATTTATTTTAATTTTTCCATTACTAAAAAGAGTAACTTTGTCATGATCGAGAGAACCATTTGATGTGATTCCAACGTTTATAATTTTCCCTACTCCTTTTAGTGAATACATATCTTTTAACTGTGAGTGAGGATAGTATCTAGATAAAATCTGTTTGTATGAGTAGCCATGATTAGCAGATAAATCATAGGCTGTATATTGTCCCATACCTACGCCATGTCCATATCCCCCACCAAAGATATTAACTTTTTCTCCTAAATATTCTATTACAAAATAGCTAGAAGGGAGTAAGGTAATATTTCGTCTAATTGGATTATCTTGGTATTTTTTAACTCCTCCTTTTGTTCCATACATTAAAATATCTCTTTTACTTTTTGTTGTTAGTTTTGTAAGGATAAATAATTTTCTTATATTTAATTCTTTGGCTACTAAATATTTATTAGTACTTGTAGTGATTAAAATATAAGTTACTACTCCTGATTTTCCTCTTCCAGCTATTTCTACATTTTTAATTTTTCCTATACTGGACATTGTTATTTTAAGAGATTTCCAATTTTTTCCAGAAAGAGTAAGTACATCAGCTGGTTTTTCTTTGTATAAGGATATGAGATTATTTTTTATTGCTGTAAAAAGTTCGTCTTTCTCTAAGGATATTTTCCATCTCCAATATAAAGAGTTATCACCATATCCCCTAACTTCTAAATCTTTATAAAAACTTAAGGCTTGCTTTTCATCTACTCCATTAAAAAAATCATAGTCATATTTTTTTAATGTATCATTTCTAGCTACAAGATATTCGACACTTTTTTCTTTAAAATTAGCTGGTACTGGCAATCCTCTTTCTCTAAAAAACTCATTATTTAAGTTATAATCTCCACTTTTAATTTTTCTTTTCTCTACTTTATATGGAACACCATTTATTTCTCTAAAATTTTCTGTGGAAGTACAACTCATTAGTACTACAGTTGTTGTTAGCGTTATTAGTAACTTTTTTAATATATTCATCTTTCTCCTTTCAAATTTTGATCTAGTTTTATTTTATTTTCTTTTATATATTTTCTAACTTTTTCTAATTCTTCTTGGGTATCTACACCTAAAATTTTATAAGGAGTTTCTAGTACTTTAATTTTAAAACCATTTTCTAAAGCTCTAAGTTGCTCTAGAGATTCGGATAATTCTAGTGAAGTAGGAGGCATTTTAGAATATTTTATTAGAAAATCTCTCTTATAGCCATAAATTCCTACATGTTTATAATAGTTTTGTATGTTCAATTTTCTTGGGTAAGGAATTACACTTCTTGAGAAATATAAGGCATAATTTTCTTTATCCGTTATTACTTTTACATAATTTGGATTTTCTATATCTTCAATATTGTCTAATTTATATTTTAATGTACTCATAAGGAGAGTGGGATCATTTTTAAAAGAATCAATTATGGAGTTTATCATAGCTGGTTCTATTAATGGCTCATCTCCTTGTATATTAACTACCACATCATATTCTTTATATTTTTTACAAACTTCAGCTATTCTACTTGTTCCATTTTCGTGATTTTTATCTGTGAGAATAGCTTTCCCTCCAAATTTTTCAACCTCAAAATAGATTTTTTCATCATCTGTTGCTACTATTACTTCATCTAAATTAGATAATTTAGTTCTTTTGTATACCCATTCGATCATTGGGTGTCCACAAATATCCTTTAATGGTTTACCTTCTAGCCTTGTAGAAGCATATCTTGAAGGAATTACTCCTAAAAATTTCATTTTACAACCTCCTTAAAATCGAGTACAATATGTTATACTACATTATAACAGATATATCTAATTATTAAAATAATTTGGGTAAGATAATTTTTAAGGAGGTTTTTATAAAAATGAAAAAAATATTTTTTATTTCCCTAATTTTAGCTTTAGTAATAGCTTGTACAAATGCTCCTATTTCTGGAAGGAAACAATTGCTTTTAGTTTCTGAAGAAGAAATAATAACTCAAAGTTATTCTCAGTATAAAGAGGTTATAGCTAATAGTAAAGTTTTGAATAATGATGATTCTAAGCTTGTAAAGAAGGTAGGAGAAAGAATTTCAAAAGCTGTCGAAAAATATTTTAATGAACATCCAGAACAGAAAAATTCACAATTTAAGTATCAATGGGAATTTAATTTAATTGAAAGTGAAATACCTAATGCTTGGTGTATGCCAGGAGGAAAAGTAGCTGTTTATACAGGAATTTTACCATATACAAAAGATGAAGAGGGCTTAGCTGTGGTTATGTCTCATGAGATAGCACATGCTATTGCTGAGCATGGAAGAGAACAAGCTAGCTATTCAATTATACAAAATTTAGGAGGTTCTGTTGTAAATTCCATTGGAGTTTCTTCTCAAATATATAATGGAGCATCTAATCTTGTACTTTTGAAATATAGTAGAGAGCATGAGACGGAAGCTGATGAATTAGGACTTATATTTATGAAGTTAGCCGGTTATAATCCGAATGCTGCTATAACTTTTTGGGAAAGAATGAAAAATTCATCTAATGGAAATCAGATAGAGTTCTTAAGTACTCATCCTAGTGATACTACTAGAATAAATAATATTAAAAATTTTTTACAAGGCGAGAAATTTAAGAATATTACAAGATAGAAAGGAATTGGTATGAAAATTTATTTTATAAGGCATGGAGAAACAGTATGGAATACTTTACGAATTTTTCAAGGTTCTTCTAATTCACCTCTTACAGAAAAGGGAAAAAAACAAGCTAAAAAATTAGGAGAAAGATTAAAAAATATTGAATTTACAAGTTTTTATTCATCTCCATTAGGGAGAACTCTTGAAACATCTAGACTTATAATTGGTAGTAAAAATATAAAAATTAAAACAATTGATGAATTTAAGGAAATATCTGTTGGAAAAATGGAAGGGGTATCAAGGGAAGAGTTTAAAACTAAATTTCCAGAGCAATTTCATAATTTTTTCTTTAATCCTAAAGATTATGATCCAACACCTTATAGTGGAGAAACCTTTTCAGAACTTTTAAATCGAGTGGAAAAAGGATTGAAAAAAGTTACTGATAAGCATAAAAAAGATGATATAGTAGTAATAGTAACTCATGGAATGACATTAAAAGGAATATTTAAAATTATAAAAAATGTAAGCTTTGATGAATTAGGGAAGTTGGAGGTTCCCCAAAATACAAGCCTTTCAATAGTAGATTACACAGATGGAAAATATACTATTGAAATGTTTTCTGATATTTCACATCTTGAGGAAAATGAGTATGAAAATTATTAGTTTGGTTTTTAATTCTTATTTTGATGCTTTTCGAATAGTTAGAGAGGCTGGGCTTAGAAAATTCTATTTTTTACCTGGAATAATAAGTTTATTTCTTTTTGGAATGTTTATTTATTTGGGAGATTATCTTTCACTTAATCTTACTAATTCTTTAGAAAGTTTTTTTAAACTTGGGGAGTATAGCTCAATTCTTTATATATTTATAAAGATTTTAGTTTGGTTATGTACTATTTTTTTCTATTATTTAGTTTATAAATCTTTATTACTTGTAATAATTTCACCTATTTTAGGTTATATTTCAGAGAGAGTTGAAACATATCTTACTGGCAAAGAGTTTGATTTTAAGATGAGTGATAACATAAAATTTCTTCTAAGAGGTATAGATATTGGATTAAGAAGTTTTTTTAAACAAATGATTGGAACTTGTATAGTTATGTTATTAGGATTTATATTTCCTATTAATCTTTCTATTCCACTATTAATATTTATTATTCAAGGATATTTTACAGGCTTTTCATTTATGGATTATACTTTGGAAAGATATAATCTTTCTTCTAGAGAAAGTCTTCAATTTTTAAGAAAACAAAGAGTATATGCTGCTCTTTGTGGTGGAATATTTACTTTTTTATTTTTTATACCACTAATTGGGATATTTATAGCTCCACTTATAACTTGTGTAGCTACTACAAAAATAACTTTAGAATTACTATCTGATTATAAAATAAGTGATTAAATGTAAAAAACTCTCTTGATAATTAAGAATCAACTTAAATATCAAGAGAGTATATTTTTTATCTTACTTAAATTTTTCTATTCCTATATCTAACCCTAATCTATAATCCATATTATTATTTCTCCTTTTATTAATATTTTGTTCAAATTGTATCATATATATACTTAAAAGTTAAAATTATAGATTAAATATTAACAGTTTTGTGTATTTTATAGTTAGAATTTTTAAATTTCTAGTTTGTTCTTAAGAAAATGAAAAAGGCTGAAACTATTAGTAAATAGCCTCAGCTCAATTATTTTAGTAATTTCCTTGTAATATCATTGTGTCAGCAACTTTTTTAAATCCAGCTATATTAGCTCCAGCAGCTAAGCTTACACCATACTCTATACTCATCTCTTTAGATTTTTGATAAATACCTTTCATTATTTCTTGCAGTTTATTATCTACTTCTTTTTCGCTCCATTGATATCTCATACTATTTTGCGACATTTCTAATGCCGATACAGCTACTCCACCAGCATTAGCTGCTTTTGCTGCTCCAAATTTTACTCCATTTTTTTCAAAGAGCTCTATTGCTTCATTAGAGCATGGCATATTAGCTCCTTCACAAACTATTTTAACACCATTAGATATTAATAGTTTTGCATCTTCTACTAAAATTTCATTTTGAATTGCACAAGGAGCAGCGATATCAACTTTCACTCCCCAAGGCTTTTCTCCAGGGAAATATTCTAAGTTAAATTTTTCAGCAAAATCTTTTAAAGTTATATCTCTATTAGATCTTAGAACTAACATATAATTGATTTGTTCTTTAGTAAGACCATTTTTAGCATATATATATCCTTTTGAACCAGATATAGTAAGTACTTTAGCACCTAATTCTGTCATTTTTTCAGCAGTTCCCCAAGCAACATTTCCATATCCTGATATAGCTACAGTTTTTCCTTCAAAACTCTCTCCCATATCTTTTAATATTTCTTGTGTGAAATAAGTAAGTCCATATCCAGTTGCTTCAGGTCTAATTTTACTTCCGCCATAGTTTAGATGTTTTCCTGTAAGCACCCCATTTTCATATGCACCTTTGATTCTTCTATAATGTCCAAATAGGTAGCCTATTTCTTTTCCTGAAACTCCTATATCTCCAGCAGGAACATCCTTATCTGGACCTATATGGCGATATAACTCAGTCATAAAACTTTCACAAAATCTTTTTATTTCTCTATCAGATTTATCAGTAGAATTGAAGTCACTTCCACCTTTTCCTCCGCCTATTGGTAACCCAGTTAGAGAATTTTTAAAAGTTTGTTCAAACCCTAGAAATTTCATAGCTCCTAAAGTAACTGTAGGATGAAATCTAAGTCCTCCTTTATATGGACCTATCACTCCATTAAATTCTACTCTATAACCTCTATTGACTTGAATATTTCCATTATCATCTTCCCAAGGAACCTTGAACATTATAACTCTTTCTGGTTCAACTATTCTTTCTAATATATTTGCTTCTACATATTGGGGATTTTTTTCTATAAATGGAGTAAGACTTGTTAATACTTCTTCTACAGCTTGTATAAACTCATCTTCTCCCTTATTTTGCTTTTTTACTTTTTCAATTACATTTTCTACATATTGTTTTGCTGATATGCTCATGTTTTCCCTCCTTATAGTGTAAAATTTATGATATAAATATTAATACATTTTAGCATTTTAAAAATCTATTTATGATTATAACATCATTTTTTTAAAATTAAAAGTATTTTTTATTTAAAAATAAAATAAAATTTTTTTAACATTTGATATTTGTCACATTTTATGATACTATTTCTGTATAAATGATTATTTTAGGAGGATCTTATGAAATGTATTATTACTGTTCTAGGAACAGATAAAGTTGGAATTATTGCTAAAGTTTGTACTTATCTATCAGAGGTAAATATCAATATTCTTGATATATCTCAAACTATTGTAAGTGGGTATTTTAATATGATGATGATCGTAGATGCTGATAAAGCTTTTAAATCTCTTGAAGCTTTTACAGATGATTTAATAGAAATTGGAAATAATCTTGGAGTAAAAATTACAGTTCAACATGAAGATATATTCAACTGCATGCACCGTATATAAAATTAAGGAGGAATTTTGATGATTTCCAGAGTAGAAATTCAAGAAACAAATAAGATGATTGCTGAGTCTAATCTAGATGTACGTACTATAACTATGGGTATTAGTCTTTTAGATTGTGCTGACCCTGATGTAGATAAATTCAATGAAAAAATATATAAAAAAATCACAACTTATGCTAAAGATTTAGTAAAAGTTGGAGATGATATAGCTAGACAATATGGGATACCTGTTGTGAATAAAAGAATATCTGTTACTCCTATTGCTATTGCTGCTGCTGGTTGTAAAACTGATTCTTATGTAAGTATAGCAAAGACTTTAGATAGAGCGGCTAAAGATTGTGGTGTAAACTTTATCGGTGGTTTTTCTGCCCTTGTTCATAAGGGATGTACCCCTGCTGATAAGATACTTATTGACTCTATTCCAGAAGCTATGAAAGTTACTGAAAGAGTTTGTTCATCAGTTAATGTTGGAACTTCAAGAAATGGAATTAATATGGATGCTGTAAAAAGAATGGGAGAAATTATTGTAGAAACTGCTGAACTTACAAAAGATATTGATTGTTTAGGTTGTGCAAAACTTGTAGTATTCTGTAATGCTGTTGAAGATAATCCATTTATGGCTGGAGCTTTCCATGGAGTTGGAGAAGCTGATTGCGTAATAAATGTTGGAGTAAGTGGACCTGGAGTTGTAAAAAGAGCTCTTGTTGAAGCTAAAGGTGCTGACTTTGAAACTCTTTGTGAAGTAGTTAAAAAGACTGCTTTTAAAATAACTAGAGCTGGACAAATAGTTGCTCAAGAGGCTGCTAAAAGATTAAATGTTCCTTTTGGAATTATAGATCTATCTCTTGCTCCTACTCCTGCTGTGGGAGATAGTATAGCCGAGATTTTCCAAGAGATGGGACTAGAACATGCTGGTGCTCCAGGAACTACTGCTGCTCTTGCTATATTAAATGACAATGTTAAAAAAGGTGGAGTAATGGCTTCATCATATGTTGGAGGATTGAGTGGTGCTTTCATTCCTGTAAGTGAAGACCACGCTATGATAGAGGCTGCTAAAATTGGTGCACTTACTTTAGAAAAATTGGAGGCTATGACTTGTGTATGTTCAGTTGGACTTGATATGATAGCCATTCCTGGAGATACATCTGCTTATACTATCTCTGGTATAATAGCTGATGAATCTGCTATTGGAATGGTAAATAATAAGACTACTGCTGTGAGAATTATTCCTGTAATTGGAAAAGGTGTAGGAGAGATGGTAGAGTTTGGTGGATTACTTGGATATGCTCCTATTATGGCTGTAAATAAATTTAAGTGTGATGACTTTATTAAAAGGGGAGGAAGAATTCCTGCTCCTATTCATAGTTTTAAAAACTAAAAGGGGGTAAATAAATTATGCCGTTTATTAAAGTATCTGGTATTTCACAAGAGAAACTTTGTGAAATAGGGGATAAACTCGTTGATATTGTTAATTTTGATGTTGAAGTTCCTAGAGAGAGGATCAAACTTTTCTATATACCAATGATAGAGATAAAAGAGGGAAAAGAAGAAAAGGATCAAACTGTTAATATAGAGGTAGAATGGTTATCACGTCCACAGGATGTTTGTGATAAGCTAGCTAGTTCATATAAATCTCTTTTTAATTCTATAGGTTATAAAAAAATTAGAGTCTATATAACAGAGATTTCAAAAGAAAGAAATTATGATTTTAAATAGGAGTTACCTTAAATCTAATAATTAGTATATAAATAAAATTAAATATTTAAAGAAGAAAATTTTACTATAGGAAATATGATATGGTTCTATGTAGTTAAAGGTAGAATTTTCTTTTTTTATTGCTAGATTATTTTAATTTTATGTTATAATATATGGAATTATAATTGTGAGGAGAGAAAAGATGAAATTATCAAATGATTTAGGAAAAGATTCTATCTTAAGCTTAGTTTTCAAACTAGCTATACCTGCTATGCTATCCCAGTTAGTTAATCTTCTTTATAGCATAGTGGATAGAATGTATATTGGAAATATTCCAGAGATAGGTTCTATTGCTCTAGCTGGAGTTGGAGTATGTGGACCTATTGTTACTTTTTTAGCCTCTTTTGGTACTCTGATAGGACTAGGGGGGTCTATCAATATGTCTATACAGATGGGAGCAAAGGAAAATGAAAAAGCTAAACAGATCCTCTCTAACAGTTTTTTAGCTCTTTCTGTTGTTAGTATAGCTCTTACTATTATTTTCTTACTTGTAAAAGATAGTTTAATAATGTTATTTGGAGCTAGTGAGATTACATTTCCATATGCTAATACCTATCTTACTATCTATACATTAGGAAGTTTCTTTGCTATTATGGCTATCGGTTTAAACTTTTTTATAACTTGCCAAGGTTTCGCTACTATAGGAATGTTAACTGTTATCATAGGAGCTCTTACAAATATTATTCTAGATACAGTCTTTATCTTTGGATTTAATATGGGAGTTGCTGGAGCTGCTTGGGCAACTGTTATTGCTCAATTTCTTTCATTTTTATTTGCTTTCTTATTTTTAAGAGGAAATAAGATTCCTATCCCTATTACTTTTGGAAATTATTCAAAACAAATTATAATAAAGATTATAACTTTTGGATTTTCTCCATTTTTCATACTAGCTACTGATAGTTTTATACTGATTATTTTAAATATGATGTTACAAAAATATGGAGGTATAGCTGAAGGAGATTTACTTATCTCCTCTGCTACTATTATTCAGAGTTATCTTTTACTTATAACAGGACCACTTATAGGTTTAACTGGAGGAACACAACCCATTTTAAGCTATAACTATGGAGCAAGAAAAATTCATAGGGTTAGAAAAGCTGAAAAATATATTGTAATATTTGCTCTTTGCCTTACATCAATTATGTTTTTTTCTACAAGATTTTTAGCTCCACAATTTATTAGATTTTTTACTGATAATGTACTTCTTTCTGAAGTTTCTCTTTGGGGAATAAAGGTAAGTGTCCTAGCTGTAATTCCTCTATCTTTCCAATACTGTTTCGTAGATGGTTTTACAGCAGTTGGAAGAATAAAAACAGCTTTTTCTTTATCAGTATTTAGAAAATTTATATATATGGTTAGTACATATTTATTACCATTATTTTTTACAGCTAGATTTGCTTTTTTTGCTCAGCCAGTTGCTGATTTAATAGGTTCTATTGCTTCAACTATAACTTTTTATTTTGTTTTTCATAAACATCTAAAAAGAAGAATTTTAAAATAAAGGATATTTTACTTTGATGTAGTATAATAGAATCAGATATTATTATCTTAGGGAGAAAGAGATAATAAAAGGAGTTGATGTTATGTCAATAAAGGAAAAATACGATTTAAGTGGAAAAGTAGCTATTATTACTGGAGCTGGAGCTGGAATTGGTAAAGCTAGTGCATTAAAACTTGCTGAAGCTGGAGCTTATGTAGTTTGTAGTGATTTAAATGAAGAGAAGGCTAATCTTACAGCTGAAGAGGCTAAAAAATTTGGTGTAGAAGCTATTGGAGTAAAATGTAATGTTTTACAGGAGGAGGATTTAAACAATCTTGTAGATACTACTGTAAAAACTTTTGGAAAAGTTAATATTTTAGTTAATAATGCAGGTGGTGGAGGTGCTGGACATGAGTCTATAGAATCTCTTACTTTAGAGTATATTACTAAAACATATACTTTAAATCTTTTCAGTGGACTTATCTTAACAAAACTTTGTGCTCCTCATATGAAAGCTGATGGTTATGGTTCAATTATCAATATCAGCTCTATGTCAGCTAATATGGTTAGCCACAATATGATTATCTATGGAAGTTCTAAGGCAGCTGTTAATCAAGCTACTAAATATGCTGCCTATGATTTAGGTCCAGAAATTAGAGTTAATGCCATTGGTCCAGGAGCTATCAAAACTCATGCTCTAGGAACTGTTCTTACTCCAGAGATAGAAGCTAAGATGCTTGCTAAAACTCCTCTAAAAAGACTTGGAGATGTAGAGGACATTTCTATGGCTGTACTATATTTTGCTAGTCCTGCATCTGCTTGGACAAGTGGGCAAGTAATCTATGTCAATGGTGGAGGAACTCAGGAGTTAGATTAAGATAAAAGATGAAATAAAATAGACATTTTAAGTTATAAGGCTAAAATGTCTATTTTAATTTTGAAACTTATTTAGTATTTAATTTTAATACATATTTTTTGAAATTAAATTGAGGAAGGAAAAAGATTTTTATATTAAAATCAGTCTAAAATAATAACACCTCTATCATCGAGATTATCATAGATATTGTAGATACTAATAGAAGCTCCTAAAGTAAAATTATCTATTAACTTATCTTCATTCCAAACTTCTATTAAATATGAAGAGTGATCATTTTCAAAATAAGCATTATTAATATTATATATTAAAATCCCATCTTTAGATTCCTTACTTTTTATTTTTGCTCTAAATTTATTTCCTTTTCCTAGCAAGTTACCTTGAGAATCTTTAACAACGAGTTGAAAATTATTATTTTTTTCATCTAAATCAGAAATAATAGTTAAAACACCAACATCTTTTGTAAATGGGAATTGTGAAGTATATACTTTAGTCCCAAGTTGTAAATTTTTAGTTTCAATTAATAAACTAGATGAATCTAATTTATCAGATAATATCCTAACTTTTATATTCATATTCTCTCCTTTTAATACAATACAGTTAATAATTTTTTTATATATTCATCTACACTCATTTCATATTTTCCACTACTATAGAAATCTGAGAAAAAATTACTTCCATGAGAGAAATCGTTGTCATGAGTTTTTATTACAAAGATCAATTCATCATCTGTTAAATCTCTTCCTAAATACTCAATACTTAGTAAAATTTTAGTTTTTAACATTACAGCTAATATTAACATTTTAAACATAGGATAATGCATATAATTATAAAATTCTTTATTGAAAATAAAACAAGATAAGTAGTTTTTTAATACATTTTCATACCTATGATTCCATTTTTGTTTAAGCTCTCTTAGATCTTCTAATGAAAATGAAAATGAATTTTCTCTAAAATGGACACTACTTGATTTTAAATCTTTCTTTAATTTTAAATTTTTAAAAAGATTTATATATTCATTTGCTACTGATTTATACCCAGCTGTTTCTTTTTCTAAAACAATCTTTATAATCATATCATTGACTTTATCATCATCAACTATACTTCTTTGATATTTTTTGAACTCAAGCAATTTTTGTTCAAAATTAAACTTTTGTATTTCTTGACTTTCATAGTATTCTTGTAAAATTTTATACATGTACTCTAATTTAAGGCCTAATTCTCCTTTTAAATTAGTAAGCTTAATCATAAAATCTTCTAATTCAAAATATCTAGATCCAGGGGAAGTAGGAAGATTATTTTCAGGAATCATAAAATTTACAGTATGGGGTTTCATAAAAAACAAATCTTCTTTTTTTACTTTTATTATTTTAAATTCTTCTTCTGTTAATAATAATTTTGCTGATGAAGCACACGAAAAAACAAGAGACATTTCCATACCTCTACTAGTAAGCTTTAAAATTCTAGGATAAACTTTACAAGTATCACTTAGACAATCCCATCCAAAATCTCTATGAACTCTACATAATTTATCTTCAGTTATAAGCTTACAATAACCATTAGCAAATTTTGTAACATATCCACCATTTGAAGATTTTTCCATATAATCATCTATATTTTCTTTTTCTTTTTCAAGAAAGAGTTTAGTTTTATCATATGAAGCTTTATCTATGTCTATTCTCCATTTACTTTTACAACATTCACCAGAAGATGAGCATTTATAATTTCTTAAAATATTTGGTACTAAGATATATTGAAAATTTTTTATATCCATTTTCTCTCCTTTAATAATTATATTTCTTCTTATAAAAGACAAAATATTTATTTTTTAGTATTTATTATATTTTTACTAAAATAATAAACTTAAACATTTTTAAATTTTTTAATTTTAAACTTTGGTATGTAATTGGAATATTAAAAAGTAAAAATATTCTGGAGATACTAAAAAACAATAGTTTGAAGAAGTATAACAGTTGTATTTTAATTAACTTTACTCCTATTATAACTTATTTTTTTTTTATTTTTGTCCTATTTAAGATTTTTTTTGAATTATGCTTTATATAGGTTTTTATAGTAGATTTGTCAAAAACCATTGATATAATAAAAAAAAGCTGAAGAGTAAGGAGATACCTTCAGCTAATTTTGAAATTATTCCTATTTTAATTTAGAGAATATAGGGATAATTTTAATAGTTTTTAGGTTCGATCATGAAGTATCCACCTGGATGCTTACAAACAGGACATTCCTTAGGAGCTTTTTTAGCATAGTGAACATGTCCACAATTCATGCATTCCCAAGCTACTGACTCTTCTCTTTCAAATACCATTTCTTTTTTGATATTTTCCAATAATTTTCTATATCTTTCCTCATGCCTTTTTTCTATTTTTGCAACACCTTCAAAAGCTTTTGCAATATCTATGAAACCTTCTTCTCTAGCTTCTTTTGCAAAGGTAGCATACATATCAGTCCATTCATAATTTTCTCCTTCAGCAGCATCTAAAAGATTATCTATTGTAGAAGGAATTTCCCCACCTTTTAATAATTTAAACCAAAGTTTAGCATGTTCTTTTTCATTGTTTGCAGTTTCTTCGAAAATTTTAGATATTTGAACATATCCATCTTTTTTAGCTTTTGAAGAATAATAGCTATATTTATTTCTAGCTTCAGATTCTCCAGCAAAGGCTGTCATAAGATTTTTTTCAGTTTTACTTCCTTTTAATTCCATAATAACCCTCCTAATTAATATTCAAATCACATAAAATTGTAATCCTTTCAATTATGATATCACTTTTCGTAGTGAAAGTCAAATATTTTCAAGATAAAAAGAGTAAAAATGAGAAAAATATAGTAAAATGATAGTATCAATTAGAGATCACAATTCATTCACAATAGTTATATATACTAATTTATTGAATGTAATGAGAAAATGTTTGGAGGGAAAAATTGAGAAAAATATTGATAGTAGATGATGAAGAACAGATAAGAAATATACTTAGAATGTATCTAGTTAAAGAGGGATATGAAGTAAGTGAAGCGGAAGATGGTGAAAAGGGATTGAAACTTTTCTATGAAAAACCATTTGATTTAGTTATATTAGATGTAATGCTACCTAAAAAAGATGGTTGGAGTATTTTAAGAGAAATAAAAAAGTATACAGAAATTCCAGTTATTATGCTAACTGCTAGAGATGATAGTGAAGATGAAGTATTTGGGTTTGAGATGGGAGCAGATGATTATATTACTAAACCTTTTAATAATAAAATTTTATTAGCTAGAGTGAAATCGCTTTTAAAGAAAGTGGGGAGTATAGCTGATTCCATAACTGAGATAGGAGATTTAATAATAAATGATACATCTCACAGTATAAGAAATATGAATGGAGAAATAGAGCTAGCTCCGAAGGAATATGAATTATTAATATATCTTGTGAAAAATAATAAAATAGCTTTAAGTAGAGAAAAGTTATTAAATGAAGTATGGGGGTATGATTTTTTAGGAGATGATAGGACAGTAGATACTCATATAAAAAATCTTAGAAAGAAAATAGGAAAGGATGCTATAAAAACTATAAGAGGAATAGGGTATAAATTAGATTTATAAAGGAGAAAGCATGAAGAAAATATTTTATAAGATATTTATTTACTTTTGTTTAGCAGCCTATCTTCCATTGCTTTTAATATATCTTTTTAATTTTTTTTATGTAGATAAGTATATAACTGAAAATAAAAAAAGAGATTTAATTGAAGTAGCAGAAACTATTAATATTGATGAAATAAAAAAAGAAGATAGAGAAGAGAAAAAATATAGTAAAAATGGTGATGAGATTTATGTTAAATATATAAATTTTTTGAAAAAAAGTAGAGGAGGAGAATTTTTAAGGATATTAAATAAATCAGAAGGTAAGTTTGATATAAAAAATATGAATTTAAATGAATATGTTATAAAAACAGTAAATCTTTCATCTGTAAGTAATCATTTTTTTTTGATAAAAAAGATATCTGATTATGAGATTATAGCAGTAGTGGGAGAGACAATAGTTCCAGGTGTTGTAACTGCAATAATGTTGGAAATTTATAAACATTATAGTTTATTGATAATTCTAGTATTATTTTTAGTCTCCTATATACTTTCTAAAAAGTTTTCAGAACCTATAGAAATTTTAGAAAAGGTATCTAGCCAAATATCTAATTCAAACTTTACGGATGAAGTTGAAATAAAATCTAAAAATGAATTGGGAAGTTTAGGAAATAATATCAATAAAATTGCTAAGCAGTTACAGAATAATATAAAAGAATTAAGTCTCTTAAATAAAAAGTTAAGAGAAGAATTATTAGAAAAAGAAAAGATTTTAGAAACAGAAAAAATTTTTATGAGGGCGATAGGTCATGAATTAAAAACACCAATAGCTATAATAAATGGCTATATAGAGGCTTTACAAGATGATATGATAAATGAAAATGAAATAAAAAAAACTTATGATATTATTTATAAAGAAGGAATGAGTATTAATAAGATAGTAAATGATATAAATGATTATTTAAAATTTGGATTTAAACATGGGAAAATAAATTTAGTAAAATGTAACATAAATTCTCTTTTAAATATTATATTAGAAAAATATTATTTGGATATAAATCAAAGAGGAATAAAATTAAAAAAGTATTGTGATGATGTTCAAATTGAAACAGATATAAAGTTTATGGAGATAATTTTGAATAATCTTATAACTAATGCTATAACATATGTTGATGAAAATAAAAAAATTGAGGTAGAACTAAATGAAAATTATTTAAGAATTTCTAATAGTTCAGAATATATAGAGGAAGAAATTTTAAAGAAAATTTTTAATCCGTTTTATAAAATAGATAAATCTAGGAGTAGGAAATATGGTGGAACTGGATTAGGACTTTCAATAGTAAAAAATTTGTTAGAGTTTTTAAAATTGGAGTATAGTTTTGTATATGATGAAAAAAGAAAATTTGTAGTTTTTACAATAAATTTAAAAAAAGATATTGACTCTTAAGTCACTTTATAGTTTATAATTAATAAATAAATTCAGATACTTTTAAAATGGAGTTGAATAAAGTGGGAAAAAGAGAGTTAATAATATATTCAATGAAAAAACTAATTTTGGAAAAGGGGTACAATAATGTAACTGTAGAAGATATTACAAATGATGCGGGAATTGCTAAAGGCAGTTTTTATACATATTTTAAAAATAAGAGTTCAGTAGTTGACTGCATTTTAGAAGAGATAATTAAAAAATTAAATAAAAGAAATTTTTTAGATAAAAGATTAAGCTTGACAAATAGTATCAAAAAAATAGTGCTTTCTAGGTTAAAATTAGAAGATGATGATTTAAAAGATAATTTATTTCTACTAAATCTTTTTAGAAATGGAGGTATTTTAGAAAGTAAAACTATAGACTTATTAAAAATAATAGATAAGATCTTTTTAGATGCATTAGAGAGGCTAATTTTATTTTATTCTGAATCTGTAAAATTAAAGAGAGAAGAGGCTAGAGTTTATTCTAAAATAATAAATAATATAATATTTAGTTATAAAGTTTTTACTCTTTTTTTCTCTGAAAAAGATAATAGATATATAGTGGATATAAATAATATTAAAAATAAATATCAATCAAAAGAATTTGAAAAAAATGTAGAAGCAATATCGGAAAGTATTTTAAAAATTTTAATATATTAGGAGGTTGATTATGAAAAGAAAATTGGGATTATTTCTATTACTAGGTTGTTCAGTTTTTGCAAGAGAATTAACTCTTGAGGAAGCTATTCAAATGGCAATAGATAATAGCAAGGAGATGCAAATATCACAAAAAGATGTTGAAACGGCTAAATTAAATTTAGGCATAGCATTTAAGACTGCATTACCAAGTGTAGTTTATAATGGATCATATTCAAGAAGTGAGTATGATAGAAAAATTACAGTTGAAGAAAAACCTAGTCAGAGATTGGAAAATGAGACAAAAAGAGAGGTTCAAGCTAAAGGTGGATATACTCAAAAAATAACTATATCACAGCCTATTTTTAAAGGAGGAGCAATTTTAGGAGGAATTCAATATGCAAAAGCATATAGAAGTATTGCTGATCTTATGTATTTAGATTCTCAAAGAAATGTAAGATTAGAAACAATCCAAATATATTCTGATATAGTAAAAAGTGAGAGAGATTTAGAGGCTCTTATGTCATCTAGAGAAGAGTTGAAAGCTACTTATGATAAACAGAAAGCTCAATTGGATTTAAAGTTAATTACTAAGGCTGATCTTTTAAAAACAGAATATTCTATATTAGAAGTAGATTCTCAAATTATAGGGACTCAAAATCAAATAACAGTACAAAAAGAAAACTTAAAATTAAAATTAGGATTACCAAAAACAGAGGAGTTGACAGTAGTTGAATTTGATGTTCCGATGTATTTGAGTAGAAATATAGATTTTCAATCTGATTTAAATCAAGCTCTTACAGAGAGTATAGATGCTATAGTAGCTAGAAAATATGTTGATATGGCTGATGCTCAAAGAAAAGTTGCTATAGCTGATATGTTACCACAAGTTAGTGCCTTTGCAAGTTATGGAGTGGAGTCAGATAGAAGAAAGTACAATACTACAATGGATGATGCTGAATGGAGAGGAGGAGTTCAAGTAACATGGAATGTATTTGAATTTGGAAAGAATTATGATAATTATAAAGTGGCTAAAATATCTCAAGAGCAAGAAGAGTTGAGAGAAAAAATTTCTAAAGATAGTATAGATATAAATGTTACTGGAGCTTATTTAGAATTAATAAGAATGGAAAAAGATAGAGATTCAAAAGGAAGAGCTTTAGAAGCAGCAATGGAAAATTATAAAATGGATAAGGAAAAGTATGCAGCTGGACTTATTTCAACTATTGACTTTTTAGCTTCTGAAACACAGCTTAGAGAAGCAAAAGTCGGATATAATCAGGTAGTTATTGATTACTTATATGCATTTGAAAAATATAGAAGTATGTTGATCTAATAACTTTAATTATTATTAATTATCGTATAGTAATTTAGGAGGAAAAAATGAATAAAGCTAAATATTTAGTTTTTATATTAATGTTAATATTTGTAGGATGTGGAAAAGAAAAGAAGGTAGAAGTGATAGAAAAACCTACCAAATATGTTACGACAGAAGAGGTTAAAACAAGACTGATAAATCAAATTTTTAGAAGTGATGCTGTTTTAGAACCTAAAGATAAAATTAATCATCAAACTGAAAAAGGTGGAACAATAGAGAAAATATTAAAGAAAAATGGTGATAAAGTAAAAAAAGGTGAGCTAGTAATGGTATTAACTGACAGTGCTACAGAATCAGCTTATTTTACAGCAAAAGCTAATTATGCTTCAAGTAAAGCTTCTATGGAGATAGCGAAAAATAATTATGAAAAATTTAAGAAATTATATGATGAAGAATTAGTTTCATATCTTGAATATATAAATTATGAGAATAATTATATTAACGCAAAAGGATCTTATGAAACAGCAAAAGCCAATTATGAATCGACAAAATCAGATTATGATAAATTATACAGAAAAGCTGATATTAGTGGAACGATAGGTAATTTATTTGGAAAGATTGGAAATAAGATAACAGCTGCAGAAACAGTATTTACTGTAATAGATGATAGTACTATGGAAGCATATGTAGGATTTCCAGCAGAATGGCTAAATGAAATTGAATTAGGGGTAGAAGTAGAGGTAAAAGTACCTGATATAGATAAAACATTACCAGGAAAAATAGTAGAGATAAATCCAATAGCCGACTCTGATACTAAGAAATTTATGATAAAAGTGTCTATTGATAATAAGGAAAAGAGCGTAAAGGATGGAATGTATTCATTCATAACTATACCAGCAGGAAAAATAGAGTCTCTTTCTGTAAGTGATGAAGCAATTTTTGTAAGAAATTTACTTTCATATGTATATAAGGTAGAAAATGGCATAGCTACTAGAGTAGAGATAAAAACTGGTGCAACTAATTTACCATATACACAAATAAGTTCGCCAGAATTAAAAGAGGGAGATAAGATAGTAGTAAAAGGCATTTTTGGCTTGGAAGAAGGAGATAAAGTAGAGGAAACTTCTATAGTAAAATAATTAAAAAATGATGAGGTGACAATAAATGACATTAGCAGGTTTGTCAATACGTAGACCAGTTGCTACAACCATGGTTATGATTTCAATGATGTTCATAGGTTTAATGGCAATGTTTTCAATGAAATCAGAGTTACTACCAAATATGGAAATTCCAGTGGTAACTATTAGTACTACATGGAGTGGAGCAGTAGCTGAAGACGTAGAAACACAGATAACTAAAAAGATAGAAGAGATACTTCCAAATGTAGAAGGTATAGATAAGATATCATCAACATCTACATTTGAAAAATCAACAGTGGTTGTAGAGTTTAATTTTGGAATTGATGCGGATGAAAAAACTACAGAAATACAAAGGGAACTTTCTAAAATATCGAATGATTTACCAGATGATGCAGGAACACCAGTAGCAAGAAAAGTTGATGCAGGTGCAGGAAATTTGACCATGATAATGATGTTTTCGGCAGAAAATAGAAATGAACTTAGTACTTTTATAGTAGAGTATTTAACTCCAAAACTAGAAAGTTTAACTGGAATTGGTCAAGTAAATGTATTTGGAAATCCAGATAAACAGCTACAAATTCAGTTTGATAGCGATAAATTAGCAGCATATAATTTATCACCAGTAGAGTTATATAATCTGATTTCAATGTCTAGTAAAAACCTTCCTTTAGGAACAATTCAAACTGGAAATAAGAATATAATAGCTAGATTTATGGGAGAGTTAAATTATATAGATGAATATGAAAATATGATAATTAAAAGTAATGGAAATACATTAAAATTATCAGATGTAGCGAATATAGTATTAACAACAGAAGATTTTACTAATAAGGGATTTTTGTCAGGAAAAGAAGCTATACCAGTAGCTATTGAAAAATCAGCAGATGGAAGTACAATAGAGTTAAATCAAGCAGCTAGTAAAGCTGTAGAAAGTTTGAGATCAGTTATGCCTCCAGGAACAGAATATCAAGTTTTAATGGATTCTTCAGAAGATATTGAAAGTTCAATATCGAGTGTTAGTGGAAATGCTGTGCAAGGGCTTATATTGGCTACTATAGTATTGTTACTATTTTTAAAAAATATTAGAGCTACAGTATTGGTTTCTGTAGCTTTACCAGTGGCGATAATTTTCACATTTGCTTTTTTAGCATTAAATGGGACTTCTCTTAATCTAATCTCTCTTATGGGATTATCGATAGGAGTAGGAATGCTTACAGATAACTCTGTTGTTGTTGTTGATAATATTTATCGTCATATGACAGAGTTGCACTCTCCAGTAATGGAAGCATCTGAAAATGGAGCTACAGAAGTAACACTATCAGTTATAGCATCAGCACTTACAACAATGGTAGTATTTATACCTATATTATTTATACCAGGTATTGCTAGAGAAATATTTAGAGATTTATCATACTCTATTATTTATTCTAATATAGCAGCATTACTAGTTTCATTGACATTAATACCAATGCTAGCAAGTAGGTTTTTAAATAATAAGGTAAATATTACTACGGAAGGGAAAATATTTAGTACAGTAAAAAATAATTATATGAAACTTATTAATTGGGCACTTCATAATAGATTAAAAACTGTAGGAATTTCAATTGTTTTATTTTTAATTTCTATAATGATAGGCCCAAAATTCTTAAAAATGGAATTTTTTCCTAAACAAGATAAAGGAAGATATTCAATAGCTGTAGAATTAGGTAAAGGTTTAGATTTAGAAAAGTCAATATCTATTGCTAATCAAATAGAAGATATAGTTCAAAAGGAAGAGAATACTAAATTTTTCTTTACAGTGGTCCAAAATGATCAATTATCAGTAAACGTAGATGTAGGAAAAAAAGATACTAGAGATATTTCTGTTTTTGAAATAATGAATAAAATCAGGCCAGCAGTTGAAAAAATACCAGATACAAGAATTAGTATGTCAGAAGAATTTTCAATGAGATCTCCATCTAGAGATGTTGAGTTTAATATAGTTGGCGCAAATTTAGAAGAGTTAAAAATAGTTGGAAATAATGTAATAAATAGATTAAAAGAATATCCTGGAGCTGTAGATATAAAATCGACATTGGATCCAGGTAACGTAGAGGCAAGAATAGTATTAAATAGAGAGAAAATAAAAAGCTATGGAGTAGATCCAACAACAGTAGGACAAATATTGAGTTATTCAATATTAGGAGGAAACAGAGGAGATACTGTTACAGTAAAAACAGGAACAGAAGAAATAGATGTATTAGTTAGACTTCCTAAAGATAAAAGAAGGGATATTAATGATATTCAAAATATAAATATAAAAATAGGGGATAATAAATTTATTAAGGTCTCTGATATAGTTGATATAGTATATGCTGAAGGATCTTCAGAGATTAATAAAACTGATAGGATATATAGTGTAACTGTTTCTGCTAATGATAATGGTGTAGGAACGAAAGCTATACAAGATGAAATGGTGAAAGCATTTAATAATTCAAATCCTCCTGCTTCAGTGTCATATAGATGGGGTGGAGACTCTGAAAATTTAAATAATTCAGTTAGTCAATTAGGATTAGCTTTAGGAATATCAATATTTTTGATTTATGCATTGCTAGCAGCACAATTTGAAAATTTTTTGTTACCATTTATCATAATTGGTTCTATCCCTTTAGCATTAGTAGGTATTATTTGGGGGTTAATAGTATTTGGACAAGCTGTTAATGTAATGGTTATGATAGGGATGATACTTCTTGCTGGAGTTGTTGTAAACAATGCTATCGTACTTATTGATTTTATACAACTTACAATAGAAAGAGGTAGTACTAGAACAGAAGCAGTCATAGAATCTTGTAGAACAAGACTTAGACCAATATTAATGACAACGATGACAACAGTATTAGGAATGTTGCCATTATCTTTAGGAATAGGGGAAGGGTCAGAGATATATAGAGGGATGGCAATAACAGTAATGTGTGGATTAACATTCTCAACTTTATTGACTTTGGTTATTATACCTATATTATTTACAATAGTTGAAGATTTTATTGAGAAAATTAGAAAGTTTATAAAAAAAATTTTTCTAAAAAAAATAAATAATTAAACGGGGGAATGATATATGAATAATTTTGATAACTATAAAATGATGATGATTTATATCAATGAGTCACATAAAGCGATGTTGGAAGAGTTTTTTGAAGATATTCATTTCCATTTATATACAGTCCAAAGAAAGGTAGAGAGTGTTTGGAGTGAAAAATTAAAGCACAAAAATACTCAAATATGGCCAGGAACAGATTGTATATTTTTGCTTACTCTTCCAGGAGATAAGATAGAAAATATGTTAAAAATGTTAAAAACTTTTAGAGTCTCATTACCATATGAGATAGTAATGGGAATAGGAGTAATTCCTATGGAAAGAACTATTCCTGATATATCTAGAGAAGGTAGCGTAGAAATAGATGAAGAACTACTTGAAAAATTAAAAAATAAAAAGAAAAAATAATATTTTCTAATCAGATTTCTTATATTAAAATTAGTAAAGAAAAAGGAGAAAATTTTACTAAAAAGTAAAATATTTCTCCTTTTTTGTTATTAAAAATATTATTTTTTATATTTAATAAAAGATTTATAAATTTTTATATTTGACATATTGAGGACATAAAAATAAGCTAATAATACATTACATTTGAAATCTTTCATTTACATTGTGAATAGATTGTGCTAAGATTATAAAAAGAAAATACTTGGAGGGGATTATAGTGAAAGGGATAGTAATGTTATTAATTTTGACTATTATTATTGGTTGTAGTGGTGAGAAGAGCCAGATGGCTAATAATAAAAAAGAAAATATAAAAATTATTAAAAGTATAAATTTAGGTAAGAAAAGTATAACCAATATAAAGAATTACAATGGAGAGTTAAAACCTCGATCGGAAATGAAAATAATTACTACTACAGGTGGGGATATTGAAGAGATATATTTTAAAAATGGAGATAAAGTAAAAAAAGGGGAAGTAATAGCTAGAATATCTAATGCAGATGTAGAAGCAAGTTTTTTTGAGGCACAGGGTCAACTTTTAAAGGCAAAATCTACATATTCAACTGAGAAGATTAGTTTTGAGAAATATAAAAAGCTCTATGAAAAAGAGATAATATCTGAAAATGATTATTTAGCTGTAAAAAATAGATATGAAACAGCACAGGGAGATTTAAAAATAGCAGAGGGGAAATTTTTAAAAGCTAAAGATGATTATGATAGATTGAGAATCATATCTAAAATAGATGGAGTAATAACAGATCTGTTTGTAAAAAAATATGAGAGAGTAGAGAGTGGGAAAGAGATAGTAACTATTGTAGATAGTTCTAAGATGGAAGTGGATATAGCTATCTCTGGAAAAGATATAAAATATAGTGAGCTAGGGAATAAGGCTGAAATATATATAGAGGAACTTGGAATAAGTAGAGAGGGAGTAATAAGTGAGATAAATCTAAGCTCTGATAGTAATAGTAAAAAATACTCTTTAAGATTATTAGTAGATAATGGAGATAATAAAATTTTAAAGGGAATGTATGCAAAGGTAAATTTAGAACAGGGAGAGGTAAGTGGTATCTTTGTTCCTACTAAAGCTGTTATGATAAAGGATTTATACTCATATATAGCTATAGTGAGAGAGGGAAAAGCTACAATATATAGAGTAACACCTAAAGAAACTATTGGAGATATGCAACTGATAGAGTTTGAAGATTACAAAGCTGGAGATAGAGTGGTAGTAGAGGGACAATATCTATTAAATAATAATGATAAGGTAAAGGAGAATTAGTATGAAATCGATACCAGAATTTTCAATAAGAAAGCCAGCTACTACAATAATGTTCCTAATCTCTATGATATTTTTTGGTTATCTAGGACTAAAAAAGATGCCAGTGGAGATGATGCCAAATATAAATAGACCTACTGTAAGAATAAGAGTAAAGTGGGATGGGGCAACTCCATCTGATATGGATAAGATGATAACTAGAAAAATAGAAGAGGTACTACCTAATGTTGAGGGAATAACAGAGTACAGCTCTGAATCAACAGCTGAAACCTCAATGATATATGTAAAATTTAAATATGGTACTGATGTAGAAACAAAAATAACTTTGATACAAAATGAGATAAATCAAATAAGAAAAAAATTCCCAGAGGATATGGACGAACCAACAATAAGAAAAAGTTCATCCTCTGATGTTCCAGCTATTACTTTTTCTATGGCCGGTGGTGATTTAGTAGAGATGAGAAGTTATGTGGAAAGCACTCTTAAACCTATGCTAGAGAGAATAGAGGGAGTATCAGAGATAGAGGTATTTGGAGGAAGAGAGCAAGAGGTAGCAGTAGTAGTAGATCCAGATAAATTAGAAAACTACAATCTAGGTATTATGGATGTATATAACAAGATGGCTAGTGCCAGTGTAAATATTCCAGGAGGGATACTTAGAGAGGGAGAGAAAGAGTACTTAATCAAAGTAGAAGCTGAGATAGAGAGAGCTGATGAGATTAAAGAGATAGTACTTTTGAATAGAGATGGTCATATTTTAAAATTAAAGGATATAGCAGATATAAAAATCTCCCCTAAAGATAGAAGTTCTGTAAGTAGAAAAAATGGAAAAGAAAATATAGTTGTAATAGTTTCTAAAACAGATGAAGGAAATGCAGTTGGAATAGTAAAAAATGTAAAAAAAGTAATGGAGCAAGCTAAGGGCTCATTTCCTATCAATACAGTTATGAACTATGAGTTTGATTCATCTATAACTATAATGAACTCTATAAAAAATGTTCAGTCTAGTGGAATAATGGGACTTTTACTAGCTTCTGGAATACTTTTTGTATTTTTAAAAAGTATATCAGCTACACTTATTATAGCTACTGCAATTCCAATATCTGTAATATTTACATTTTTCCTATTAAATGCTCAAGGGATAACTTTAAATCTGATGTCTTTAATGGGATTATCTCTAGGAATAGGAATGCTAGTAGATAACTCGGTTGTTGTTGTAGATAATATATTTAGACATATATCAGAGTTAGGGAAAAATAGAGTAGCAGCAGCTAGAGATGGAGCAGAGGAGATGGCTTTACCTGTACTTGCTTCTACACTGACTACTGTTGCAGCTTTTCTACCTTTAGTATTCCAAGAGGGGCTTGCTAAAGAGCAGTTCAATAATCTGTGTTATGCTATCTCATACTCATTGTTAGCTTCTTTAGTGATATCACTTACCTTTGTACCTATGATATCTAGTAAGATAATGAATGAGAATAAAAATCTTAATTCAGAGGGAAAATTTTTAAAATCTTTAAGAAAATGGTATGTGGTACTACTTAAGTGGGCAGTGAGAAGAAGAGGAATAGTTGTGGTAATAATGACAGTACTTTTCTTAGGTTCGTTATATGTAGGAAGTAAATTAGGAGGAAGATTTATTCCTACTGTGGACGAGGGAAGATTTGCTGTAGTGGCAAAGCTACCATCTGGAGCTGATGTAAATAAAGGAGATAGAATAGCTAAGATTTTAGAGGAGAGAGTTAAGAGTTTTGACTTTGTAAAAGATTTTACTGTTTCTGGAAGTGGAGCTAGAGCTATTTTAAATATTAATGGAGGATTGAAAACTACTAGGGATAAATCTATGAGTGATATCTTAAGAGAGCTGAGAAAAGTCTATGTAGATATACCAGATGTGGAGATAACTGTAACTCCAGGATATAAATTTGGAGTGAGGGGAATATATGACTTAGAGTTCGAGCTATATTCAGATAATGAAATACAACTTCAATCTATAATTTCAGAATTAAAAGATAGAGTATCTAAAATAGATGGAATAAAAGATGTAACTACCTCTTTTGAAGGTGGAAAACCAGAGGGAAAATTCTATATAGATAGAGAGAAAGCAGAGTACTATGGGTTGAAAATAAGTGATATAGCTCGTATGATACAGGTACAGATACAAGGTGGAGTTCCAATAAAAATAAATAGTGATAATGATGAGATAGATGTAACATTAAAACTTCAACAAATATACAGAGAGTCTACTCAATATATTTTAGATTCTAGAATAACTTTACCTAACGGAAAAAATATAAAGATTTCAGATGTAGCTACTTTTAAAATAGAAGAAGGACCATCTAAATTGGAGAAAAAAGATAAGAGAAAGAAAATAGTATTATATGCTAATCTTGATGATAACCTAGATTTAAAAACAGCACAAAATATGATAGTGGAAACTTTAGAAGAGATGGGAAAACCAGACAGTGTAACCTATGGATATGGTGGTAAGAGTGCTGATATGGCAGAGATGAGTGAACAATTAATCTATACTTTCGGAATAGCAATATTCCTGATCTATTTTATTTTAGTATGGCAATTTGAGTCATTTATTATGCCATTTATAATAATACTTTCTATTCCACTTTCTACTACAGGAGCTTTCTATGCTCTCTATGGAGCTGGGCTAAGTATAGATGCTATGGTATCAGTAGGATTTGTAATGCTAGCTGGTATAGTTGTAAATAATGCTATTGTGTTGATAGATTTTATCAATCTTAGAAGAGAGGCAGGAGATAGTAAAAATAAAGCTATAATAACTTCTGGAAGAACAAGACTTCGTCCAATACTTATGACAACACTTACTACTGTACTTGGAATGCTACCACTTATGTTTAGTAATGGAGAGGGTTCAGAGATGTATAAGGGAATGTCATTTGTAGTGGTATTTGGACTTTCTACTGCAACATTACTAACATTAGTAGTAATACCTGTATTTTATTATTTAATAGATGATTTTACAAGTTTTATAAAAAAATTAAAAATTCAAAACAAAAGCTGATAAGAAAGGGGTAGTATGGAAGATTATTTGACAATAGGGGAGGTTTCTAAGATAACTAAATTGGCAATTTCAACTTTGAGATACTACGATAATGAAGGGATAATATCTCCAAGCTATAAAGACGAAAAAACCAATTATAGATATTATAGATTTTTTCAGATTCCTATTATTAAGATGATAGTTCATCTAAAAAAGTTAGGATTTAGTAATGCTAAAATAAAAAGTTATTTAGAAAATGTTAGCTATTCTCATACTTTAAATTTGATAGATAAAATGATAGAACAAACTCAATTGGAAATAGTAAGACTTCAAAATTTAGAAAAAGAGCTGAAGGAAAATGCTATTCAAATGAAATATCTCATAGATTTAGAAAATAATATAGATAAATTTTTTATTAAGGAAGAAGAAATACGAGGGATATATTCAGATATTGATAAAAATATGAAAGGTGAAGGTATATCTAAAGCTTTTAAAGAAATAAATAAATATTTAATCTCTATAGAAGAGATGTTTATTCCTGCTGGAATGTTTGCTTTTACAGTAAAAAAAGTAGAATTAAAGAAAAAAAGTTATTTCTATGATAGATTAATATTTTTGAAAGATTATGAAGGATATGATAAAAGATGTCATTATTTAAAGCAGAAGTATGTCTGCATAGTATGTCAAACTAAATTTGTGGATATAGGAAAAAATATTGAAAAAACTATAAAGTGGATAGAAAATAATAATCTTAAGATAGTAGGGGATACAATTATTCATATATTGTCTGGACCAGCATTTGAAAAAAATCCATTGGATGTTATGTATATCATAAAGGTTCCAATAGTTAAAAAATAGGTGTTATTTAACACCTATTTTTCTTTCTCTAGTAGATTTGAATCCTAATTCAACTCTATATTTTGTTACTGTTCTTCTTGCTGTAGAATACCCTTTTTCTCTTAATAGAGAAGTTATTTTTTCATCAGATAGAGGAGATTTTTTATCTTCAGAATTAATAAAATCTTCTAAAAGTTTTTTTATTTTTATAGAATTACTATCTACTATAAAAAGGGATTTTATAGAGATAATTCCTTGAGGAGTATCTAAATATTTATCTTTTATGGCTCTTGAAATAGTTGATTCATGTAAATTAAGACTATTGGCAATATCTTTTAAAACAAGAGAATGAAGGAAATTTTTCCCTTTAAAGAAAAAATCCTTTTGTTTAACGATAAGTAGTTCTAGTATATTACTGAGAGTTTGATATCTTTTCTCTAAACATTTCATTATAGTAATAGCAGTGGTAATAGAATTTTTATTAGCAAAAGAGCTATTAAAATAGGAATTATTTATATTTATTTTAGGAATAAGATCTTCATTTATCTTGAAAGTTAGTTTGCCATTTTTAATCTCTATTTTAGCTTCTGGAACTATGTAGTTATTATTGGTATTAACAGTATATCCTCTAGTAGGGATAGGAGAAAGGGTTTTTATTAAATCCAAATAGTTTAAAATATCTTCCTTAGTGATATTTAATTTAGCCTCTATTAGGGAAAAGTTTTGATTAGCTATATCTTCGAGATAATTATCAATAAGCAAGAATAAAATTTTATCAGTGATATTTTTACTTGTGAGTTGTATTTTTAAGCAATCTTTTAAATTTTCAGCTCCAATTCCTATAGGATCTAGAGTATAGATAATTTCAAAGGCTTCTTTAAGTTGTTGACTATTTATATTTAAAAGATTTTTTATTTCTGATTTTGATGTGGCAAGATAACCTCTAGAATCAAGGTTGTTGATAATAAATAGACAGATATTTTTAATTTTAGATGGAATTTTTAAATAACAAAGTTGTTCTTCTAAGTAATCTAAAAGTGTTTCTTCATAACTCACAAAATCTAAAGGAGAAAACTGATCTTTAGATAACGAAACATTAAAGTTTTTATATTTATAATTATTATATGTTATTTCAATAGCTGGATTAGTTACAGCTTCTTTTTCTAGATATTCTTTTAATTGAGACGAAGGCATTTGTAAAATGTTCATAGAAATTTTCATCTCTTTAGTTAATATTAGTTTTGTTTCCTGTTTAATCTTTAAAGAAAAATCCAAATAAACTCCCCCTCATATTTTAGTTAAAAATAGGCTATTACAAATTTTGTAATAGCCTAAGTACTTATTTCTATATATTATTATTTCTTCTCTTTTTCTTCCTCTTCACTTTCCTCTTCAATAACATCAACTAACTCTTTATCGTTGTCATCATTAGAGTTATCAAAGATTTTTGTAGCGAAGTTCATAAGATTTATAATTACATAGAAGAATGAAACTACAAATAAACTATATTTTAATGTTACAATAATTACTAAAATAAATAAACCAGCAAACTTCTTAGGAATAAATGAGAAAGCTTTATCAGGAGTTTTAAATTTTATTGTACTAACCATTAATATAGCAGCTATAATTGTTATAGCCATAAAGATATCTAAATGAAAGAAATTTATATCAAAATTTCTTTGTAAGTAATAACATATTAAGTAATAAGAACATACCATAGCAGCAGCATTAGGAATAGGCATGCCACTGAAGTCTCCTTTTTCATTAGAAGCTATCGTAATAATATTAAATTTAACAAGTCTCATTACACCACAAAGAGCATATATAAATGAAACTGGAACTATAAAAGCACTAGCAGAAGCGTATTGTATAAGGATAGAATATACTAAAATACTTGGAGCTAATCCAAAAGATATAGCGTCACAAAATGAATCGAATTCCTTACCAAATTCACTAAAAGCATCTAATTTTCTTGCTGTTTTTCCATCTAGTCCATCACAAACCATAGCCAGTATTATAAACCAAATAGCTTGAATAAAGTTTCCTTTAATTGATGCTGTAATACTAAGATATCCTAAAAACATATTAGCAGCTGTAATTGCATTGGGCGCAATATACTTTCTTTTTACCATTTTAATTTCATCTCCTTAATAACTATTGTTGTTAAATTTTAACATAAAAATCTAAATTTTTCAATATATCAAAAGGAATAAGTAAAAAATAGTTTGCTATTTTGAAAAAAATTGTATAAAATCAATTTATGTTATAAATGAGAGGAGAGAAATAATTTGGATAGAAAAAAATTTCAAAATATGTTTCCAGGTATTGATGAATTTTTATTAGGAGCTATTTGTGATGATATAGAGTTATGTGAAGAAATAGAGTATCCCGTATATAGTAAATATTTTTATCCACCTCTGGTATGTAAAAAGCTTTCTCAGTTGAATATAGGAAGTATAGAATTTTCTTTGTGTGGGATCAATGAAGATTGTGAAAAAAATATGATAGCTATAAAACCAAAAAGCTTTCCTCATGATGAACTATATTTTCCGGTGAAATATTTTAAGATAATTAACAAATCAAAATTTAAAGAGTTAGAGCATAAACACTACCTTGGTACAATAATGTCTCTCGGAATAAAAAGGGAATTGATGGGAGATTTGATAGTGGAAGATGGTTTTTGTTATGGAATAGTTAGTGATGAAATTTTTGATTTTTTAGTTGAGAATTTAAAAGAGATAGGTAAAAATCCTGTAATAGTAGAAGAAATTAATAAAAGTGAAGTTCCTGGTTTGAAGTTTAAAGAGCTAATAGAGAGTATAAGTTCTGTAAGATTAGATAATATTGTTTCTGTAATGACCAATAGTTCACGGACTAAAGGACAAGAATTGATAGAAGCAGGAGATGTATGTATAAATTATGTAGTAGATAAGGAGAAAAATAATAATTTAAAAGAGGGAGATATAGTCACTATAAGAAAAAAAGGAAAATTTGTATTTAAAAAGATATTAGGTGAGAATAAAAAAGGGAAAATTAGGATACTAATAAAAAAGTTTATCTAGAATAAGACGAGGTGATATTATGAAAAGAAAGATAGGGATAGTAATTGGAGTAATTGTAATTTTATTAGGAGGACTATATTTTTCAAAAAATTATATAATAAAAAAATTTTTAGAAAGTAAATTAACAGAAGTAAATAAAGGAAAGGTAGATATAAAGAGAGTAAGATTTTTTCCACTTAGTAAAAAGATAGTTATAGAAAATATAGATATTACAAGTAGAAAAGATGGAAAGAAAAATTTTGCTTCTATAGGAAAATTTGAAGCAGATTACGATATTTATTTTAAAGAAAAAAAATTTTTAGTAAGTAGAGCTAACTTTAGTGGGATAGAGTTTATGACGCAGAGGTCTAGTGATGGAAGCTTAGGATATCAGTTGGAAGAGAAAAATAATGTAGTAGTTGATAAATCTGGAATAGAAGAAAAAAAAGATAGTCAAGTACAAGATTTAGAAGAGCTTATAAGGGCTAGAGCCAAGGTAAATAAAACTACTCTTCAAAATACGTTAAAACTTCAATATGAGGATATAGAGGAAAAAGTGAGGGAGAAAAGAGAATATTGGAATAATAAAATAGAGAAATTAGAAACAACTCCAGAATACATGATACTCAAGCAAAATTATGAAAAAATATCTCAAGAAAAAAATCCACTAAAGATAATTAGAATGGAAAATGAAATAAAAAATATGGTAACAGCTTTTAAAACTCTAAGTAAAGAATTTTTAAAAAATAGAAATGCTATGGAAGAGGATTTTAAAACGATTATAAATGTTAATGAGATGAATAAAAAGCTTGAAACTACTGTAAATGAATTAGTAGGAAGAGGCGAGTTTGTGATAAATGATTTAGATTCCATTATTAATTATTACTTAAATGAAATTTATGGAGATGAGATAAAGGATATAGTAGTAAAATATAGAAATGTCATGAGGGAGATAGAGTTAAGAAAGGATGAAGATGTAAAACTTCAAGATATATGGGAAGTATTTATTGAAGAGGTTACAGTGAGCTCTAAAGTCTACGGAATAGAGTTGAAAGGTGAAGTAAAGAATATCTCAAGTAGGCTTTCAAAAAATAAGACAAATATTGAAATTTACTTAACAGCTGATTCAGATACAAGTCATGGAGAAATTTATGGATATGTTGATTTAAATAAAATCCAAGGAAAGATAAATACAAAAATATCTAATTTCAATTTTAAGGATTTAAAAGAGATGGAGATCTTACATAGATATGTAGAAGCTGGAGAAGCATCTTTAGAAAAAGAGATAGTTCTTAGTAGAGATAATATAGATATTATTGGAAATGTAGAGATACAGGATATGTCCTTAAATAGTGATGAGATAACAGGAAAATTAAATATTGCTAGTCCACTGTTAAAAGCTATGATAAAGCCGTTATTAAAGGATTTAAAAAGTGGAAATATAGGCTATAGCTATAACTCTTTAGATGGGAAATTAGTGATAAAAAGTGATTTATCTCAGGAGATAATGAATATATTAAATGATAAGGATGGAAGCGTAAAGAAAAAAATAATAAAAGATATGATAAAAGAGGGAAAAGAAGAGATTGAAGATTATAACAATACTTTAAATAATGGAAATCAAAATAGTTTAAAAGAATTAGAAGGAAAATTAAATGAAAAATTAAAATATTTAGATAAAGTACAAGAAGCTTTAGATAAATTTAATATAGGTGGAGTATTAAGAAATATTTAGAAAAAATCATTGACGTAATTTAAAATTGTTGATATAATGAGTTGTCATGGAAATCAAAGAGGAATCTTGTGGCATAATAGTATCGAACCGTGTCAGATCCGGAAGGAAGCAGCACTAAGGTATTTATTGTGGGTATAGGAATTGCTTCTCTGATTTTCATGGCTTTTTTTATAAGTAAGGGGGATTTTTGTGTATAAGATATATGATCTAAAAGAGTTGAAAAAGAATGTGAATGATATTAAAGAAATAGATAGTGAATTTATTGAAAAACTGGATGGAAGCTACTTTGTAATCCAGTTGCATGAAAAATTTATTGGATATATTTTAGTTGAAGAAGATGGAAAAAACTATAATATAAAGAGAATTTTTGTAAGAGCTGGAATGAGATATAAATCTTATGGAATGAAGCTTATAAAGTTTTTGATTAATCATGGGATCAGTGAGAAAAAAGAAAAAATAATATGCAGTGATTTAACAAAAAAAGATTTTTTTAAAAAGAGTGGATTTAAAGAAAATGGAGATATTTTGGAACTTGATAATATTCAGAGAGAAATCTTAAGAATGAAAGAGGGAAAAAAAGTAGTAATTTCTTCAATATTTCAAAATATTTTTCTTGCAGTTATAAAAATTCTAGGGGGAATATATGGAAATTCTAGAGCCTTAGTATCAGATGGAATAAACTCTCTTTCAGATGTTGGAAGTTCAATTGCGATCCTTTTAGGGATATATTTTAGTAATAAACCTGCAGATGAAGAGCACCCTTATGGTCATGAAAAAATAGAAAGTATAATAGGAAATATGTTAGGAGTATTTTTACTTCTCACTGCTTTTGAATTGGGCAAAGGAAGTATAGAATTTTTAATAAAGGGAGAAGATTTATTTATTCCAAGTTACGTAACAATTATTTGGGCATTTATTTCTATGATAGTAAAGTTTTTTATGTATAGGTATAAGCTAAAGGTTGGAAAAGCAACAGATAACAGTGCTTTAATAGCTGATGCTAAAGACAGTAAAAGTGATGTTTATTCATCTGCTGGAGTTATTTTTGGAATCTGTATGTCTATATGGATATCTCCAATATTTGATGTTATTGTAAGTTTAATAGTAGCTATCTTAATTTTTAAGGAAGGAATATCTATTATATTTGAAACATCTAATTTAATTCTTGATAAACAAGATAAAGAGTTTATAAAGGAAATAGAGAGATATTTAAATGAAAATGAAAGTATAGAAAATGTACATGATATATTTATGAGAAAATCAGGAGATAAAATATTTTTATCTATGCATATAAGAGTTCCAAAGGAGATGTCAGTATATGAAGCTCATAATATAATAGATAGTATAAGAGATGGGATAGTTTTAGACTTTGAAAATGTAAAGGATGTAATGATACATGTTGATTATTTACATTAGAATAATTACTTTAAAATTTTTTCAAATTTATTAAAATAGACATGATAACGGTTGTTATGGTATAATTGATAATTGAAAAGGAGTGGAAAATTAATGAGCGTATTAGATAAATTAAATGATAAGCAGAGGGAGGCTGCTGCTAAGATAGAGGGAGCTCTTCTTATATTAGCAGGTGCAGGTTCTGGAAAGACTAGAACTATTACCTATAGGATAGCTCATATGATAGATGAGATAGGGATATCTCCTTATAAAATCCTAGCTGTAACATTTACTAATAAGGCAGCTAAGGAGATGAAGGAGAGAGTGGAATCTCTAGTAGGAGAGGACGCTAAAAGAGTTATGATATCTACATTCCACTCATTTGGACTTAGACTGCTAAGAGTGTATGGAGATAGATTAGGATACAATGCTAACTTTACTATCTATGATACAGATGACCAAAAGAGAGTAGCTAAAAATATAATGAAAGATTTAGTAGTAAAGGATAAAAGTTTAAAAGAGGGATTGGTAGCCTCTATTATCTCAAAATTAAAAGAGAATGGAATATCCCCTAATGAGTATGAGACAACTGAAAAGTATAATGACAATGGAAAGATAGTAGCAGAGGTATATAGAAGATATAACTCTGTACTTAAAAATAATAATGCAATGGACTTTTCAGATATCTTAGTAAATACAGATAGGTTATTAGATATTCCAGATGTACTAGATAAGGTACAGGAGAAATTTAGATATGTAATGGTAGATGAGTACCAAGATACAAATAATATTCAGTATAAGATAGTGAATAAGATAGCTAAAAAATATGGGAATATCTGTGTAGTAGGTGATGAAAACCAAAGTATTTATGGATTTAGAGGAGCAAATATCCAAAATATCCTAGATTTTGAAAAGGATTATCCAAATACAACAGTGGTAAAGTTAGAAGAGAACTATCGTTCTACCTCTGTAATACTAGATGCTGCGAACTCTGTAATCAGAAACAACTTAAGTGCTAGAGATAAAAAGCTATGGACTAAGAAGACAGTGGGAGAAAAAATCACTGTGGAAGGTTGTTATGATGGAAGAGAGGAAGCTGGATTTGTAGTTGGAGAGATAATCAAAGGAAAAGCTAAGGGAGCTAAGTACAAAGATTTTACAATCCTGTATAGAACCAATGCTCAATCGAGAATGTTTGAGGAAAAACTACTTCGTGAAAATATCCCTTATAAGATTTTTGGTGGAATGCAATTCTATCAAAGAGCAGAGATAAAAGATATTGTAGCTTATCTAGCAGTAATTAATAATACTACTGATAACTTAAACCTAGTAAGAATCTTAAATGTACCAAAAAGAAAGATAGGAGATAAGACAGTAGAGAAGATAGAAGATTTTGCTAAAGAACAAAACCTTTCACTATTCAGTGCATTGGGAAGAGCTAACGAGATAGCTGGACTAAGTGCTAACCTAAAGATAACTCTTTTAGATTTTTACAATATGATGAGAGAGTTTATTGAGTTAAGTGAAGGGATAAATGTTTCTGAGCTATTTGATACAATAGTGAGAGAAATAAAATATAATGATTATCTAATAGCTAACTATGAGGACTATGAAGCTAGAAAAGAGAATATAGAGGAGTTGAAAAATTCAATAGTAGAATTGGAGAAGGTAGTAGAAAATCTTACTTTGAGAGAGTACCTTGAAAATATTTCACTAGTCAGTGCAACAGATAACCTTGAAGATGAAAAAGATTATGTAAAACTTATGACTATACACAACTCTAAAGGACTTGAGTTTCCTACTGTATTTGTAGTTGGAGTAGAGGAAGGACTGTTCCCTGGAAGTAGAGCAGACTTTGATAGCAATGAGCTAGAGGAAGAAAGAAGACTTTGCTATGTGGCTATCACTAGAGCAGAGGATAAACTCTATATGACATATGCTAAGAGTAGAATGATGTATGGAAATGAGGACTGGAGTAGAGAGCCATCAAGATTTTTAGATGAGATACCTAAGGAGCTAATAGAGAGAGCAACTCCAGTAGTTACTGAGTATGTACCTAAAACTGAGAAAGGAAACTTTATTACAGAGAGAGCTTTCAAAAAGATGATAACTATTGAGGATTTAAACAAAACAGCTAAAAACTTCCCATATTCTATAGGAGAGAAGGTTATGCATAAAAAATTTGGTCTAGGAGTAGTTAAATCTGTAAATGACAAAAAGGTTGAGATAAACTTTGTAGATGGAAAAAGAGAGATTGCTATGGCAGTAGCTGAAAAATTCTTAACTAAGTGTTAAAACACTTCGTTAGAAAGAAAACCAATTATTATATTAAATTGATTAGAAATTATGAATAACTCTCGTTCAAAGAATAAAGAGTAGCTAGAGCTGTACTCACTAAAAACGCAAAACTCACTTCGTTCAAACAGTTGCGTTTTTTAGTGTTCGTTCTCGCTAAGCTACTCTAATTATTCTTTTCAATCTCCGTTATTCTATAATTTCAATTAGAATATTTAGATTTTTTATTGGTTTTCTTTCATGAATTTCAATACAAAAGGGAGGGAGCAATGAAAAGAAAAACAATAGCTAAAGAGATAGAGTATATCGGTATTGGACTCCACAAAGGAGAGAATATAAAGATGAGATTACTTCCAAGTGAAAATGGAATAATCTTTAAAAGAGTGGATTTAGAAGAGGGAAAAAATGAGATAACTTTAGATATAGCTAATACCTTTGATTTAACTCGTGGAACAAATCTACAAAATGAATATGGAGCAAAGGTACATACAATAGAGCATTTTCTATCAGCTCTTTATGCATTGGATATTACAGACTTAGTGGTGGAATTAGATGGAAATGAGCTACCTATCTGTGATGGAAGTGCAAAAGTATTTATAGAGATATTTGAAGAGGTTGGACTAAAGGAGTTAGACTCAGAAGTAGAGCCATTAGTAGTAAAAGAGCCTATCTATTTAACAGTTGAAGATAAAAATGTAATAGCTTTGCCATATGATGGATATAAGCTAACTTATGCTATTAGATTTGAGCACACATTTTTAAAATCTCAATTGGCAGAGTTTGAAGTAAATTTAGAAAACTACAAAAAAGAGATAGCACCAGCTAGAACTTTTGGTTTTGATTATGAGATAGAGTATCTAAAGAAAAATAATCTAGCACTAGGTGGAACACTAGATAATGCTATTGTTATAAAAAAAGATGGGGTATTAAATCCAAGTGGACTTAGATTTGAAGATGAGTTTGTAAGACATAAGATGTTGGATATTATTGGAGATTTAAAAATACTGAATAGACCAATAAGAGCACATATCATAGCTATAAAAGCTGGACACGCTTTAGATATAGAGTTTGCAAAATTACTAAAAAACATGTAAAATATAAATAAGATAACTAGAGGAGGAAAAAAATATGTTAAATACTTTAGAAATAATGGAAAGAATACCACATAGATATCCATTCCTATTAGTGGATAGAATCATTGATGTAAACAAAGAGGAGCAAAAAATAAAAGGACTTAAAAATGTAACTATCAATGAGGAGTTCTTCAATGGACACTTTCCAGGACACCCTATTATGCCAGGAGTACTAATAGTAGAGGGAATGGCTCAATGTTTAGGAGTACTTGTAATGGAAGGAATAGAGGGAAAAGTTCCTTACTTCGTAGGTGTGGAGAGTGCAAAATTTAAATCTCCAATTAGACCTGGAGATCAAATTATTTATGAAGTAGAAGTAGAAAAAATCAAAAGAAACTTCGTAAAAGCTCACGGAAAAGCTTTAGTAGATGGAAATATTGCTTGTGAAGCAAGCTTTACTTTTTGTATAGCAGATAAATAATAGACGGGAGGCAATTATGATAGATATTCATAATACTGCTATAATTGAAGAGGGTGCCATAATAGAAGATGGAGTACAGATAGGACCATATTGTATAATCGGTAAAGATGTAAAAATTGGTAAAAATACTACAATTCAATCTCATGTTGTAATAGAAGGAATAACAGAGATAGGAGAAAATAATACTATCTATTCTTTTGTTTCTATAGGAAAAGCATCTCAAGACTTAAAATATAAAGGAGAACCTACTAAAACTATAATTGGAAACAACAATACTATCAGAGAGTTTGTAACTATTCATAGAGGAACAGATGATAGATGGGAAACTAGAATAGGAAATGGAAATCTTATTATGGCATATGTCCATGTGGCACATGATGTTATTATAGGAGATGGTTGTATATTCTCTAACAATGCTACACTAGCAGGGCATGTGGTAGTAGATAGCTACGCAATAGTAGGAGGACTTACACCAATACACCAATTTTGTAGAATAGGTTCTTACTCTATGACAGGGGGAGCTAGTGCTGTAAACCAAGATATATGTCCATTTATATTAGCAGAAGGTAACAAAGCTATACCTAGAGGGTTAAATAGTGTAGGACTTAGAAGAAGAGGATTTACAGATGAGGAAATAAGTAGACTTAAAAAAGCTTATAAGATAGTGTTCAGAAGTGGACTTCCTCTAAAAGATGCTCTTGCTCAAATAGAGGCAGAGATAGAACAAGATAGAAATATAACATACTTTGTAAATTTTATAAAAAATAGTAATAGAGGTATAGCTAAATAATGAAAAAAATTGGAATAATAGTTGGCAATGGGAAATTACCTATCTATTTTCTTAAAGAGGCTGAAAAACAGAATATTGATGTTTTTCCCCTAGGGCTATTTGATACCATAGATGATAGAATAAAGGCTCATAAAAATTTTGTGTCTTTTAATATTGGAGAAGTGGGAAGTATTGTAAAGTACTTCCTACTAAATGATATTGATGAGATAGTTATGTTGGGGAAAGTTGAAAAAGATATAATATTTAAAGATATAAAATTAGATAGATTTGGAGAGGAACTTCTGAAGAGATTGCCAGATAGAAAAGATGAAACTCTCCTTTTTGCAGTTATAGGATTTTTTAGATTAAATGGAATAAAGGTGTTACCTCAAAATCATCTTTTGGAAAACTTTATGTTTAGAGATGAGTGTTATACTAAGATAGTACCTAGTGATGAGGATAGAAAAACCATAAAGATAGGAATAGAGGCAGCTAAGGCTCTAAGTGAAGTGGATGCTGGACAGACTGTGGTGTGTAAAGATTCATCAGTAGTGGCATTAGAGGGGATAGAGGGAACAGATAAGACAATAAAAAGAGCTGGAGAGCTAGCTGGTAGTGGGTGTATTATTGTGAAGATGTCAAGACCTCAACAGGATATGAGGGTAGATATACCAGCTGTAGGAATAGAGACAATAAAAAGGGCTATAGAGATAGGAGCTAGAGGAATTGTTGGAGAAGCAGGGAGAATGCTTTTTTTAAATAGAGATGAGGCTATAAGATTAGCAGAGGAAAACTCTCTATTTATCCTCGGAATAAAAGTTTGATAGGAGATAGTTATGAAATTTTTTGTATCAACTGGGGAAGTTTCTGGGGACTTACATCTTTCATATTTAGTGAAAGCTATCAAGAAAAAATATAGAGATGTAGAGTTTTATGGAGTTGCAGGTAGACATAGTAGAAATGTTGGAGTAGAGGTTATCCAAGATATAGATGAGCTTGCAATAATGGGATTTACTGAGGTGTTGAAAAAATATAGCTTTTTGAAGAGAAAAGCTAATGAGTATATAGATTTTATAAAAAAAGAGAATATAAAAAAGGTTATCCTAGTAGATTATGGAGGATTTAACCTAAAATTTTTGGAGCTATTAAAGCAGGAGATAGAGGATATAGAGGTGTACTACTATATTCCACCAAAGCTTTGGATATGGGGAGAAAAGAGAATAAAAAAACTTATAAAAGCTGACCATATTATGGTAATCTTTCCTTGGGAGGTAGATTTCTATAAAAAGCACGGGGTAGATGCTATATATTATGGAAATCCTTTTGTAGATAAATACATAGTGGAAAAAAGAAGTGAGGAGTATATCCTTCTTTTACCAGGAAGTAGAAAGCAGGAGATAAAGACTCTTTTACCTACTATGTTGGAGATAGTAAAAAGAGACGAGAGTAGAAAATTTTTACTAAAGCTTTCAAGTAGAGAGCATCTAAAATGGATAGATGAGGATTTGACAAAATATCCAAATCTTACCCTTGAATTTGAGAAAAAACTTTCAGAGTGTGTAAAAAAATCTAAGATGGCTATAGCTGCCTCTGGAACTGTAACTTTGGAGCTTGCTCTTATGGGACTACCTACAATAGTGGTGTATAAGACAGGATTTATTAACGCATTTATAGCTAGACATATTTTAAAAATTGCCTTTGTTTCTCTACCAAATCTTGCTTTAGGTAGAGAGGTATTTCCAGAGCTTTTACAAGAGAGATGTACTGTAGAAGAGATAGAAAAGTATTTAAAAAAAATAGAAGATAATAAAGAAAAAATACAAGAAGACATAAAAGAGGTAAGAGAAAAACTTTCAGGAAGAAGTGTAATAGAAAATTATACAAATTTTCTGGTGAAGGGAGAAAGATGAGACTAAATTTATTTCAAAATAAATCGTTAAATACATTCTTAAGATACAGTTTTAAATATAAATGGGCAATGGTAGCTGTAATACTCATGTCTATATTGACTTCATCAATGGGAGCTGTACCAGCATGGCTTAGTAAATATCTAATAGATGATGTATTAGTAAAAAAAGATCCTAAGATGATGGTAATTGTAATATCTGCAATTTTTGTATCGACAGTTATAAAAGTAGTATCAGCTTATTATGCTAGTATTTCATCAAATTATGTAACTGAAACTATTAAAAGAGATATAAAAATAGATGTTTTTAATCATTTACAGAAGCTTCCTATTTCTTACTTTAGAAAAAATAAATTAGGAGATATAATGGCAAGATTAACTGGAGATTCTTCTACATTAGGAAGAATAGGATTTATACTTTTTGATATGCTAAAGGAGTTTATAACAGTTGTAGCTTTAGTATTTAGAATGTTCCAAGTAGATTGGATATTAGCTTTAGTATCACTTACAGTTATGCCGTTTATAATTAGTACTGTAAAAAAATATACTAAGAAAATTAGAAAATCTGGAAGAATTAGACAAGATACATCGGGAGCTGTTGCAGCTTTCATTCAAGAAAGCTTATCTGGAATATTTGTAATCAAAGCTTTCAATAACAGTGATATGATTATTGATAGATTTAAAGAGATAAGTATGGATGAGTTTCAAAAATCATATAAGAGTACTAAGATAAAGGCAAAAGTATCTCCAATCAACGAAGTTATAACAACTTTTATGGTTGTTTTGGTAGCTGCTTATGGGGGATATCAAATAGTTATTACTAAAACTATGTCTCCAGGAGATTTAATATCTTTTGTTACAGCTATGGGACTTATGAGTCAGCCATTAAAAAGGTTAATATCTAAAAATAATGATGTACAAGAAGCTATACCGTCAGCTGATAGAGTAATAGAAATATTGGATATACCTATTGAAACAGACTACTATGGAGAAGAGATAGAGTTAAAAGGAAAAATACAAGATATAAAGTTTGAAAATGTATTTTTTGCTTATGATGATGCCAAAAGTAATGCACTAAAAAATATAAATTTAGAGATAAAAGCTGGAGATGTTATAGCTTTTGTAGGTAAGAGTGGAAGCGGAAAAACTACTATGGTAAATTTACTCCCTAGATTTTTTGAAACTACTGCAGGAAGATTACTTATTAATGGACAGGATATAAAAAATATCTCTTTGAAAAAATATAGAGATTTAATAGGGATAGTTCCTCAAGAGAGTTTTCTATTCTCTGGGACAATATCTGAAAATATTTCCTTTGGTAAGGAAAATGTGTCTCAAGAAGAGATAATAAAAGCAGCTAAGATGGCAAATGCCTATGAATTTATAATGGATTTACCTGAAGGATTTGAAACCGAAGTAGGAGAGAGAGGAGTGATGCTATCTGGAGGACAAAAGCAAAGAATAGCAATAGCTAGAGCCCTAATTCAAAATCCTGAGATACTTATACTAGATGAGGCAACATCTGCTCTAGACACTGAATCAGAAAGACTTGTACAGGATGCCTTAGATAGACTTATGGTAAATAGAACGACATTTGTAATAGCTCATAGACTTTCTACTATTATCAATGCTGATAAGATAGTGGTAATGGAAAATGGTAGAATAAAAGAGGTGGGAAGACACCAAGATTTATTAGATAAAAATGGAATTTATAAACATTTTTATGATATACAATTTGGAAAAGAAGTAAAACAAAGAGATGAAATGAAAATATAGGAGATAGTATGAATAAAATAAAAGAGATGATGATTGAAGTCGATATGAAAAACAAAAAACTTAGAGAAGATGGAAGAGATTTAGATGAATTAAGAGTATTAAAGGCTACTAAGGATTTTAATCTATATGCTGAAGGCTCTGTACTTATGGAATGTGGGAATACAAAGGTAATATGTACAGCTACTGTAAGTGATAAAGTACCACCATTTTTAAAAAATCAAGGTAAAGGTTGGCTTACAGCTGAGTACTCTATGATACCTAGAGCTACTGGAGAGAGAAATCAAAGAGAGTCAGCTAAGGGAAAGTTAACAGGTAGAACTATGGAAATACAAAGACTTATAGGGAGAGCTCTTAGAACTGCTATAAATTTAGAAAAATTAGGAGAAAGAACCGTAACTATCGACTGTGATGTAATACAAGCTGATGGAGGGACAAGAACTACTTCTATTACCGGAGGATATATAGCTCTAGCTCTTGCTATGAAAAAACTTGTAACAGAGGGAGTGTTAACAGAAAATCCTATCATCTCTAATGTGGCAGCTATTAGTGTGGGTATTGTAAATGGAACACCTATGTTAGATCTTAAGTATACAGAAGATTCGATAGCAGAGGTAGATATGAATATTGTTATGAATGGAGAAGGAAAATTTGTAGAGTTACAAGGTACTGGAGAAGAGGCTACCTATACTAGAAAAGATTTAAATGAGATGTTAGATTTAGCTGAAAAAGGATTAAAGAAGATAATGGAGTTACAAAACAGAATAATAGAAAAATAGGAGAGAAATATGAAAATATTTTTAGCTACTGGAAATAAACATAAAATAGATGAGATAAAAGCAATATTTGCCAACGTAAAAGATGTGGAGATACTATCTATAAAAGATGGTATAGATATACCTGAGGTAGTAGAAGATGGGGATACTTTTGAGGCAAATTCTGCAAAAAAAGCTTTGGAGATAGCAAAGTTTACAGGGATGATAACTATTGCTGATGATTCTGGACTTTGTGTAGATGCACTAGGGGGAGCACCTGGAGTGTACTCAGCTAGATATTCTGGCGAGAATGCTACTGATGAATCAAATAATGCTAAGCTTATGGAAGTAATGAAAGATGAAAAAAATAGAAAGTGTCACTTTGTAAGTGTAATAACTCTTGGGAAACCTGACGGAAGAGCTTACTCTTTTAGAGGGGAGATAGAGGGAGAGTTACTATATGAACCAAAGGGAAAAGATGGTTTTGGATATGACCCTTACTTCTATGTAACTGAGTATGGAAAATCTTTAGCTGAGATACCAAAGATAAAAAATAAGATTAGTCATAGAGCTAATGCTTTGAAAAAATTAGCAAAAGAGTTAAGTAAAATACTTGTAGATTAAAAAAAGAAAAAGAAAGTTTTTATTTAGTAAAAATTATAAACTTTCTTTTTTCTTTTTTACTTAAGTCATAATTTAAAATTTTCTAAAAATCATCTAATTTTAATTTGCTTATTAAAATTACAGAACTTCTTGACTTAACAGAATAAAATCTATCTTTTATAGATATAGTAGAGTTTGAAAAATTTTCTATATCTTTCTTTGATGTATCGACTAACACATGCCAACTTTTGTTTTTATCAAGGGGAGGAAGTTCAAATACTAAATCTCCATAATAAGAGTTCAAAGCTATATAAAATTTTGTATTTGTATCTATATCTTGAAGTTCAAAAGCTATACTTAGTGAATGATAAGAAAAATCTGGAGAGTTTAATTTTATTCCATGTAATACAACATCGCTAGTTTTGCAATCATCACATTCCCAATAAGTATTTTTGTTAAAAATAGAGTAACTTTTACGAAGTTTAATCATATTTTTAACAAAATTATATATATCTTTAAATTTCTCTAGTCTTTCCCAATCAAACCAAGTAGTTTTGTTATCCTGACAGTAGGCATTATTATTTCCATATTGTGTTCTACCACATTCATCTCCCATTAAAAACATGGGAGTTCCTTGAGAGATCATAAGAATAAGAAAAAAGTTTTTAATTTGTCTTTTTCTTAAATTTAAAATTTCTATATTTTTAGTTTCTCCTTCTTCTCCCCAATTATATGAATTATTATAATTTTCACCATCTTTATTATTTTCACCATTGTTTAGATTGTGCTTTGTATTATAGCTAACTAAATCATATAAGGTAAAACCATCATGACAACTAATAAAATTAATACTATTATGTGGAGAACGATTACTTCTTTTAAAAATATCAGGACTTCCTAAAATTCTTTTAACAAGTTCAGATATTTGTCCAAAATCTCCTTTGATAAATTTTCTGACAACATCTCTGTATTTTCCATTCCATTCACTCCAAGTAGAAGGCATATCTCCTACATAATATCCACCTAGATCCCAGCTTTCAGAAATGAGCTTAGAGTGAGAAAGAATAGGATCTTGAGCTATTTCATGAAGTATAGAATGTCCACCCCATTGTCCATTTACATCTCTTCCAAGTATAGGTGCTAAATCGAATCTAAAACCATCTACACCTATTTCAAGATACCAGTATTTTAAAGAGTTAAGGATTATATCTTTACTCATAACGCTATTACAATTGAAGGTATTACCACAACCGGAGTAATTAGTATAATTCTCTTTGTTTTTTTCCATGATATAAAACTCATTTTTATTCATGGCTTTAAAATTATATAAAAAACCACCAATTCCTCCCTCAGCAGTATGATTATAAACTACATCTAATATAACTTCTATTTTATTTTTATGTAGCTCTTTTATAAGTTCTTTTAATTCGATAATTTCATCAGAATTATATAGCTCTTTATTGCTTGAGAATTTTTTTGTAGGAGCAAAAAAACTGATAGGATTATATCCCCAGATATTTTCTAAAATTTCATTATGTGAATTATATCTACCAGTATATTCATCCCATTCATACACAGGTAAAAATTCTACAGTTGTCACTCCTAGGTCTTTCAAATAAGGAATTTTTTCTATAAAACCTTTGTACATTCCAGGAAATTTAACAAGAGAATTAGGGTTTTGAGTAAAAAATTTTATATGAACTTCATATATTATGGTTTCATTCATTGGAATATGAAGATGTCTTTCGTTAAATGGAGCTCTTTTTACGACAATAGATTTTTTCATTTTACATTCTTTGTGGTTTGTATAAGAGAGTGCATATGGGTCCAAAAGTTCAGGAGAATCATCTATTTTCCATGAATAGATTAGGCCTTCCTTAGCCTCTTTTAGAAAAATATGCCAAATATCTCCAGTTTTATTAAACTTTTCATCTAATTTTAGGGAAAATATTGGTTCTATACTATGCATAAAATTATATACATTTAAAGTAACATTTTTCTTATTTTTACAGTATATACCAAAATTAACACCTGTTTCAAGTACTGTAGCTCCTAATATGGGCAATCCAAAATCAACACTATACATAAGTTCTCCTTTATTTAAGTACTATTTATATCTACATTACATAATAGATTATATAATGTAGAAAACTAAAAGTCAAACGAAGAAAAAACATATAAAATTTGGCAAAAAAGTGGTATAATATTAATAAAAATTGAGAGGTGTATATAATGAAAAAAATTTTAATAGCAGGGATATTATTTTTTGTGACTATTTTATCTATAAATGCAGTGAGTTATCAGGAGATAATTTTAAAAAAAGTTAATATTGCAAGAAGAGAAAAAGGATTAAAGCCACTTAAAATAAATGAAGAGTTAAATAAAATAGCAATAGTAAAAGCTAAAGATATGGCTAAAGACGAGAAGCTTTCTCATAATAGTAAAAAATTTGGAATGACATTTAATTTGATAAAAAAAGAGGGAATAAGATATAGTGCTGCTGCTGAAAATATAGCTAGATGGCACGATACTCCAGAGTTCGTAGCAAAAAGATGGCTAAATTCAAAGGGACATAGAAAAAATATATTAAATCCAGATTATGATGAGACAGGAATAGGACTCGCTAAAGACAAGAATGGAAAAAATTATTGGGTACAGCTTTTTATTAAAAAGAAAAAATAAAAATATTGAGAAAACTATTGTTTTTCTTAGAAAAAAATGCTATTTTAATAGTAAGGTAATAAATAAAGGATTGGGAGTGATTTCAAATGACAAAAAAGGAATTTGTAGAGTTATTCGCCTCTAAAGCAAATTTAAAAACAAAAGTAGAGGCTCAAAAACTAACAAAAATATTTTTAGAAACACTTGAAGAAGTCTTTATAAAAGAAGAAAATGTAACTTTTATAGGATTTGGAAAATTTGAAACTATAGAGAGAGCAGAGAGAACTTATATCAATCCACAAACTAAAAAACCTATGAAAGTAGGTGTTAGAAAAGTTGCTAAGTTTAAGCCAGCAAAAAATTTATTGGAAAAAATGAATCCAATTGTTGAAGCGAGATCAAGTAAAAGAAAGAAAAAAACAAAATAAAAAAAGCAAATAGAATATAAATATAAAAAGGTGTTAAAAGCTTAAACTTTTAACACCTTTTTATATTAAGAAAAAATTCAAGCTAGATATTTTAGAAAAAATATTATAAAATATCTAAGTATATTATAGATAATGGAGGGATTATGAAAGAGAATAAGATTATAGTAGGTATTATAGGAGTAATATCGCTATATATAGTTACAATTACAACTACTGCTGGAGTGACAAAGGAAATTGGGAAAAAAGTAGTAGTTATAGAAAAAAAAGAGGAGAAGAATATTTTAAAAGAGAATGAACAAAAGGAGCAGATTTTACCATTAAAAGAAGTAAAAATACCGGAAAAAAAAGTTGAAAAAATATATGCTTATACAATAAATTATAAAACCCCTATATATTTAGAGCCAGATGGTAAAGATCAAAAAGATAGTTTGAAAAAAGCTATTAGGGTAGAGATTCTAGAAGATAAGGTAGTAGAGATTCCAAAGGAGGTAAAAGTAAAAAAAGATGACGGAAGTTATGAGGTAAAAACTACTATTGAAAAAAGCTTTTGGAAAAAAGTAAGATATGGAAAAAATAATGAAATAAGAGAAGGATGGCTTAGAACGGGAAGTTTAACTGAAGATATCCATAAAGTTATCCCAGAAAATTTGAAGAATATAGATTTTACTCCGATTCCTAAAAAAGAATATGCCAATAATCCTAGAGTTGATGTCAAGGGAATATATTTAACTGTAAATACAGCTGCATCAATGAAAAGAATGGATGAATTAATAGCACTTGCTAAAAGAACAGGAATAAATGCTTTTGTAATAGATGTAAAAGAAGATTTTGGAAAAATGCTATTTAAAACAGAGGCAGAGTTAAAGTATATAGGAAAAAATGATAAAAAATATCCTATAAATGATATACAATCTTTTATGAAAAAATTAAAAGATAATAACATATATACAATAGCTAGAATAGTATCGTTTAAAGATCCTACTTATGCAGCAAAACATCCAGATAAAGCTATTATAAAAAAAGCTACTGGGAAACCTTTTACAAATAGTGATGGAGTAATATGGGTGTCTCCTCATGATAGATATTTGTGGGAATATAACATAGCTGTAGCAAAGGAAGCTGCTCAAGCTGGATTTAATGAAATACAATTTGATTATGTGAGATTTCCAGCTTCAAATGGTGGAAAGCTTGATAAAGAATTAGATTATAGAGATACTACAGGGGAATCAAAACCAGAAACTATACAAAAATATTTAAGATATGCTAAAAAAGAATTAGAACCACTTGAGGTTTATGTATCAGCAGATATTTATGGACAAGTACCAAGTTCAAATGATGATATGGGACTTGGACAACATTGGGAAGTGATAAGTAATGAAGTAGATATAATTTCACCTATGGCATATCCTAGTCATTATGGAAGAGGGGTATATGGGATATCTGTTCCTGATGCTGAGCCATATAAAACTATTTATTATACAATTTTAGATGGAATAAATAGAAATTATAATATAGAATATCCATCACAGATTAGACCTTGGTTACAAGCTTTTACAGCTAAATGGGTAAAAGGACATATCCTTTATGGAAAAGAAGAAATAGAAGCACAGATAAAAGCTCTTAATGATTTAGGAATAAAGCAATATATGTTGTGGAATCCAAGTAATAGATATGGTATAGTTGAGAAATAAAGAGTAGTTTCAAAAATTAATTTTTTTCAATAAAATAGCTCTTAGTTTTCTATAAAAAACTATTTCCAAAATTAGTTTTATATGGTACAATACAAAATAGTTCTGAATATAGGAGTTGAGATTTTGGAAGGAATAATCAATATAAATAAGCCTAGTGGAATTACATCTTTTGATGTGATAAGAGCATTGAGAAAAATATTAAAAGAAAAAAGGATAGGGCATACAGGAACTCTAGATCCGTTAGCTGAAGGAGTCTTAGTAATTTGTTTAGGAAGAGCTACTAAACTTGTTCAAGATATAGAGGGATATTCTAAGATATATACCGCAGGATTTCAGTTAGGATATAGAACTGATACTTATGATATAGAGGGAAAAATCATAGAGGAGTCAGAGAAGAAAAATGCTACTAGAGATGAATTGGATGGAGTTTTAAAAAAGTTTACAGGGAATATAAAACAAATACCTCCTATGTATTCAGCACTTAAAATAGATGGACAAAAGCTCTATAATTTAGCAAGAAAAGGTATAGAAATAGAAAGAAAGGCTAGGGATATATATATTGATTTCATTGAAGTTTTAGAGTTTGATGGAATAAGGGGAAGAATTAGATGTAATGTTTCTAAAGGAACATATATTCGATCTCTAATAGATGATATAGGGAAAGAGTTAGGAAGTTTAGCTATAATGAGTTCATTAATTAGAGAAAAAGTTGGGAATTCTAGTATAAGTGAAGCTTTTACTCTTGAAGAGATAGAAAGATTATATAGTAAAGGAAATGTTAGTTTCCTTCAAAGTGTAGAAAATTTTTTTGATTATCCTAAATTAGAAATTGAAGAAGAAAGAAATCTAACTCTATTTTTAAATGGAAATACCATCAGATATAAAAGTTCAGATGGTAGATATAGAGCTTATTATAAAAATAAATTTTTAGGTTTAGCAAACGTAAATAATAATTTATTAAAAGGGTATAAATATTTTTAGCCCTGAAGAAAGGAAGAGTAATGAAAATAAAAAACATAGCAATTATTGCCCATGTTGACCACGGTAAAACAACATTAGTGGATTGTCTTTTAAGACAAGGAGGAGCTTTTGCTTCTCATGAATTAGAAAAAGTCGAAGAAAGAGTAATGGACTCTAATGACATTGAAAGAGAGAGAGGAATAACTATATTCTCTAAAAATGCATCTGTTAGATACAAAGATTATAAAATTAATATTGTAGATACTCCAGGACATGCTGACTTTGGAGGTGAAGTACAAAGAATTATGAAAATGGTTGACTCTGTTGTACTTTTAGTAGATGCTTTTGAAGGACCAATGCCCCAAACTAAATACGTTTTGAAGAAAGCTTTAGAACAAGGTCATAGACCAATAGTAGTTGTAAATAAAGTAGATAAATCAAATGCAAGGCCAGAAGATGTATTATATATGGTTTATGAGTTATTTATTGAGTTAAATGCAAATGATCTACAACTTGAATTCCCAGTTGTATATGCTTCAGGAAAAGGTGGATTTGCTAAGAGAAGTCTAGAAGAGGAAAGCAATGATATGACTCCACTATTTGAAGCTATTCTTGAGCATGTTGAGGATCCAGAAGGAGACGCCAACAAACCTATGCAATTCTTAATAACAAGTATTGCATATGATAACTATGTTGGTAAATTAGCTGTTGGGAGAATTCATAACGGTATAGTTAAAAGAAACCAAGAAGTTATGCTTATAAAGAGAGATGGAAAAATGATAAAAGGAAAGATCTCTGTACTTTATGGATATGAAGGATTAAAAAGAGTAGAGATTCAAGAGGCATATGCTGGAGATATAGTATGTATAGCAGGAATAGAAGATATAGATATTGGAGAAACATTAGCAGATGTAAATGAACCAATAGCTCTTCCACTGATAGATATTGATGAACCAACACTAGCTATGACGTTTATGGTAAATGATTCTCCATTTGCAGGAAAAGAGGGAAAATTTGTAACATCTAGACATATCTGGGAAAGACTTCAAAAAGAGTTACAAACAAACGTAAGTATGAAGGTAGAAGCAACAGATACTCCAGATGCCTTTGTTGTAAAAGGAAGAGGAGAACTTCAACTTTCTATATTACTTGAAAATATGAGAAGAGAAGGATTTGAAATTCAAGTTTCAAAACCAAGAGTTCTTATGAAAGAGGAAGATGGAAAGAAATTTGAACCAATTGAAATGGCTTTAATAGATGTTGACGATAGTTATACAGGTGTAGTTATTGAAAAAATGGGTATTAGAAAGGGAGAAATGGTATCTATGATACCAGGTACTGATGGATATACTCGCTTAGAGTTTAAGGTTCCAGCAAGAGGACTTATAGGATTTAGAAATGAATTCTTAACAGATACTAAAGGAACGGGAATATTAAACCACTCATTCTATGATTATGAACCTCATAAAGGTGAAATTCCAACAAGAAGTAGAGGGGTTTTAATTGCAACAGAGCCAGGAGTAACTGTAGCTTATGCACTAAATAATATCCAAGATAGAGGAACATTGTTTTTAGATCCAGGAATACCTGTGTATGAAGGAATGATAGTTGGAGAACACAGTAGAGAAAATGACCTAGTAGTAAATGTGTGTAAGACTAAAAAACTTACAAATATGAGAGCTGCAGGAAGTGATGATGCTGTAAAATTAGCTCCACCTAGAAGATTTACTCTAGAGCAAGCACTCGATTATATAGCAGATGATGAGCTTGTTGAAGTAACTCCTGAGAATATCAGATTAAGAAAGAAATATCTGAAAGAGGGAGAGAGAAGAAAATATGAAAAGAAAAATGAGGAATAGAATTTTAACAAGCATATGTTATTTAATTTTTATTATACTATTAGGAGGATGTAGTTTTTTTCAAAAAAAAGATAGTATTCCTAGCGTTGAAGAGGTATATAATAGTATTTTATTAGATGATAAATATAGGCTAAATAGGTATTTGATGGGAGGGTTTCCACTTGATTATCAAGATTCAAATGGTAAGAGTTTGCTTATAACTGCTTTAGAGAATAATAGTTTGAATTCGATAACTTTACTTTTAAATAGAAATATTGATTTAGATAAGGTTGATAATTCAATGACAGCTCCAATTTTTTATGTAAGAAGTTTAGAAGCGTTGAAGTTATTGTGTGAGAACAATGTTGATTTAAATGTAGTTGATAATCAAAAAGATCCTCTCTTTATAAATTTTGTAAAGAATAAACCACTTTTATATTCTGAGTATCTTACTACTCAAAAAATAAATTTTCAAATGCAGGATAAAAATGGCTGGAATAGTTTATTTTGGAGTGGAGTAAGTGGAAATTCAAATTTAATAAGAAAGATGATTCAGGAAAAAGTAAATTTTTTAGAAATTGATAATAAAGGAAATTATCCTATATATTATGTTTATGATCAAGATATACTATTAGAAATGTTATCAATAAAAGGTTATGATTTTAAAAAGAAAAATTTAAATAATGAATTGATAATGGGAGAAGTTTATTTAAGAGCTGTGGCAAATGGATATATAGATGTTGTAAAAAAACTATTAGAAATGGGAGTTAATCCTTATTATACTTCTTATGGTGAAAATGCAATTAAGATAGCAAAAGATAATGAAAATGTAAAAATGATAAAATTTTTAAATGATAATGATATAAAATAGTTATTTTTCTAAAACTCAAAAAAAGTGTACAATTTATAATAATAAAGTATAGGAGGTGGGAAATGAGAACAAAAAAGTTTTTATTGTTACTGGTTTTTATATTATCACTAGTTTTAAATAATTTTTTTAATTTCTATAGTAAACCACCTTTATTTGAGTATAAGAATAGTCAAAATATAATTATTTTAGCAGATATTAATTCTAACTCTCAAGAAATACTACCAATTCAATTTACAATAGATGATAGTAATAAATGTGTACTAGATTATTCAAAGAATTTTATTTTTGCACTTATTATAGCTATTGTAGCGGGTGCAAGTTTGTACTTAAAAAAGAAAAAATTTTTTCGATACAGGAAGGAAAGAGGTTTAACAGGAATAATATTTTGGGATAGAAAAAGGGTTTTACGGAATTAAAAAATCCATTAATTATAAAATAAATATAATTAATGGAGGAAATATTATGTTAACATTGAAAGAGAGATTAGAATTAGATGAGTTAGAGAAAATAAATAAGAAATTTAATGTGAAGGAAAATAGAGAGTTAGAAGATAAGTATGAATATGATAATAGAGCAGGAATGATTTTATTATTAGTTTCTTATTGTGGAATAGGAATTTTTATTCTCTATAAAGTAGCAGAATTATTACTAAAAAAATTAGGTTAAGATTATTAATACACTTTAGTTTTATAAAAAATTAAAGTGTATTTTTATTTTTTGAATAATATTAATAAAAAATGTATGTAATTTATATATTTTTACTTGAAAATAAACGAAGAAAATAGTATAATTGAACTAGAGGAATAGTAGTTCGAAATAAAACTACTAAGGTGGGGGCAATAAAATTGAGAAATATAGTGAATAGACTAATAGAAGTAGGTTTTTCAAAAACAGAGGCTATGATATATATGACTCTTTTAAAGCTTGGGAAAGCAAATGGATATAAATTAGCAAAGGAGTTAGATTTATCAAAATCGACAATTTATCAAACTTTAGATAGTATGTATAAAGTAGGATACATTTTATTGATACCAAACGGAAGTAAGGAATATGAAGCCAAAAATCCAGAGTTACTTTTTGAAGAAATAGAGAAACGATTTATTAATAATTCTTTAAGTTTAAAAAGAGATTTAAAAAAGATGACAAATTATTTAAAAGAAGAATATTTTTATAAAATTGAAGGAGAAGATAGTATTAAAGCCACGCTTATTAATGTAATAGATAGTGCTAAGAAAGAGATATATATAAATACTGATTTCAATTTGATAGAGTTGAGAGAAAATTTGAAAAAAGCTATAGATAGAGGCGTTAGAGTAATTGCTTTTTGTTTTAATAAATTGGATAATATGGGCCTTCGAATGGAAATATATCATAAAAGTAATAAAGTAGAAAATTTTAAAAAACCAAGTAGAATAATGTTGGTAGTTGATTTAAATAAAAGTTTCGTTGTTACTAAAGTGGGAGATAAAACTAGCGGTATATACACGGATAACCAAGTATTTATAAATATAATTTCTGAGCATATTCATAGTGATATATATATGGCAAAATTAGCAAAAATATATGAGGAGATTTTTAATGAAAATATCAAGATAGATACTCTTCATGAAAAAAGAAACTTCATAGGAGATGGAGGAAAAGATGTTTAAAAGAAGTAGTGGAATATTAATGCCTATATTTTCATTGCCTAGTGAGTATGGAATAGGAGATTTTGGTAGAAAAGCATATGAGTTTATAGATTTTCTAAACGAAACAGGACAAAAGTTATGGCAAATACTTCCTTTGGGACCAACAGGCTATGGAGATTCACCTTATCAATCTTATTCAGCTTTTGCTGGTAATTATATCTTTATTGATATGGAGCAATTCGTAAAGATAGGTTATATAGAACAGACAAAATTATTACAATTAAAAAATATGAATCAACTAGATACCCTCAATTATGAACAGATAAAAGAAGAAAAAGAAAAAATTTTAGAAGAAATATTTGAAGTTTTTTCTAATGATTTAGAGAATAATATTGTATTAAAAACTGAATATGAAAAATTTAAGGAAGAAAATAATTTTTGGTTAGAAGATTATTCATTGTATATGGTTTTAAAAAAAAAATTTGCTGATTTAGAATGGCAAAAGTGGGGGAAAATTTATAAAAATAAGATAAAGCATAAATTTGAAAAAGACATTGTAGATAAAAAAAGGGTTGAATATCACAAATTTGTACAATATATATTCTACAGGCAATGGAAAGATTTAAAAAAATATGCTAATGATAAAGGAATAAAAATTTTAGGAGATATTCCTATATTTGTAGCTACTGATAGTTCTGATACTTGGAGTCATCCAGAGATATTTCAATTTACAAAATCAAAAGTTCCTAAAAATGTAGCTGGATGTCCACCAGATTATTTTAGTAAAACTGGGCAATTATGGGGGAATATACTTTATAATTGGAAAAAATTAAAAAAGCAAAAATATAAATGGTGGATAGATAGAATTGAGTTTTCACTAAAAATTTATGATATATTGAGAATAGATCATTTTAGAGGTTTTGAATCATATTGGAGTATAAGATATGGGGATAAAACTGCTATTAAAGGACATTGGGAGAAAGGACCTGGAATGGATTTTTTTAGAACGATTGAAAAAAAACTTGGGAAATTGCCTATAATAGCTGAGGATTTAGGACTTTTGACCCCACAAGTTAAGAAACTTTTAAAAAGAACAGATTATCCTGGTATGAAAATATTGGAATTTGCTTTTGATGGAAATGAAAAAAATGAGTATTTACCACATAATTATGAAGAAAACTCTGTATCTTATATAGGAACACATGATAATGATACAGTTGTAGGTTGGTATGAGAGTTTAGATTTTATTGCTAAAAGTAGATGTGATGAATATTTAAAGGATTGGTTACTAAAATTAGAAAGAAATTATTGGAGTCCGATAGAATGGAGATGTATAGAGACTCTTTGGAGTTCAGCATCTCAAATAGTAATAATACAGATGCAAGACTTATTGGGGCTTGGAAGTTTTGCAAGAATGAACATCCCATCTACAGTAGGTGTTAACTGGAAGTGGAGAATGAAAGAAAAAGATTTAACATTTGAAGTCAAAAAGAAATTAAAGGAAGTAACTATAATATTCAATAGATAAAAAATATAATGAGGTAAGAAAAATGAAAGTAGAAAAAGAGGTATTAAGAAAACAGATTGAAAAAAATTTAAAAGTAAGTTTTGGGAAAGAACTTAAAGAGGCTAAAGAGTTTGAAATATATAGAGCTTTAGGACAAGCTGTAATGGAAAATATTGCAGATAACTGGTATAATACGGGAAAGCTTTATGAAAAGCAAAAGCAAGCTTTTTATCTATCTGCAGAGTTTTTAATGGGAAGAGCATTAGGAAACAATTTAATCAATTTAGGAATGTTAAGTGAAGTAAAAGAATTGTTTGATGAATTAGGAATAGATTATAATAAGGTAGAGGATGCAGAAGAAGATTCAGCATTAGGAAATGGTGGTTTAGGAAGACTTGCAGCATGTTTTCTAGATTCGTTAGCAACACTTAATCTACCAGGAAAAGGATATGGTATAAGGTATAGAAATGGAATATTTAATCAGGAGTTTAGAGATGGATATCAAATAGAAAAGCCAGAAACTTGGTTGAAATATGGAGATGTGTGGTCTGTAATGAGACCTGATGATGAAGTAATAGTTACATTTGGAGATGGAAATGTAAGAGCTGTTCCTTATGATATGCCCATTATAGGTTATGGAACTAATAATATAAATACTTTAAGATTATGGGAAGCACATTCTATACTGGATTTAGATTTAGAAAAATTTAATCAACAAGATTATTTGCATGCTACACAGCAAAAAACTTTATCTGAGGATATCTCAAGAGTGCTATATCCAAATGATTCAACTGATGAAGGTAAAAAACTGAGATTAAAACAACAATATTTCTTCGTATCAGCATCATTACAAGATATAGTGAAAAGATATAAAAAAGTTCATGGAAATGATTTTGATAAATTTGCAGAGTTTACAGCTATTCAATTAAATGATACACACCCAGTTATAGCTATTCCAGAATTGATGAGAATATTTATAGATATTGAAGGAATATCTTGGGAAAAAGCTTGGAGTATAGTAGAAAAAACTTTTGCTTATACTAACCATACAATATTAGCAGAAGCTCTTGAAAAATGGTGGGTAGGACTATATGAGCAAGTTGTACCTAGAGTTTATCAAATAACTCAAGGAATAGATAACCAATTAAGAGAGTTATTAGAGCAAAAATTCCCTGGAGATAAAGTTAGACAAGATAGGATGAGAATAATAAATGGGAATATGATTCATATGGCTTGGCTTGCTATCTATGGAAGTCATAAAGTGAATGGAGTTGCAGCTTTACATACAGAGATACTAAAAAATAAAGAATTAAAAGATTGGTATGAACTATATCCAGAAAGATTTTTAAATAAAACAAATGGAATAACTCAAAGAAGGTGGTTACTACAATCAAATCCACAATTAGCTAATTTGATTACTGAATTAATTGGAGATACTTGGATAACTGATTTAAGTGAATTGAAGAAATTAGAGGCTTATTTAGACGATGAAAAGGTTTTAAAAAAAATTTTAGATGTAAAACATGAAAAGAAAGTAGAACTTGCAGAATTTTTAAAGAGAACACAAGGAGTAGAGATAAATCCAGATTCTATATTTGATATACAAATAAAAAGATTACATGAATATAAAAGACAATTATTAAATATTTTCCAGATAATAGGATTATATCATAAATTAAAAATGAACCCTAATATGAATTTTACACCAGTTACTTATATATTTGGAGCTAAGGCTGCCCCAGGATATTTTGTAGCTAAGGGGATAATCAGACTTATAAATGAAGTAGCTCAGATGATAAATAAAGATTCAGATATAAATTCAAAATTAAAGGTAGTATTTGTAGAGAATTATAGAGTTTCTGTAGCAGAAAAATTATTTCCGGCAGCAGATATTTCTGAACAAATTTCAACTGCTGGAAAAGAGGCTTCGGGAACAGGAAATATGAAGTTTATGCTAAATGGGGCATTAACTATAGGGACTATGGATGGAGCAAATGTTGAAATTGTAGAGGAAGCTGGAAAAGAAAATAATTATATTTTTGGATTAACAGTAAAAGAGGTAGAGGAGATGAGAATAAGTGGATATGATCCACATGTACCATATAATACAGTAGAAGGTCTTAAGAAAGTTGTAGATTCTTTAGTAGATGGAACTTTTAGTGATCTAGGGAATGGAGTTTATGGAACTATTCATAGATTGCTAATGGAAAATGCTCCTTGGCAACAAGCGGATCAATATTTTGTGTTAGAAGATTATAATGATTATAAAAAAACTCAGCAAAAGATAAATAAAGAGTATACTTTTAGAATAGATTGGGCTAGAAAGCAATTAAAAAATATAGCTAATGCAGGAAAATTTTCATCTGATAGAACTATAAAAGAGTATGCTGAGGAGATTTGGAATATTACTCCAATAAAATTATAATAAAACATAGGAGGGGGTAAGATTGGAAAAAGAATTAGACAGATACCTTTTTCATAAAGGAGAACATAGAGAAGCATATAGATATATGGGAGCACATTTTGAAGATGACGGTGTCATCTTCAGAGTATGGGCTCCTAATGCTAGAGCCATTTCAGTAGTTGGAGATTTTAATGGCTGGAATGGAGATAATCATTTTATGAATAAGATAAACCCAGAGGGAATTTGGGAATTAAAAATACCTGGATTAAAAAAGATGGATTTATATAAATTTAGAGTGGAACAAGCAGATGGCAATGTAGTTTTTAAAGCTGATCCTTATGCTTTTTATTCTGAATTAAGACCAAATACAGCATCAGTACTTTACGATATACCAAAGTTTAAATGGACTGATACTAAATGGATGAATAAAAGAATAACAGGGCTTAATAAGCCTATGAATATCTATGAAGTGCATTTAGGTTCATGGAAGAAGAAAGAAAACGGAGCTTTTTTAAATTATAGAGAGATAGCAGAAGAGTTATGTGAATATGTAAAGGATATGAACTATACTCATATAGAAGTAATGCCAATAAATGAGTACCCATTAGATGCTTCTTGGGGGTATCAAGGTACAGGATATTATTCTGTAACTAGTAGATATGGTTTACCAGAAGATTTTATGTACTTTGTTAACTATATGCATAGACATAATATAGGGGTAATCTTAGATTGGGTGCCAGGACATTTTTGTAAAGATGCTCATGGATTGTATAGATTTGATGGAACAGCTACTTATGAGTATGCCGATGAGAGAATTGGTGAAAATAGAGAATGGGGAACTTGTAATTTTGATTTAACTAGATATGAAGTTCAAAGCTTTTTAATATCTAACGTAAATTTTTGGTTTAAAGAGTTTCATATAGATGGCGTAAGAATAGATGCTGTAGCAAATATGTTATATCTTCCTAATGTAGATGGACTTACAAATCGTTATGGTGGAAAAGAAAATTTAGGAGCTGTAGATTTTTTCAAAAAATTTAACAGTGCTATACATGATGATTTTCCTAATTGTATAGTTATGGCTGAAGATTCAACAGCTTGGCCAAATGTAACAAAACATGCAGTTGATGGAGGACTTGGATTTGATAATAAATGGAATATGGGTTGGATGAATGATACTTTAAAATATTTTGAAGAGGACCCGTTATATAGGAAAGATCATCATGGAAAACTTACATTTTCATTTATGTATGCTTTTTCAGAAAACTATGTTTTACCATTATCACATGATGAAGTAGTACATGGAAAAAAATCTATTGTAAATAAGATGCCAGGTTTTTTTGGAGCACAGTTAGCTAATGTAAGAGTTCTATATTCTTATCAAATGCTACACCCAGGGAAAAAACTTAATTTTATGGGGAATGACTTTGCACATGGACTTGAATGGAGATTTTATGAACAGTTGGAATGGCAACTTTTAGAAAGAGAAGAAAATAAAAAACTACAAAATTATTGTAGGATATTAAATAAATTATATCTAAAAGAGGAAGCTCTTTGGGAAGATAGTTGGGATACATTTGAATGGATAGAACATGAAAACCATAATGGAAATATGATATCATTTTTACGAAAAACTAGAGATGGAAAAGAGAAGATAATTGGTGTATTCAATTTTTCTGGTGAAAATAAAGTAGCGTATAAAGTAGGAGTTCCAGAAAGTAAAACATATAGAGTTATACTCAACAGTGATGATGAGAAATATGGAGGAAGTAGTTTTAGTAAAAGAAAGAGGTATAAAACGATGGCTGAGAATTGGAATGGAAGACCACAGCACCTTGAGCTTGATATAGCTAGTAATTCTGTTATTTTTTTGAAAGCTGAGGAGAGAAAAGTGAAGGAGGGGAATAAAGAAGAAAAGAAGAGTAAAAAAGAATAGTTGATAACAAAAAGAAAAGGTATAAGGAAAAATATTGGGAGGATAGTATGAAGAAAAAATATATAATAGCTATGTTACTAGCTGGAGGGCAAGGGAGTCGTCTAAAAAAACTTACAGAAAAAATAGCGAAACCAGCTGTATCTTTTGGAGGAAAATATAGAATAATTGATTTTACATTGAGCAATTGTTTAAATTCTGGAATAGATACAGTAGGAGTACTTACTCAATATGAACCACATGTATTAAATGAACATATTGGAAATGGTTCACCTTGGGATTTGGATAGAATGAATGGTGGGGTTACAGTATTGCAACCTCATACTAAAAAAAATGATGAAGGTGGATGGTACAAAGGGACTGCAAATGCTATCTATCAAAATATATCATTTGTCGATAAATATAATCCTGAGCATGTGTTAATACTATCTGGAGACCATATCTATAAAATGGACTATGACAAGATGTTAAAATTCCATGTAGAAAAAAATGCAGATGCTACTATAGGAGTGTTTAACGTTCCTTTAAAAGATGCACCAAGTTTTGGGATAATGAATACTAACGAGGATTTTTCAATCTATGAATTTGAAGAAAAACCAAAAGAACCAAAAAGTACTTTAGCTTCTATGGGGATATATATCTTTAAATGGAGTGTGTTAAAAAAATATCTAATAGAAGATGAAAAAGACCCTAATTCAAGTAATGACTTTGGTAAAAATATTATTCCAAATCTATTAAAAGATAATATGAAGTTATTTGCTTATCCATTTGAAGGATATTGGAAAGATGTTGGAACAATTGAAAGTTTCTGGGAAGCTCATATGGATTTGTTAAAGGTAGATAATGAGTTAAATTTATTTGATAAAAATTGGAAAATAAATACACGTCAAGGAGTATATCCTCCTCTTTATATAAGTGATGATGGAAAGGTTATTAATTCTTTAATTGAAAAAGGATGTGAAATAGAGGGAGAAGTTAAAAATTCAGTTATTTTTCCAGGTGTAAAAATAGGAAAAAATAGTAAAATTTTTAATTCTGTAATAATGCCTGATGCAATAATAGAAGAGAATGTGATAATTAATAAATCTATTTTAGCTGAAAATGTATTAGTAGAAAAAAATACAGTAATAGGTGATAATGAAGAAATTGTAGTAATAGGAAAAGGTGAAATAGTAAGGAGTACAGCTATAAAAAATACTGAAAAATAAGCTCATAAGGGGAGGAAATATGCTTAATAATTATATGGCTATAATATTTTTAGATGAAACATTAGATAATATAAGAGCACTTACTAAAATGAGACCACTTGCTTCGGTACCGGTAGGTGGAACTTATAGAATAATTGATTTTTCTCTTTCAAATTTAGTAAATGCAGGGATAAGAAATGTAGGAATTTTTGCTGGAAATGAAGATTTAAATTCACTTACTGACCACATAGGAAGGGGAGCAGAGTGGGACTTAGCTAGAAAAAAAGATGGAATTTTTATATTTAAGCAGATGGCAGATTCAGCCTATAGTACTAAAATAAAGAGAGTTAAAAAAAATATGGAGTATTTTTTCCGTAGTAAGCAAGAAAATGTAGTAGTATTAAGCTCTCATATGGTGTGTAATTTAGATGTAAAAGATGTAGTAAGACAGCATGAAGCTAGTGGAAAAGATATAACTCTAGTATATAAAAATGTTCACAATGCAAATGAAAGATTTGATAATTGTGATAGTGTAAGAGTAGGAAAAAATAAGGAAATTTTAGGAATTGGACAAAATCTTTTCTTTAAAAAAGATGAAAATATTTCATTAGAAGCTTTCGTAATGAGTAAAGAGCTTTTAATTAAAATGATTTGTGATGGAATCCAAGAGGGAGTTTATTATACAGTTAGAGACTTAGTAACTAGAAATATGGGAAGAGTTAGTATAAATGGATATGAGTTTAAAGGATATTTAGCTTGTATAAACTCTACTAAAGAATATTTTGATTTTAATATGGATTTATTGAAAAAAGAGGTTCGAGAAGACCTTTTTAATCCTGAAAGAAGTATTTATACAAAGACTAAAGATACACCGCCATCATTATTTAAAGAGGGTGCAGAAGTTAATAATAGTCTTGTGGCAAATGGTTGTATCTTAGGCGGAATAGTTAAAAACTCCATACTAGCGAGAGGTGCGATAGTAGAAGTTGGAGCAGTTGTTGAGGATTGTATTTTATTACAAGACTCTGTTGTAAAATCTGGAGCTGTGTTAAAAAATATAATTGTAGATAAGAATAATGTGATAAAATCAAATGAAAAATTAAGTGCTTCGAGAAATTATCCATTAGTACTGGAAAAAAGTATAAAATGGGATGATAAGCACTATAAGAATTTACTAGCTTACTTGGAGGGCGCTAATAAATAATAAGGAGGAAAGATATGAAGGTACTTTTTGCTACTGGAGAAGCTTGGCCATTTATAAAAACAGGTGGACTAGGAGATGTAGCATACTCACTACCAAAGGCTCTAAAAGAAAAAGGGATAGATGCTAGAGTTATACTACCAAAGTATGGACAAATTCCTGAAAAGTATAGATATAATATGAAGCATTTAGGACATAAAAAAATTTGGGCATCACACTATGATGCTTATGTAGGAATAGAGAGTTATGAACTTGAAGGAATTACTTACTATTTTGTAGATAATATGCAATACTTTACAAGAACCAAAGTATATGGAGAGCTAGATGATTGTGAAAGATTTACTTTTTTCGCTAAGGCAGTAGTAGAGACTTTTGATATTACAGGATTTACTCCAGATATTATCCATTGTAATGATTGGCATACAGCTCTTACTCCAATATATCTATTAGAAAGAGGACTCACTAATATAAAAACAGTCTTCACTATCCATAACTTAAGATTCCAAGGATTTTTCCCTAATCAAGAGATTGAGGAAACACTAGAGATAGATAGAAATAAATATTACCAAGAAGATGGACTTAAATATTATGATATGATATCTTTCTTAAAAGGTGGAGTAGTTTACTCTGACTATATAACAACAGTTAGTGAAACTTATGCTCAAGAGATAAAAACTCCAGAGTATGGAGAGGGAATAGATGGACTATTTAGAAAATTTGATTACAAACTAGCTGGAATAGTAAATGGAATAGATGGAAATGTATTTAAGTTAAGTAACAAATCTAAAAAAGAGATGAAAGCTAAACTACAAAAAGAGTTAGGATTAGAAGTGGACCCAGATGTGCCATTAGTAGCAATAGTATCAAGACTTGATAGACAAAAAGGTATTGATATGTTAACTCAAACTTTTGATAGAATGATGAATTTAGGAATTCAATTTGTTTTACTTGGAAGTGGAGAAGCTCATTATGAAAACTTCTTTAGATGGAAAGAGAGTCAATATTCTAAAAAAGTTTGTGCTTATATAGGATTTAACCAATCACTATCAATAGATGTATATGAAGGTGCTGATATATTTCTAATGCCATCACTATTTGAGCCTTGTGGACTTTCTCAAATGATAGCTATGAGATATGGGACAATACCTCTAGTTAGAGAAACAGGAGGATTAAAAGATACTGTTACTCCATACAATGAAGTTACTGGTGAAGGAGATGGATTTGGTTTTCAAGAGCCTAATGGAGAGGTATTATTAAAGATGCTTTCTTATGCTATATCTATCTATAAAGATAAAAAGCAATGGGATAATATTATAAAACATGCTAAGGCTAGAGATAATAGTTGGGATATCTCAGCTGATAAGTATATAGAGGTTTATAAAAAGATTACTAAATAAAATTAAAAAAAATGTTGGTAAGAGAGTAAAATCTTTTATCGGCATTTTTTATTTTCTTTCTTTAAATGTGCTATAATATAAAGAAAAAGCGAGAGGAGAGCTATGAATAAATTTATAAATGAGGTATTTTCAAAATTAGCAGATAAAAAAATCTTAGTTAATTTTACTGTAGAATTAATATTTTTTATTTTAAAATTGGCATTTTGTATCTTTATATATTATGTAGCTATAAAGGTATTAAAAAAAATGACACCACTATTTAATCTAAAAAAGAAAGAGGATTTAGTAGTAGATAAATCTTTAAAGAGTTTTATCAAATCAATACTAAATGTAGGTATACATGCTATTTTAATAACCATATGTTTACTTATAATGGGGGTAAAGGAGAGTAGTTTACTTGCTTTCTTTGGAACTTTAGGAATAGGTGTAGGTTTAGCACTAAAGGATAACCTTTCTAACTTTGCAGGAGGGATAATCATTCTATTATTTAAAACTTATAAAGTAGGAGATGAGGTAAATATAAGTGATGAGATGGGATATATAGATGATATAGATATATTTTCGACAACAATAAAGACTCATAACAACGATTTGGTAATGATACCTAATGGAATGATAATCTCTAATAAAGTAATAAACTATACTAAGACACCAATTAGAAGATTAAAATTTATAATAGGTATAGCTTATGATGCTGATATAGATGTAGCTAGAAAAGCATTAGAGGATTTATTGAGAGAAAATCCTTTGGTACTAAAGGAGCCAGCAGTATATTCCCATGTAGATTCATATGGAGATAGTTCAATAAATATAGCTTTAAAAGGTTGGACATCAAATGAGAATTATTGGACAGTATATAAAGAGACAATGAATGGAATAAAGAAAGCTTTAGATAATGTAAATGTAGAGATTCCATTTCCACAAATGGATATTAGTATAAAAAATCCTAAGATGGATATTAATTTGAATAAGGATTAGGAGAGAAAAATGAAGAAAATTTTTACAATAATATTGAGCTTAATTCTTTCAATATTTTCCTATGCTTTAGATGTCTTTGTAGAAAAGGTATCTGATGGAGATAGCTTTGTAGCAAAATATAATGGAAAAAAAATAAGAGTTAGAATGTATGGTGTAGATGCTCCAGAACTTAAGCAAAAGCATGGTAAAGAGTCGAAGGAGTATCTTGAAAATCTGATTCTTGGGAAAAAAGTAGAATTAAAAGTATTATATGAAGATAAGTATAAAAGAAAGATAGCGAGGGTTTACTATAAGAATAAAGAGATAAACTTAGAGATGCTAAGAAGTGGAAATGTATGGTTTTATGAGTATCATGCTAAAAAGGAAAAAGAGTATAGAAGAGCTTATGAGGAAGCTAGAAAAGAGAAAAAAGGAATTTGGAAAGATATAAATCCAGAAAATCCAAGGGATTTTAGATTGAGGAATAAAAGAAGATAGATTGAAGGAGCAGAGATATGGAGAAAAAGTTACAGGAATTTAGAGAAAAGATAAAAGAGAAGAAAATGATAGAGGGAGCATTAGAGGTATTACAATGGGATTTAGAGACTACTACTCCCAAAAAAGGAAAGGATTATATAGCTGAGATAGTAGGATATTTGAGTATGAAAGAGTATAATCTAACAACTTCACAGGAGTTTGAAGATTGTGTAGAGTACTTAGGAAATAATATTGAAAAATTAAATGAGGTGGAGAGAAAAGAGATAGAGGAGTTAAAAGAGGATATTGAGAAGATGAAAAAGATACCTCCTCAAGAGTACCAAGAATATTCAGAATTAGTAGCTAGAACTCAAGGTGTTTGGGAAGAGGCAAAGGCAGAAAATAATTACAATAAATATAAAGGAAATTTAGCTAAGATTTTTGAATATACTATAAAATTTGCTAATTATCATAGAAAAGATGAAAAAAATCTCTATGACGTAATTTTACAAGATTATGAGAAAGGAATGACAAGTGAAAAATTAGATGAATTTTTCTCATTATTAAAAGGGGAGATAGTACCACTTCTTAAAAAAATAAAAGAAGTAGGAAATCCAGAGAAAAAACTTCTTCAAAAAATAGAAATAGAGAAACAGAAAAAATTTAATAGATTTATAGGAGAGTATTTGGGATTTGATTTTGATAGAGGAGTAGGAGCAGAGAGTGAACATCCATTTACTATGAATATTACCAAAAATGATGTAAGGCTTACTACTAAATATATAGAGGATAATCCTATGTCAGCGGTATTTAGTACAATACATGAGACAGGACATGGAATATATGAACAACAGATAGGAGATAACTTGCAGGGAACTATCTTAGGAAGTGGTGGTTCTATGGGAATACATGAATCTCAATCAAGATTTTATGAGAATATTATAGGTAGAGATTTACATTTTTGGAAGGGACTTTGTGAAAAAGCAAAAGAGGAGTTTACTTTCTTAAAAGATATATCCCTTGAAGATTTTTATAGAGAGATAAATTTAGTTGAACCATCACTTATTAGAGTTGATGCAGATGAGTTAACTTATTCACTACACATTATGGTAAGATATGAGATAGAAAAAGGTATAATAGATGGAAGTATAGATGTAGAGGATTTACCAAAAGTTTGGAAGGAGAAGATGGAGGAGTACTTAGGAGTAGTACCATCTACAGATAGTGAAGGAGTTATGCAAGATGTACATTGGTCAGCTGGACTTGTAGGATATTTTCCATCTTATGCTTTGGGTAGTGCTTACTCAGCTCAAATATATAATACTATGAAAAAAGAGCTAAATGTAGATGAGATTTTAGAGAGTGGAGAGATGTATAAGATAAGAGAATGGTTAGGAGAAAAAATTCATAAATATGGAAAATTAAAAGAGACTCCAGAGATAATAAAAGAGGTAACAGGAGAGGATTTAAATCCTAAATACTATATAGAGTATTTAAGAGATAAATACAGCAAAATATATAATATTTAGTGAGGTGGGATATGGTTAAGAAAATTTTAGTGTTATCATTACTACTCTTTACTACTATATTTGGTCGTACAGCTTATGAGATAGAAAGCTTGGATATAGTGGCTAATATTGAAAGAGATGGAAGTCTTGAAGTAGAGGAAAGAGTTATCTATGATATAGGGGAAATAAATGGAATTTTATACAATATAGATGCTTTGGGATATGGAAAATTCACTGATTTACAAATATTTTATGAAGATGATGGGGAGTTTAAGCAAGCTAGAAATAATACAGCTCCAAGTGAAGGAAATTTTACTGTAAGTGTAGATGATGGGTTGTATAAGATAAAGCTTTGTGCACCTAGTCAAAATGAGAGAAAAGAGTTTATCTTTAGATATAACTTGACAAGAGGAGTTACTGTATATAGAGATATTGCTCAACTCAATAGAAAAATGGTAGGAAAAGAGTGGCAAAACTCAATAGGAAATATAAGTGTAACTGTAAATCTTCCTGAAAATGTAAAAAAAGATGATATATATGCCTTTGGACATGGACCTCTCACTGGAAATATAGAGATATTAGATGGAAAAAGTGTAAGATATACATTAAATGATTATCGTCCAGGGGAGTTTTTAGAGGTAAATCTACTTTTTCCTAAAAATATTTTAACAAGTTTTAATCCACTTCTTATGAAAAATAAAAGTGCTTTAAAAGAGATATTGGATATGGAAGGAAAATTGGCTAAAGAGGCTAATGATGCTAGAAAAAGAGCTATTATAGGTTTTTATCTAGGGAGAGTAGTTTTAGTTCTAGCTGTGGCTTGGTGGCTATTCTTAGTAGTATTTATCTATCTAAAAAATAGCAAGAGATATAAAGTAGAAAATGAGTATGGAGAGTATTTTAGAGAGTTACCAGATGATTATTCTCCATCAATAGCAGGAACTTTGGTATCTAGAAATCTATATCCAAGTGGTAGAGAGCTTTTTGCTATGTTATTGGACTTGGTAAGAAAGGGACATTTAAAACTAGAAGAGGGAGAAAAAACAACTACATTGATATTACAAGAGAGTGGTAAACCCCTAAGTGAAGAGGAAAAGTTTATATTGAATTGGTATATTAGAGAACTAGGAGATGGAGAGAAAATAGTTTTAGAAAGTGTAGAAGCCTTAATAAAAGGAAGAGGTGGAGCAAAGGAGTTCAATAGAAACTATGAGAGATGGAGAACTATTGTCTACTCAGATATGCTAGAGAAAAATCTAAAGATGGATAAGAGAGATAAATTTTCTACATCTTTAGGAATATTTACAGGGATAGCTTATTTTATAGGTGGAGGAATGTTAGTAGTATATTTTCAAAGTGAACTTTTTATATTAATGATTTTATTAGGATTTATATTACTGCCATATACTTTTTCTAGAAAAAGAGCTAGTTTAGAAAAAGAGAAAGCTATTTCAAGATGGGAAGCTTTTAAAAAGTTTTTAGTAGATTACAGTAACTTAGAAGAGGCAAAGTTAGCTTCTATTGAGTTATGGGAGCACTATTTTGTCTATGCTGTTGCCCTTGGAGTAGCTGAAAAAGTAGCAAAAGGATATAGTAAGATTATGTCTAAAAAAGGAGAAGAATCTACTATTATAGGTGGAAGAGGTTATAGAAATAATTCTCTTATGAATATGTATCTATATAGTCATGCCTTTAGAAGTATGGAAAGAAATACAAGTTTTGTAGCTCAAAGAGCTATGGAAAGTGTAGCTAAGTCTTCTCGTTCTTCAGCAAGAGGAAGTGGGGGAGGATTTAGTGGAGGCTCATCTGGTGGCGGTGGAGGCCGTAGTGGTGGAGGAGCTTTCTAAAAATTGTAGTTAGGAGGAAAAAAATGATAGTATTATTAGTAATTTTGGGATTAGTTATTTTATTAGTTTTAATAGGAATAGGATATCAAAATAAATTTGTAAAATTACAAGAGAGAGTAAAAAATTCTTGGAGTCAAATAGATGTACAACTTCAAAAAAGATTTGATTTGATACCTAATCTTGTAGAGGTTGTAAAGGGATATGCAACTCATGAAAAGGAAACTTTAGAAAGAGTAGTAGCTGCTAGAACTCATTATACTACTGCTGGAACAGTTGATGAAAAAATAAAAGCAAGTGGAGAGTTAGGAAGTGTATTGAGTAGACTTATGATGGTATCAGAAAGTTATCCAGAGTTGAAAGCTAATACAAATTTTTTAGATTTACAAAATCAATTAAAAGATATAGAAAATAAAATAGGGTTTGCTCGTCAATTTTATAATGACACTGTAACTGCTTATAATCAGGCTATCAGAATGATACCTGGAAATATTTTTGCAGGAATGTTTAATTTTAAAGAGGAGCCATTATTTAAGGTAGAAAGTGAAGTTAGAGAGGCATCAAAGGTAAAATTTTAGAGGAATAATATTATACTATAATAGTAATTTATCTCATATAAAATTTGTTAAATAAATTCACTTTTTTTATTAATAAAAAATATAAAATTTTTTAATAAAAAACTTGCAAAAATAAGATTAAAGGTATATAATTGTATTAATTACAAAGTTGTTATAAATTAAGTAAAGGATATTTTTAGAAAAAAAGGAGAAAATATGAAACATTTATCTGAGAACATAAGGGTTCCAATAGAATTGGATAATCCTTCTATTATGAGAAATGAGTCTCTATGTATTAAGTGTGGTCAATGTAAAGAGATATGTGAAAAATATATTGGAGTACATAATACATATAAGTTAGTAGATACAAATAATATTGCTGTATGTATAAACTGTGGTCAATGTGCTAATGTTTGTCCAACGTCTAGTATAACAGAGAAATATGAATATCAAGATGTAAAGAAAGCTATTTTAGATTCAGATAAAATTGTAATATTCTCTACATCTCCATCTGTAAGAGTAGCTTTAGGAGAGGAATTTGGAGAAGAAGATGGAAAATTTTTAGAAGGAAAGATGGTATCTTTGCTTAGAAAATTAGGAGGAAATTATATATTAGATACTAATTTTGGGGCTGATTTAACAATATTAGAAGAGGCTTCAGAATTGATAGAAAGAGTTACAAAAAAAACTGCTCCTCTGCCACAATTTACAAGCTGTTGCCCAGCGTGGGTAAAGTATCTAGAAACATACTTACCAGATATGAGAAGTAATTTGTCTTCAGCTAAAAGTCCAATAGGCATGCAAGGGCCAACGATAAAAACTTATTTTGCTAAGATGACAAATCTTGATCCAAAAAGAATAGTAAATGTTGCTGTAACTCCATGTACAGCAAAAAAGTTTGAGATTCGTAGAGAAGAAATGAATGCGGCTGGAAGATATTTGGATATACCAGATATGAGAGATATGGATTATGTTATAACCACAAGAGAGTTAGCTAAATGGGCAAAGGAAGAAGGAATTGATTTTTCTTCATTAGAAGATAGCAAGTATGATTCTTTTATGGGAGAAGCTTCTGGAGCTGGAGTGATATTTGGAAATACTGGTGGAGTTATGGAGGCAGCTCTAAGAACAGCTTATAAATATATAACTGGTGAAGATGCCCCAGAGGTACTATTAAATTTTGAACCTGTACGTGGAATGAAAGATGTTAAAACAGCTAGTTTAAAAGTTAAAGACTTAGAATTAAAAGTAGCTGTAATCTATGGAACAAAATCAGCAAAAGAGTTTATAGAAAGAATAAAAAAAGAAAATAATGAATATCATTTTATAGAAGTAATGACTTGTCCTGGTGGATGTATAGGTGGAGGAGGTCAACCTAAGGGAACATTAGAAAAGGGAGATGCTCTTCGTGAAAAGAGAATAGAAGGTTTGTATTCAAGAGATAGAGAGTTAGAAAAAAGAAGAAGTGATGAAAATGAAGAGTTAATGGAACTTTATGAGAAATTTTATGGAGAGCCATTAAGTGAATTGGCAAAAACTATGTTACATACAGATTATATAGATAGAAGAAAGGATTTAGGAGGTAATAATATGAAAAAATATCGTTGTACAGTATGTGGATATGTTCATGAAGGAGAATTGACAGAGGATTTTAAATGTCCTATTTGTAAGCAGCCAGCTTCTGTATTTGAAGAGGTAAAAGAAGGAAAAAAATCTGAAAATAAATATGCTGGAACAAAAACTGAAAAAAATCTAATGGAAGCTTTTGCTGGAGAAAGCCAAGCTAGAAATAAATATACTTACTTTGCTGAAATAGCTAAAAGAGAAGGATATGAGCAATTAGCAGAAATTTTCTTATCAACAGCTAGAAATGAACAAGAGCATGCAAGACTTTGGTTTGATGCTTTAGGACATATTGGAAATACAGCTGAGAATTTATTATCTGCCGCAGAAGGAGAAAACTATGAGTGGACAGATATGTATGATAGATTTGCTAAGGATGCTGATGAGGAAGGATTCCATGAATTGGCAGAAAAATTCCGTCAAGTAGCTGCTATAGAAAAAACTCATGAAGAGCGTTATCTGGCTCTATTAAAGAATGTAGAGATGCAAAAAGTATTTGAAAAAGGTGTACAAGTAATGTGGGAATGCCGTATTTGTGGACACTTAGTAGTAGGACCTAAGGCTCCAGAAGTTTGTCCAGTATGTAATTACTCACAAAGCTATTTTGAAATTAGAAAAGAAAACTACTAATATTTGAATTTAAAAAGAGAAAATTACTTTAATCTATTAAGAGAAAAGAGATTTTCTCTTTTTCTATTATTAGAAACTTGAAAAAAATAATCTGATTATTATATAATAAAAATAAAGAAATTTATTATAAAATAATAAGGAAGAAAATATGTGGAATTATAGAATATTTTTTGAAAATTTAAATTTGATAAATAAAAAATACAAGTTATTAAATTCAAATCAAGAAGATTTTAATATATTTTCTATTTTAAGAAATGAATATGATGAAGTGAATCTTCATTCAAGATTTTTAGTGGAATTATTAAAAAATAAAAATTATGGGAAGAAAATTCTTGAATTATTTTTAGAAAAATTAGGAGTAGAGGGAATTAAAGTCAAAAAATATCAAGTTTTTTCAGAGTATTCAGTTAAACAAAATGGAAGAATAGATATTTTATTCAAATTATATTCAGATGAAAAGAGAAAAATAATTATAATTGAAAATAAAATATATGCTGGAGACCAATATGAACAATTAAAAAGATACTATGATTCTATGAGATTAGAAGGGTATCAAGATGATGAAATAGAATTAGTTTATCTAACTCTTTATGGAGAAGAACCAAGTGAATATAGTATAAAAGGATTATCAAAAGAAAAAATTGATGAAATAAAAATAATTTCATATAAAGATGATATTATAAATTGGATTGAAAATTCTATTAAAGAAACTGCAGAAGTTCCAATAATAAGAGAAACACTTGTTCAATATAGAAGCTTATTATTAAAATTAACAGGTAAAGAGGAGAGAAATTTGAGTGAAGAATTGAAAGAGATGATTTTATCAAATAAGGAGTATTTAGATATTTTATATAAACTACCAGATGTATTAGATAATATAAAAGTAGAATTACAATTAAAATTTTGGGAGAAATTAGAGGAGAGATTGAATAATTCTTTAGAAAAGAAAGGAAAAAATTTACTGAAATGAGCATTGCGTAAGCACCAGCGATTGGAAGTAAACTTTTTTCCTTTTATATTTAAATAATTTAATTTTTAATATCTAATTTTATAATAAACATTTCCAATAGTTTCCCAAAGCCAAAGTTGAAATTTTAGAAGATTATAATATTTTGGCATGTAGTAGAAAAAATTCTCTTTTTCTTTAGAAGCTAAAAAATTACAAGGAGCAGGAATAATTTCTACTCCATCTAAATTTTTTTTAAAGATAAACATACTTCTTTTCATATGAAAAGCTGAAGTAATTAGAATAATATTTTTTATCCCGTTCTTTTCCAATTCTTGCTTTATAAAAAGAGCATTTTCATTTGTATTTTTACTATTTTCTTCAACAATAATATCTTCAGAATTAACTCCTAATGAGATTAATTCTCTAGCATAGACAGAGCTTTCACTCTCTTGATTTTGTAGTGGACTTCCACCAGAGATATAGATTTTTTTAGGATATTTTTTATAATATTCAGCAGTCTTCATAATTCTTACAGCTGGCATAATACCAGGAATATTTCCCTCTCCAGTAGTAGTGATTATTCCACCACCAAGTAAAACATAGACTTCTCCTTTTTCAAGATTCTCTTCTGAAATAACAGAATAACTATTTTCAAGATCATAAAGTTTTTTATCAATAAACACTTCACTAGATGCAAAATATAAAAATATACTAATGAGAATTAGAACTAATCCTGATTTTTTTCTTTTTTTAAAGAGATTTCCTATACCTATAAACAGTAAGATAATAATTATAGGAAGAGGAGAGAGTAGAGAAAGTGATATAAATTTTTCGATTAAAAACATAGAGTCAACTCCTTCTATTTAGAAAAAAAGCTACCATAAAAGGTAGCTATTAATTTTTAGGTATTATTGGAAAAATTCCAAAGTAATGCCCTAATTATATATTAAATTTTTTAAAAAGTCAAGAAAGGTAATAACTAGAATTCATCCCAACCTTCAACTGAAGAGCTCATATTATAACTTGTAACAGTTCCTTCAAAGAAGTTAGCTTTTACATTCCCCTCTCCTTCTGTATCAGCAAATCTCTCTAAATGTTTATAAGGATTTTTTTCATATCCTTCATATAGAGGTTGTAATCCTATACTTTTTAATCTTTCATTAGCAAGCCACTTAGTGTAACTTTCAGTAGTTTTTTCAGTAATTCCTAAAATATTTCCACCGATTATATGATTAGTCCAAGATATCTCCTGTTCAACAGCTTTTTCAAACATCTCATAAATAATATTTTCATCAAAGAAATTAGGATTTTCATTTTGTACCTCTTTTATCATCTGTTGAAAGATAACAACGTGAGATAACTCATCTCTATTGATAAGTCTGATTATATCAGAAGTTCCCATCATTCTATTTCTACTAGCTAAAAGGTAGAAAAAATTAAATCCATTGTAAAAGTAGATAGATTCTAATAGATAGTCAGCTACTATTACTCTAGCAAAATTTTTGTCATCTGGATTATCTAAAAAGTTTTGATAAATTTCAGCTATATATCTGTTTCTTTCAAATAAAATCTTATCCTCTCTCCACTTATCATAAATATAGTTTCTAGTTTCCTTAGGGAGAATAGACTCTATAATATATTGATAAGATTGTGAGTGTATAGCCTCTTGGAAAGTTTGTATAGATAGTATAAGATTTATCTCTGGAGCTGTAATGTAGTCAGAGATATTAGGAATATTATTTGTTTGGATACTATCTAAGAAGATTAGAAAAGATAGTATTCCATCATAAGCTTCCTTTTCATAATTAGTAAGATTGTTGTAATCAACTCTATCTTGAGTTAAATCGATTTTTTCTGGTATCCAGAAATTTCCCATCATAGTTCTATAAAGGTGGTTAGCCCAACCATATTTTACATTGTTAAGATTAAAAATATTTGTACTATTTCCTTTGATAATCTTTCGCTCATTAAGTGAGTCGATACCTGATGGATTAAAAAGTTTTTTTCTATCCACTACAACTTTCACACTCCTCTTTATCCTTAGCTATATTTGTATTTTTCTGAATAGTTCTAATATAGTAAACAGATTTACATCCCTCTTTCCAAGCTGTAAGAAATGTATCATATATATCCTTTGCACGAATATTTTTATTCAAATCAAATAGAAGCTCCATAGAAACTCCTTGAGTAACCCATTTACCAATTCTACTCATCATCTTTACATAGGTTTGAGCATCTACATTTTTAAATTCTGGATAGAACCAAGCTCTATCTTTTAAATATTTTACAACTCTAGGGACAGCTCCCTTTTGATTTTTTTCTATAAAAAATCTAGAGAAGGTTGGATTTACAGAAGCAGTAGCTCCCATAAGTAATGATGTAGAAGTATTAGGAGCAACAGCAGAAAGCTCTCCATTACGAAGCCCATACTCTTTAACTAAATCAAATACCTCGCTCCACTTATCAGCAAATTGAGAGTTTTTTTCATACCAAACTCTATCTTTTTGAAAGAATATTCCTCTATCCCACATAGAGTTTTTAAAGTATGGGTAAGCTCCTCTTTCTTTAGCAAGTAAGGCAGAAGCTTTAATTGTATAAAGAGCAATCTCTTCATATAGTCTATCTATCTCATCTAAAGACTCTTCATATATCATAAACTCTTTAGCCATAAAATCAGCAAGTCCCATAGTTCCTACTCCTATAGTTCTATAATTAGAATTATGTCTATCAGATTCAAGAATAGGAGTTTCAGTTAAATCTATGGTATTATCTAGTATTCTTACTGCTATGCCAGTGATATCTTCTAGCTCATCTCTTTCTATTTCAGCTAGATTCATAGATACAAGGTTACAAGTATGTACCATACCTAAATCTACTTTTCTAACTCCACTACCATTATTTTCCTCTTCAGTATAGTTTTTACTAGGAGCAAAGTTAGAAAAACTCTCCATACAAAGATTTCCATTTCCTATCATCCCAATATGATTATTATGATTCATTCCATTAGCACTATCTTTAAAGAAAATATATGGCATACCTGTTTCAATCTGTACTTTCATTATCTCTTTAAATAGCTCTCTAGCTCTGATTCTTTTCTTTAGAGTAAGAGTTTCATCATTTTCTATCTGTAGATATATCTTTTCAAACTCTACACCATAGAGTTCACAAAGCTCGAGATTATACTTCATTCTAATCTCATATGGGTCAACTAAAGTCCACATCTCATCTTTTTCTACTCTTTTCATAAAGATATCAGATACCACTACTTGAGGATAGATATCATAAGCTTTTGTTCTTTGGTCTCCATTTTCTGTCTGTAACTCTAAAAACTTTTCAATGTCTAAGTGCCAAGTATCAAGTGCTACTGTAACAGCTCCAGCACGCCTTCCCTGTTGGTTTACAGCTACAGCTGTGTCATTTATTATTCTTATCCAAGGAACAACTCCCCCACTGGCATTATAATATCCATTTACCATAGAGTTTTTAGCTCTGATACGAGAGATATTTACTCCGACTCCTCCACCATTTTTGCTAATCTTTGCTATTGTATCTATGTTATAGAAGATAGACTCTATATTATCATCAATAGCTGTAATAAAACAAGATGAAAGATTACCTTTAGGAATTCTTAAATTAGCAAGAATAGGTGTAGCTAAAGAGATTTTTTTAAGAGAGAGGGCATCGTAGAATTTTTTTGCTATCTCTACTCTATTTTTTTCATTTATAGCTAAAAGCATAGCTATACACATAAAAACCTCTTGAGGTAATTCATAGGTATTTCCAAGATATTTTATAAGATATCTATTCACCAACATATTAGCACCAGCATAGTCATACATCATATCTCTATCAGGAACAATATATTTTCCTAACTCTTCAATATCTTTATCACTATAATCTCCAAGTCTAGAGTCATATATTTTTTTATCGACTAGTTCTCTTACTGTTTGTAAAAACTTTCCATAAGAGAAACCTCTTTTATGAAAAACTTCTCTCTCTGTTTCCATCATAAGAAGTCTTCCAGCTACATATGTCCAATCTGATTCTTCAAAACTTACCATAGCAACAGCTTGCGTTATAAGAGATTCTTGAATCTTTTTTGTAGTTATTCCTTCTTGATAAATAGCATCAATATAACTTTCTAATTCTACCATATTCACATCTAAATTTTCACAAGCTTTAATTAATTTTTCTCTTATTTTTTTTATGTCTAATTCCTCTTTTACTCCAGCTCTATTTACTATCCACTTCATTATAAAACCTCTAAAAACTGCTCCATAGAGTAAGCCTTACCATCTTTTTCAATGACAGGAGCAGACATTATTCTTGATCGACTAGCTATTATCATAAGAGTTTTTAAATCTTCCACATATTCATAATCAACTTTTTTTTCGTCTAAAATATTTTTTAATACTTTACATTTACTACAATCACTTTTAGCATATACTTTAATCATAATACTCTCCTTCTAACACAATATATATTAAAAAAAAATAACAATTTACTACATATAGTATTATGACATAAAAAATAGAAATTTTCAAGTGATTTATACTAAAAAAATCTAGTAAAAAATTAGATAGAATTTTTAATTTTCATTAATATATCTTTTTAAAACTTCATCCCACATATTATTTTCTTTCATCAATTTTTCAAAAATTTCTCTAACTGCACCTTTTCCACCATTTTTATTAGCGACATATGTTACTCTTTCTACGACTTCAGGTGCAGCATCTTTAGGACAGGCAGAAAATCCAACTTTATTTATTATTCCTAAGTCATTAATATCATCTCCAATGTATGCTACTTCATTTGGTAAAAGTGAATATTTATTAAGAAGCTTATTTAATTCTTTAACTTTATTACTAATTCCTTGAGCTAGTTCTTGGATACCTAACTCTTCTTTTCTTCTTTTTACAATTTTAGAAGTCTTACCAGTGATAATAGCAACTATCCCTCCTAATTTTATCCATTGAGCTATTGCAAATCCATCTTTTACATCAAAAGCTTTGAGACAGTTATCTTTATCATCCATATATAATCTACCATCAGTTAAAGTTCCATCTACATCTAATACTATTAATTTTATCATAATTTTCCTCCTTAAGTCTTTGTAAGAAAAAAGGGTATCCTTTCGGATACCCTTGAAGTACAAATTAAAGTGCGTTTACTTTAGCTGCTAATCTAGCTTTCTTTCTAGATGCTGTATTTTTCTTGATGATTCCTTTAGTAACTGCTTTGTCTAACTCTTTGTAAGCTACTGATAAAGCTGCGTTAGCTGCCTCTACTTCTTTAACCTCTACAGCTGCTAAAACTTTTTTAACCATAGTTTTAACTCTAGATTTTACTGCTTGATTTCTCTCTCTGTTTCTTTCTGCTATTAATACTCTCTTTTTAGCTGATCTTGAATGTGCCAAATTAAAAACCTCCTAAGTTTTAAAAAAGAATTTTTTTATTTTTTCCATAAGATGATAACATAATTTAAACAAAATGTCAATTATAAAAATGACAGAAGTTTTTTTTAATTTGTTTAAGTTAAGCTACAAAAGAGACACCTTTTCTTGTACAATGGACCAGTATTATTATAGCATATTTCTCAGAAAAAATAAAGTATTTTTTTGAAATCAATCTTTAGTTCGAACTTGCTATTTTTTAAAAAAAGATGTATTATATAATATCGAAAATTATAATTTTTATGAAAGGATAACTATGGATATAAAAGAGAAAATCTCTTTAGAAGCTAGACAAGTTATGTATGATGAGATAAAAAAAGCTCAAGGAAATGAAATTTTTTTTAGAGGAATTCCAGATAAAAATGGAGTAGTTACACAGGTACAGGTTCTAGCTAGGGGAAATGAGTATTCAGTTCCAGCTATTTTAAAAATTATGAGAAAAGGAGAGGTAATAATACACAATCATCCTTCAGGATTTTTATATCCATCAGATGCTGATGTTGAGATAGCTTCTATTTATTCAAATAAGATGGATGGAGCTTCATATATAGTCAATAATGATTTAAATGATATATATGTGATAGTAGAACTTTTTAAAGATGAAAATATAAAAATTGATACAGGGTCATATTTTGAAAAAACAGGACTGCTTTCCCAGGTATTTAAAGGTTATGAATATAGAAATGAGCAATTAGATATGGCACTTCATATAGAAAAAGGATTGAATGAGGAAACTTCTGTTATAGTAGAAGCAGGGACAGGAACAGGAAAAACATTAGCTTATCTTATTCCAAGTATTGAGTGGGCAATAAAAAATAAAAAAAGAGTTGTAATCTCTACTAATACTATAAATTTACAGGAGCAACTTTTAAATAAAGATATTCCAATAGCAAAAAGAGTTATACAGGGAGATTTTAAATATATTCTTGTAAAAGGTAGAGGAAACTATCTCTGTAATAGAAAATATCACAATGTAGTTATGGGAGATAAATCTCTTTTAGAAGATTTTACTACTTCTCAAAAAAATCAGTTTGCTGAGATTATAAAATGGGGTAATCAAACAGAAACTGGAGATAAGGCTGAACTTACATTTGAAGCTGATAATACTATATGGGAGTTATTTCAAAGTGAAACAGATATGTGTTCTGGAAATAAGTGTCCATATAAAAATGAGTGTTTCTTTTTAAAGTCAAGAGATGAGAAAAAGAAAGCTGATATTTTAATAACAAATCATCATATGTATTTCTCAGATTTGGCTATTAGAAAAGAGATAGGATTTAATACAGAATACTCTATTCTACCAGAATATGGATTAGTTGTTTTTGATGAGGCTCACAACATAGAAAAGGTAGCTAGGGATTATTTTTCTTATGAAGCTTCTAAATATAGCTTTACCAAAACTATGAACCAGATTTTTATAACAGAGGGGAAGAAAAAAAATACAGGAGCTTTAGACTTTGTTTTAAAACATATAAAGAGTGAAGAATTAGATAATCATGGAATTTTAGAAAGAGAGATAGAGGAGATAAAACTTAAACATAAATCTCTTTATATAGCAGGAAGAGAGTATTTCAACCATATTATTGAAGTATTTTCTAAGGGGGAGATGGGAACATTTACTTTCCGTGCTAGAAAAGAGGAGATGGAAAACTCTCCATTTTTAAATACTCTAAATGATTTTAAGGATAAATTTTTAAGTGAGTATAATTCCTACAATAGAAAAGTAAGAGAGCTAATAAAAGAGTTAAAAGATGAAGAGGATAGGCTAGGTCATATCAATGATTTTTCAAAATATATTGATAGACTAGATGGATTTATAAATAATTTTAGATTTATACACGATTTTTCAGATGAGGAGTTTATCTATTGGATAGAGGTAAATAGCAGAAAAAGTAATTCAAAACTAGTAGCAACACCTCTAAAAATAGATGGAGAGTTACAAAAGAATCTTTATCTAAATTTAAATCAGATAATTTTTACTTCAGCTACAATAGCAATAGGAAATGATTTTACATATTTTAAAGAGTCAATTGGTTTAGATAAAAATACTTTAGACAAAGTAATACACTCTCCATTTGATTATGATAATCAGATGAAAGTATATATACCAAATGATATTCCAAATCCATCAGATAAAAATTTTATAGATGAGATTTCAGAATATTTAAAAACTCAGCTGATAGTATCAAGAGGAAAAACCTTTGTGCTTTTTACATCTTATCAAACATTAAATTATGTATACTATATGATAAGAGATGAGTTAGAAGCTAATGGGATAGAGTTATTTATTCACGGAATGGCTCCTCGTAGTCAACTTGTAAATATGTATATCAATGGAAAAAATCCTGTATTATTTGGAACAGACTCTTTCTGGGAAGGAGTAGATATTAAGGGACATCAATTAAGTAATGTAATTTTAATAAAGCTACCTTTCAAAGTTCCTAGTGACCCAGTTACAGAGGCAATAATTGAGCATATAACTGCTCAAGGGAAAAACTCTTTTACTGAATATCAAATTCCAGAGGCAGTTATCAAATTTAAGCAGGGAATAGGAAGACTCATTAGAAGTAAGACAGATTCAGGAACAATAACTATATTAGACAATAGAGTCATTATGAAGAAATATGGAAAATATTTTGTAGACTCCATACCTACTAAAAATATAAAAATTTTAAGTAGGAGTGAGATATTAGAGGATATCTCTAAGAGCACGAAAGGAGGAGAATAATGAAAACAATAAATCTCTTTGGCTTAAAACTTCAGTTTGAGATAAAAAGAAATAAGTATAGTGATGAAAATATTTACTCAAGTGATTATTCATTGAGAGAAAAGTTAATTTATATGATTTTGATCATGTTTATTATAGCTTTTTCTTCTAAGATATCTCTTATTTCAAATCAAAATAATTATAAAATAGGGGATATTGTAAGGGCTGATATTTATGCCCCTAATACTATTATTTTTAAAGATGATAGTGCAAAAGAGAAAATAATTGAAGATATGATAAGAGAATCCGGGAAAGAGTATATATTTTCATCAGATGCAGAAAAGTTATATTTAGATTACTTTGATGAATTTTTCAGCAATATATATTTGAAAAAAAATAGCAATATAGAAGATATAGAGTATGGAAAAATTGAGAGAAATACTAATAAAAAAATTTCAACTGTACTTGTTAATAATATACTGGTTTTGGAGTTGTATGAAATAGAAAATTTAGAAAAAAAGATAAGATCTTTTTTAGAAAAAGCATATAAAGAAGGGATTGTTAAAGAGAAAAATGAAATTTTTTATCCAGAAGATATAAGAAGAGAATATGAAAATTTAACCTTATTAGAAAAAAATATTGCTGACATATTTACTACACCAAATTTTATATATGATGAAGTAAAAACTAAAAAAAATATTCAAGAGAAAGTTTCTCAAATAAAAGATCAATATGTAGAGATAAAAGCTGGAACATTATTAGCTAAAACTGGAGAGATTTTAAACGAGAGAAGAATAAAGATTTTAGAAGCAAGTGGAGTTTATTCATATAAGAAAAGTTTTGCTCTCATCTTTGCTAATATAATATATTTAGGAATTATTTCTTCACTTTTTTATGGCTTATTTTTTAATAATTATAGAAAAGTAATTTTAAATAAGAATTATTATAGATCTTCTCTTTTAATTTTAGTAGGAACACTTGTAGCTTTTAGAGTATTTAACAATGATTTAATGTATCTTTTACCCGCAGATACCGCTTTTTTCTTATTAATACTCTTAGTTGGAAAAAATTATGCAACCTCACTATTTTCATTTATGTTATTTTTTTTGATGCCAATATTAAATTTTGATTTAAAATTTTTTACTATGTATTTTATAGCTATTTCTTTTGCTGCTAACATAGTATCTAAAATAAATACTCGTTCTGGTATCATAGCTGCTGGAGTACAGTTATCAATTTTAAAAGTAGGAATATACTTATTATTTTCATATTTTTCAGAGATAGAAAGATTTACAACTGCTATAACATCTGGTTCTATTTTACTGTCAGGACTTATTTCTGGAATGTTAACAATAGCATTTTTACCATATTTTGAAAGAACTTTTAATATTTTAACAATATTTAGATTATTAGAGTTAGGAGATTTATCTCATCCTTTGTTAAAGAAGATATCAGTTGAAGCTCCAGGAACTTTTCAACACTCTGTAATGGTAGCAACTCTTTCAGAAAATGCTGCTGCTGCAATAGGAGCGAATGCAGTATTTTGTAGAGTAGCTTCATATTATCATGATTTAGGAAAGACTAAACGACCAAAATTTTATATAGAAAATCAGCAGAATGGAGAAAATCCACATAATAGAATATCTCCATTTATGAGTACATTAATAATTACATCTCATACTAAGGATGGAGCGGAGATGGCAAAAGACTATCAAATTCCTAAAGAAATAAGGGATATAATGTATGAGCATCAAGGAACGAGTTTTTTAGCCTATTTCTATAATGCAGCTAAAAAATTAGATCCAAATGTTGAGAAAGAGGAATTTAGATATAGTGGGCCTAAACCTAAGACAAAAGAGTCTGCTATAATAATGTTAGCGGATTCTATTGAAGCAGCTATAAGGTCATTAGATGAAAAAAATCCAATAACTATGGAGAATATGATAAGAAAGATTATCAATGGTAAAATAGAAGATAATCAGCTATCAGAAGCTAATCTAACATTTAAAGAGATAGAAATAATAATTAGAGTTTTTATAAAAACATTAGTGAGTATACATCATGTAAGGATAAAATATCCGGGCCAAAAATAAAATTTAGATAAAGGAGAAAAGATGGAAGTAGTATTAGAGATGTCTTTGGAGATAGAAGGTTTTGATAATTTAGTAAATGAAGAGGAGATAAGAGGATATATCCAAAAAGTGTTAGAAAAAGAGTATGAGAGTAAAGGAATGGTATATATATCTCTTCTATTAACAGGTAATGAAGAGATTCAAATAATAAATAGGGAATATAGAGATAAGAATGAACCTACTGATGTGATATCTTTTGCTTATCATGAAACAGAAGATTTTGATATAGGTCCATATGATACTTTAGGTGACATTGTTATTTCTTTAGAAAAAGTAGAAGAACAAGCAAAAGAATACAATCATTCTAGTAAAAGAGAGTTTTTTTATGTATTAACTCATGGAATTTTACATCTATTGGGATATGATCATATTGATGAAAATAGTAAAAAAGAAATGAGAGCTAAAGAAGAAGAATTATTAGGTAATTCTGGCTTTACTAGAGAGATGTGATGATAATGGAAGAGAGAAATAAATGGAAAAATATTGGAATTACTGAGAAATTTAACGTAGCTTTTGAAGGAATATTTGAAACCATTCGAACAGAAAGACACATGAAATTTCATTGTTTTTGCACAATTATAGTATTTATTTTTTCTCTTTTTTTGGATATAGGGAAATATGATGCTATAGCTATAATTATCAGTGTTGCATTAATATGGTTAGCTGAACTTTTTAATACAGCTATTGAGAGTTGTGTAGATATGGTTACAGAAAAATATCATCCACTAGCAAAAAGAGCAAAAGATATAGCAGCTGGTGCAGTATTAATAACAGCTATTAACGCACTTTTTGTAGGGTATATAGTCTTTGAAAAGAGAATAATATTGAATATGAAAGAAGCTTTTTCTTTTTTGAAGGCCTCATATCAACATACTGTTTTATCTATTTTTGTATTAATAGTAGTTGTTGTTATATGTATAAAAGCTATAACTGGAAAAGGAACAGCTTTGAGGGGAGGATTTCCTAGTGGACATAGTGCATTAGCTACTTCTATATTAACTTTAGTAACTGCTCTTACAGATAATCCTAAAATATTTTTTCTAACTTTTATTTTAACTGTACTTGTTATTCATTCTAGAATTGAAGGAAAGATACATACATTTTTCGAAACTTTAATAGGTGCTTTTTTAGGTTGGGCAATTACTTATTTAATTTTGATTTTAGTGGCAATATGATAGGGAGGCGAAGATGACAACAGTTAGGGAATATATACTTTTAAGTGTTTTATCATATTATAACTTTACTAAAAGTCAGTGTGGAAAAACACTCAAAGAGGTATTTGAGAGTTTTGAAAATAACCCTTCTATAACTGAGACATTCTCTATTTTTTTGTCTAAGAATAGAAAGATATTTTATGAATACTATAAAAAAATTTTGAAAAGTTGGAAAATTTACTATGTAGATAATAGAACGGCTTCTTCAGGAAAGGAAGCTTCAGGTTTTTATTCAGTAGTTTTTGAAAAAGATGAGACTTATGTTGTAGCTTATAGAGGAAGTGAAAAATTTCCTTTAGAAGATGCTTATAAAGATTTCATAGAAACAGATTTAGCTATTGGACTTGGAAAGATCCCACAACAATTTTATGAAGGGGTTGAAGTTTATCAAAAGCTAATAAAAATAGATAAAATTCCACATAGGAGTATAACTTTAACTGGTCACTCATTAGGAGGAGGAATAGCACAATATGTAGCTCTTTCTATTGATAGAAAGTATAATGTAATTCCATATACATATACTTGGAATGCAATAGGAATAAATAGAGAAGGAATTGTTTCAGTATTAGACTATATAAATTTGGATAAAATACTAAAGGAGAGAACAGATTTAAAAAAAGAGGAAAGAGAAATATTTTCCTTATTTAATCAATCATATTTAGAGTTTTTAGCTAAAGAATTGAAAAGAGTAAAGGCAATAAAAGATACACAAACAATTTTAGTAGAGAAAGATGAAATTATATTTTTCGATATAGATGAAGGATTTATAAAAAGATTGTTGAAAACTACAAATTTAGAAAAATGTATGATGAAATTACCTCTCGAAAGAAGAAAAAGTCTTATATTAAAACAAAATTTCTTTGATAGGATATTTCAATTAGAAAATATGGGAGAGTTATTAGAAAAAGCAGAAAATTTTATAAAGAGAGTGAATGATAATGTGGTTTATAAAGAATATATATTTAATTTTGGACACTCACAAGATTTGACATTTTCTTTATTTAGGCATTTGGGAGTTTCATATTTAGTTGATGAGAATTTTAATAAACGAGTTATTTTAAAAAATTCTTTTTTTAATAATTTTAAAATTTTTACTAAATCTATACAGAACCACCATTTTGAAAATGTTTTTTTACCCTTTATTGCAACTGAAGGAGAACGTGAAGGAAATTTTACTTTAAGATTGAATTTAGATTTTGTTGCTAGTTCTATAAGAAAATTATTTACTATGGAGTATTGTTTAGAAAAGAGATTGTTAGCTAACTATTATTCATTGATAAGTGTAGATGAGAATAATTTTAAAGAACTACAAAATGATATTTTAAATGGATTAAGTAGTAGTGGAGTTAATCTTTTGTATAAAAAACAAATAGTAACTAGAATAAGAAATATGGGGAGAGTAGAGTTTAGTAGACTATGGGAAAAAGTAAAGATTAAGTTACCAAGTCCATATAGAAATTTGGATATTTATGATATTTTTATCTTTAATAATTAAAAATTATATGATTTTTAAATTTTTTTAGTTAATTTAATATTTAAATAACTAGAGAGGTTAATAAAAAATAATGGAACTATTACAAAATTTTTATTGTAATAGTTCCTTTTTTTAAATTAATTATTTTTAAAATATTTAACTTCGTAATCTTTTAAACTCTCAAGAGCTTTTGAAACTAGAGGAAATACTCCAATCATATTTACTATTGTCATAAGTCCTAATCCTAAATCAGCTAAACTCCATACTAAGAAGTTTTGTCTAACTCCTCCCCAGTATAACATAATCAGTGTAAATATTTTAAAAGCTTCTTGCGGCCATTCTTTTTCACAGAGAAAATATAAATTAGGTTTTGCATAGAAACTAATACCTAAAATTGTACTAAATGAGAAAAGGAATAAAATTACCGCTGTAAAAACAACTCCCCACTCTCCTACATGGTATCTAAAAGCTTCTTGTAATAAAGTCATTCCACCTAATCCCTCTTGTACGTGTCCATTAGATAATAAAATAACAAAAGCTGTAGCACTACAAATTACAACTGTATCTACTAATACTCCTAGAGCTTGAATTAATCCTTGTTTGGCTGGATGTTCCACTTCTGCTGCTGCTGCTGCACATGGAGCAGAACCAGACCCTGCTTCATTAGAGAAAAGTCCTCTCTTTACTCCTTCCATAACAACACTACCAAATGTTCCTCCTAAAAATTGTTTAACTCCAAATGCATGTTCAAATATATCTACCATAGTTGTACCCATAAGTCCTATATTTTTTACAATTATATAAAAAACAACTATTAAATATAAAGCTGCCATAAAAGGAACCATCTTATCTAAAACTTTTACTATTTTATTTCTATTTCCAAAAAGTACTCCAGCAGACAACACTACTAAAATCAAAGAAGTCATATTTGTGTTAATTCCAAAAGCTGTATTAAAAGATTCTGTAACAGAGTTTGAAATTACTTGGAAAACTCCTCCCCAGCAAATAAGAGCAAAAATTACAAACAGTACTCCTAACCACTTTTGATTAAGTCCTTTTGTTAAAAAATATGGTGCTCCTCCTCTATATCCTCCTTTTGGATCTTTTTCTCTATATAGTATAGCTATAGTTGACTCGATAAAAGCTGTTGCTGAATTAAGTAAAGCCACTACCCACATCCAAAATACAGAACCAGGTCCCCCTACTGATACAGCTGCTACTACTCCAGCAAGATTTCCTACTCCTACTCTCGACGCTGTACTTATACAGAAAGCTTGGAATGAAGAAACATCATCTTTTCCCACCTTAGATTTTTCAGTTAAAAGTTGGCACATATGAGCAAATAATCTAAATTGTACTCCCCTTGTTCTAATAGTAAAAATAATTCCACTTACCACTAAAAGTATTACTAATAAATTTTTGTTCCACATAATTCCATTGATTATGTTTACTAAGTTTTCAAACCAATTCATAAAATTTTTCTCCTTACTAAATATTATTATAATAAAAAAACGACTAAAATAAATAATCTTAGAATTGTCCTATAAAAAGAATAACTCCAAATTAAATTAATTCAGTCGCCTTACTTTATATATTTTACTACAATTCTACTATCCTACTATTTGATATTTTTTCATAAACTCTTCTACTTTTTCTACATCTACTACTGGTACTTTAGAGATCTGTCCATTAATTCTTACCTCTATCTCCTCTTTACCTTTACATTTAGAATATCTTGAAAATAGCTCTTTTACTAAGTTTATATCCTCATCATTAAACTCTCCAAAACCTAACATATGTGGTCCTGGAACCCTATGTCCACACAGATAAAAACTTCCTAACTCTTTATAGCTAGCTATTCTCTCATTTCCCTCTTGGTCTCTTCCTACAAATAAATATTTTCCTTTTTCTAATCTATAAAATCTACTTTTCTTTATTAGATGGAAAAGAAAAGAGTATTCCTCTTCAAGATAACCATCTTTTTCCAATATAGATAGTCTATCAGAAAAAGCTGGATCTGTCAATAGACAACCTCCACCTGGACTAGGATATTCCACTAAACCATATTTTTTCATTAATTCCATTTGGATATGTCTACTTCTCCCTTGAATATCTAAAAGTTTTTCTCTATCTATCCATCCTTCCAACTCTGGTTTACTTGGTGGTAATAATCTAGCAGATAGAGGTCTTACTATTAATTCATCCATCCCAGAAAGTTTTTTTACTTTTTCTAACGCAGCTGAGTTTTGAGACATAGGTCTTTGCCCCAGCACTTCTCCAGAAATTACAAAGTCTGCATCATATTTTTCTAATAGCTCTCCTGCAACCTTAAACATAAGAGAGTGACAATCTATACATGGATTCATATTTTTTCCTCTACCATATATTGGATTTTTTACAACCTCTGTATGTTTTTTTTCAAAATGTACATATTCTATTTTCACTCCTAATTGCTCTGCCATTTTCTCAGCTTTTTCATTTTTTCCACCAAAAAAATGGGATACAAAATTTAAAGGAATTACTTCCACGCCTTGATCTTTCATAAGTTTTATAGCTAAAGCGCTATCTAATCCACCAGAAAATAGTGCTAGTGCTTTTTTTCTTTTTTTCACAATTACCTCTCTTCTCCAAATCCTTTAAAGATTTTAGGAATTATTATTTTTTTGTCTTCATAGTATACTTTCATACTTTTTGGAACAACTGTATAAACTTTTTTGCTTATCATAAGATAAGTTGCTTCCTTTACAGTCATAGCTCCAGATATAAAGTTCATAAGTCTTACTGCTGTTAATTCATCTAAATATTCCAAATTAAGAGTAACCATTTTATCGGCTCTTATATAATCTACTATTTTTTTGCAGTCAGAGTAAGTTTTGGGATCTAAGAATATAGTTTGATAGTTACTTCCACCCAATTCAGCTTCTAATGACGAAATTTGTTTTTTAGAATTTTGTTTATTTGAATTTTGTATCTGTGAATTAGCTGGAATAGAATCTTGTTCTTTTCTTTCTTCCATTATTTCGATATCAGTGATTCCAGTATCTTCAAAATCTATATCGGTATCTGTCCCAGCTCCATCTGGATTATCTAATCCAAATAATACTTTTATCTTATCTATTGGGTTTTTATTCATTTTTATTCCTCCTAATTATTTATATATTTTTCTTCCTACTCTTATAATAGTAGCTCCCTCTTCTAATGCTATCTTATAATCATTTGTCATTCCCATTGAAAGCTCTGTAAGTTTCCCATTGAAAGTCTTTTCATTTAACTCATCTTTAATCTCTCTAAGCCTTCTAAATACACCTCTAACAAGAGCCTCATCATCTACAAAAGGAGCCATAGTCATAAGGCCTATTATATTTATATTTTTTAATTCTAAAAGTTGAGGTAATTCTTTGTATAACTCTTCTAATTCATACCCCTCTTTACTCTCTTCTCCAGCAATATTTATTTCTAAAAGTACATCTATCACTCTATTATTTTGTAGTGCTTTCTTATCTATTTCTTGAGCAAGAGATAGTTTATTTACAGAGTGTATAAGCTTTACAAAAGGAGCTATATATTTTACCTTATTTTTTTGAAGATTACCTATAAAATGCCACTCTATATCTTTTCTTCCCTCAGAAAAATATTTTTCATACTTCTCTTTGATAACTTGGGCTTTGTTCTCTCCAAAAACTTTTACTCCACAATCTAATATACTATTCATAACTTCAGCATCTACATATTTTGTTACAGCTGTAAACTTTACTTTTTCAGGATAAATAGAGTAATCTTTTATATCTTTTTGAATCTCTTCAATATTATTTTTTATGTTACTCATTCTTCTCAACTCCATTTAAATAAACTTATCTAAAACATCATTAGCAAGCATTATTCCTTTTCTAGTTAAAATATAAGCTTCTCCACTCCTTTTTAGAAAACCTTGCTCTTCTAATGAGATACATTTTTCTAAATATTTTCCACTAGGAATCACACCTTTATTGAGCAATCTAAAACCTAACATATACTTATATTCCTCTTTAGTTTCAGCAGTTACTATCTCCTCTTCTAATATAGGTAATATTCCTCTTTCTATATTATCATAATATTTAGAAAATTGCACCTGATTTTTATATCTTTTTACTCCAATATAACCAGAAGCCCCCAATCCAATACCTAAATACTCTCTATTTTCCCAATATTTTGAATTATGTCTTGCCTCTTTGCTAGGTAAACAAAAGTTAGATATCTCATAGTGAATATATCCAGCTTCAGTAGCTCTATCTATTATATATTCAAACATCTGAGCTTCTAAATCATTATCAGTTTCTCTATATACTCCCTCTTCTAATTTTTTAAAAAAAGCTGTCCCCTCTTCCCAAATAAGTGAGTATATAGAAAAATGTTCAGGTCTTAACTCTAACAATCTTTCTAAATCCTGTTTTACTTTTTCTATGCTTTGATTAGGGAGTGAAAACATTAAATCTAAGCTAATATTATCAAAACCAGCCTCTCTAGCTTGATAATAAGTTTCAATACCTTCATTGGAGTTATGCATTCTTCCCAAAACTTGTAACATTTTTTCATCAAATGTCTGCATTCCTATGCTCACTCTATTTATTCCAGCTTTTTTAAAGCCTTTTAACTTTTCTAAATTTACAGTTTTAGGATTTACTTCTAAAGTAATCTCTGCCCCAGCTTTTATATTTAATTTTTTTATTATCCTCTCTACATCTTTACAATTTAAAAGGGAGGGAGTTCCCCCTCCAAAATAAACTGTATCATACTCATATTTAGGATATAAGTCTATCTCTTTTAAAATGTAATCTACATATTTTTTTCTCTCTTCTTCATTAGACTTAAAAGATAAAAAATCACAGTAGTTACACTTATTCATGCAGAAAGGAATATGTATATATATTCCATCTACCATTTTTCCTCCTGTATTACCTCTTATAGAGCATCTACATATTTTAAAAACTCAGCTTTTACATATGCTAGCTTTTCATCTGCTTCCTTATCTCCAGAAGCTACTACACATAGATAGTATTTGATTTTTGGTTCTGTTCCTGATGGTCTAACAGTAATATAAGTTTTATCTTCTAATACAAATTGGATAACATCAGATTTTGGTAAATCTATTTTTCTAGTTTCCCCTGTTACACAATCTTTTTCTACTTGTAATTTATAATCTCTACACACTACTACTTTTTCACCACAGATTACTGTATGCTCTTTCTCTCTCATATTTTTCATTATTTTTCCAATCTCTTCCAATCCAGATTTTCCTGTCTTAGTTATAGAAACTGTCTCTTCCTTATACCAACCATATTTTTCATATAGTTTATTTAACTCTTTATAAAGAGTAGAACCTATACTGTCATAGTAACATGCCATCTCTGTAATTAACAGTGAAGATACTACAGCATCCTTATCTCTTACATGTGTTCCTACTAGGTATCCAATAGACTCTTCAAATCCAAATAGATATGTACCATCTAACTCTTTATTTTCAAACTGTCTAATCTTTTCTCCTATATATTTAAATCCTGTTAAAGTTCTATATAATTTTACATTCTTATCTTTAGCTATTACATCTAGCATAGGAGTAGAAACTATTGTAGATATTACTGCTCCATTAGCTGGAAGATTTTTATTCATCTCTAATAGATAGTTCATCAATAAGATTCCCAATTGGTTTCCATTAGGATAGTACCAATTTTCATTGTCATCTTTTATAGCTATACCTGTTCTATCAGCATCTGGGTCATTAGCTAAACAGATATTTGCTCCTATTTTATCAGCTAACTCTGTACTTAATTTAAATACTGATTTATCTTCAGGGTTAGCATATGAACAAGTTGGGAACATTCCATCTGGCATCTCTTGCTCAGGCACTGTGTATACAGACTCATATCCCATCTCTTTTAAAACTCTTTGAACAGCTACTCTTCCTGTTCCATGTAGTGGAGAATAAACTATTTTAAAATCTTTTTTATTTGGTAAATCTGTATTTATAGCTTGTTTTTCTACCTCTTCTATAAATCTATCATCTACTGCTTTTCCTATATATTCTAATAGTCCTTTAGCTTTTGCTTCCTCTTCACTTATCATTTTTATATCATTGAAAATATCTACTGAGTTTACAGCATTTACTACTCCACTAGCTTGTGGTTCAACTATTTGAGCCCCATCTTCCCAATATACTTTATATCCATTGTACTCTTGGGGATTGTGAGAAGCTGTTACCATTACCCCTGCTTGAGCTTTTAACTCTCTAGTTGCAAATGATAACTCTGGTGTTGATCTTAGAGATTCAAATAGATATGCCTTTATTCCATTTCCTGCAAGTACAAGAGCTGTATTTAAAGCGTATTCAGTAGAACCTATTCTACAATCATAAGCTATTGCTACTCCTCTTTTTGCTCCCTCTTCTCCAGTTGTTGCTAGAATATAGTTAGCTAGTCCTTGAGTAGCTTTTCTGATATTGTAGTTATTGATTCTATTTCTTCCTACTCCTCTTACCCCTCTCATTCCAGCAGTTCCAAAACTTAAATCTGTATAAAATCTATTTTCAATCTCTTTATCATCATCTCTTATTTCTAAAAGTTCTTTTCTATCTTTTTCAGTTATATTTTTTGATTCTAACCACATTTTGTAATAATCTAAATAATTTTTTCCCATAATTTTTCCTCCGTTCTCTATTATAAGCTAATTATATTATACTCTATTTTTTTTAATATTTTAACTAAAAATTATTTTTCTATTTTTTATAAGTATGTTAGAAAGATAAAGTAATGAAAAATTAAAGGGATAAAAAAAAACACTCCTTCATCCGAAAAAGTGTTATTGATAAAGTTATGGTGCCTAGAAATGGATTCGAACCATCGACCGTACGGGTATGAACCGTATGCTCTAGCCAACTGAGCTATCTAGGCATGGTGGAGATAAGCGGGATCGAACCGCTGACCTACGCAGTGCAAGTGCGTCGCTCTCCCAAACTGAGCTATATCCCCAAAAAAATGGAGCGGGAAACGAGGGTCGAACTCGCGACATTCAGCTTGGAAGGCTGACGCTCTACCAACTGAGCTATTCCCGCATTGCTCATTACAAAAATTATGTTATCATAATAATAAAAATATGTCAAGAAAAAATTAAAAAAATTATTGTATAAAAGAATAGTTTTAAATTTCCTATTTTAACAGTATAGAAACTATGATATAATAGTAAAGGAACAAAATAATTCAAAGTAGGAGAAAAAATGAAAAAAAATTATTATATCATACTATGCATATTAGTTTTACTGATATTAGCAGTTAGTGGACACGTTTTTTATCAAATAAATGGAAAAAAGGAGTATAATGTATCACTTACAATAGAAAAAGATCAAGCTCTTAGGAAATCATTGATATCACTTCCAAATTCAAAAAATTTTATTTTTAAGCTATATTTGAAGTTTAGAGATGGAGGAAAAGGGATAAAAGCAGGACAATATCACATTGAAGGAAAATATTCTTTAAAAGAGATAATAGACATACTAGAATCAGGAAAAGGAAGGATAGTAAAAGTTACAATTCCAGAAGGTTTTAGTATAAAGCAGATAGTTGAACATTTAGAAAAAATGGGCCATATAAATAATTATGAATTTTATGAAGAGTTGAATAAAGCAGCACAGAGTTTTCCTTATCCAACACCAAATGGAAATTTTGAAGGATATCTTTATCCAGAAACATATTTTTTACCAGAAAAATACAATGAAAAAATGTTGGTAGAAACCATGTTAAAAGAGTTTTTAAAAAAATTTCCAAGTGAAAAATATCCCAATAAAGATGAATTTTATCAAAAGTTAATAATGGCTTCAATATTAGAAAGAGAAGCTATGTTAAAGAGTGAAAAACCAATAATGGCTTCTGTTTTTTATAATAGAATGAAAAAGGGAATGACATTATCATCTGATGCTACAGTAAATTTTGTATTTGATTATAAAAAAAGAAGAATATATTATAAAGATTTAGATGTAGAATCGCCATATAATACATATAAGTATAAAGGATTACCACCTGCACCTATATGTAATCCAGCTATAGATTCAATCTTAGCAGCTTATAATCCAGCTGAAACCGATTACCTTTTTTTTGTTGCTAGAGGTGATGGAGGACATTTTTTTAGTAAAACATATAAAGAACATTTGAATTTTCAAAAAAATAATAAAATTAGGGAGTAAATAATGGGAAAAATCGTTTTAACTGCTATAAATAGTCAATATGTACATTTAAATGTAGCAGTTAGATATTTAAAGAAATTTGTTGAAAAAAATAGCGATGTGAGATTAGATATTTATGAAACAAATATAAATAATCAATTAATAAATATAATTAAAGATTTGTTTGAATTACAACCAAGTGTGATAATATTTTCGACCTATATATGGAATAAGGAATATGTTTTTAGTTTAACCAAAGAGTTGAAAAAGATACTTCCAAATTTGAAAATAGCTTTGGGCGGACCAGAGGTATCTTATGAATGGGAAAAAATTATGAAAGAAAATGAAGAGATAGACTATATTTTTATTGGAGAAGGAGAGAAAGTTTTACTTAATTTTTTGACTCAAGAAATTTCACAAGTAAAAGGTGTAGTATATAGAGAAAATTTAGAAATAAAATATAATGGAGCAGAACCACTTATAGAAAATTTAGATATAATTCCATTTCCATATGATGATGAAGAATTACAAGATAAGACTAAGATATTTTACTATGAATCTTCAAGAGGATGTCCATTTAATTGTTCATATTGTATGTCTTCAATAGATAAAAGTGTAAGATACTATTCTATTGATAGGATAAAGAAAGATTTAAAAAAATTTATCGACTCACCTATAAGACTTTTAAAGTTTGTAGATCGAACTTTTAATTTAAGTAGAGAAAAATATATGGCTATTTGGAAATTTTTATTAGAAAATTATAGAGAGGGAATTACCTTTCATTTTGAGATAAATGCTAATATATTCAATAATGAAACATTAATTTTTTTAGAAACTGTGCCAAAAGGATATTTTCAATTTGAAATAGGAGTTCAGACAATAGATGTTCAAGCTATGAAAAGTATAAGAAGAGTAAATGATTTAAAAAAATTAGAGTACAATGTTAGAAAAATAACTAAAAATATTCATTTACATTTAGATTTAATTGTAGGACTTCCATATGAAACCTATGAAAAATTTAAATACTCTTTTGATTATGTATATAATATGAAACCTGAAATGATACAGCTTGGATTTTTAAAGCTTTTAAAAGGAACAAAGATGTATGAAGAGAGAGAAAAATATAATTATAAATATTTTTCTAAGCCGCCATATGAAGTTTTTTCAAATGAATTTATAAGTTTTGCTGAGATAGTGAAATTAAAAAATTTAGAAAAAGTTTTAGATTTTTATTACAATTCTGAAAAATTTTCAGAAAGTGTACAATGGATAATTGAAAGTCATTATAAAAGTGCTTTTTCTTTTTATGAAGAAATTGCTGACTACTTTGACAAAAGGGGGTATTTAAAGGTAAGTCATAAAGAAAGTACACTTTTTACTTTTTTATATGAATTTTATATAGAGAAGAACTTTAAAGATAGAGATATATTTATAGAATATTTAAAATATGATTATTTGATGTTAGGGAAAACAGGATTTTATCCAGAGTGGTTTAAAAGTGAAAAAGATGGAAAGTTATATGATGAAATTATTAGAAAAGGAAATTATAAAAGTATTAGAGATGGACATAAGAATAGTGAATTAGAAAAATTTAATTATAATATTTTTACAAAAAAATTTGAAAACATTTATATATTTTTTGATTATAGAACTAAACTTACAAAAATAGTAGAAAAGCACTGAGAATAAAGAGGAAATAAACTAAAATAATTTTTAGTTTTCTTTTTAAATTAAAATTCTTTATTAAATATATAAAATTCTTTGGAAAAATAATTTGATATATGTTATAATTCTATGAAAAGAGTGATTTTATGAGAGTGTTTGAGAGAATAGTAATTAAGAATGAGAAGGAAGCTTTAATAGAGAGTAGAGATAGGGTTGTTGTAGGGTTTTCAGGTGGACCAGATTCTGTTTTCTTAGTAGAGATGCTTCTTAAGTTGAAAGAGAAAATTAATTTTAATATTGTATTGGTGCATATTAATCATCTTTTAAGAGGAGAAGAGGCCCAAAGAGATGAAGATTTTTCAATAAACTATGGGAAATCAAAAAAGTTGGAAGTTTTTACTAAAAAAATAGATGTGATTAGTTTAGCAAAAAAAAGTGGTATATCTTTAGAGGAAGCTGGTCGTGAAGCAAGATATAGCTTCTATGCTAAAATTATGCAAAAAACTAAAAGTAATAAAATTGTTTTAGCTCATAATAAAGATGATCAAATAGAGACATTTATATTCAGACTTTCAAGAGGAACAGGACTTTGTGGATTAGAGGGAATTTTATCTAAAAGAGATGTGTATATTCGTCCTATTTCTGAAATATATAAGAGTGAAATTATAGAATATTTAAATAAAAATAAAATAGCTTATTGCATAGATAGTACAAATTTAAAAAATGATTTTACAAGAAATAGTATAAGGCTTGATTTAATACCATTTATAGAACAAAGATATAACCCTAAATTCAAGGATAAAATTTTTTCATTAATAGAGGAGATTAGGGAGATAAATTTTTTTATAGAAGAAGAAATAAAAAGATTTCAACAAAGTGATATTCTGAAAGTTTCTGAAATTTTAAGATTTCCAAAAAATATTAGAGGAAGAATTCTTAGTAAGTTTCTTTATAAGCATGGACTAGATGTAAATAGGAAAAAAATATCTTTGATAGAGAATATTTTAGAAAAAGGTGGAAGTCAAGAGGTTACCCTTAGTAGTGAATATATTTTAAAAAAGGAGTATGATATACTAAAAGTAGAAAAGAAATATCTCATAAAAGAAAGTATTAGAGAAATTTGTATGGTAATTCCAAATAGAGTGGAGTATGGAAACTATATCATAGAAGCTGAGTATACAGATAGAATTGAGCAAAATAGAGATTGCTTTTATACAAATCTTAAAGTAGGAGATACTCTCATAATAAGAGGAAGAAAAGAGGGAGATAAGATCAATCCAATAGGTATGAAGGGGGAAAAAAAATTAAAAGATATATTTATAAATGAAAAAATAGCTAAAAGAGACAGAAATTTTATCCCACTTGTAGTCCATAAAGGAAATATTGTATGGATAGCTGGGATTAGAGGAAATGAAAAGTATAGTAGTACAGCTAAAATTTGCGTTAAACTGAGTGTAAGGAGGATAAAGTAAATTGAACGATAAAAATTTATTTGAAGAAAATGAAAATCAAAAAATAGAAGAGAAAGAAAAAGAACTTCAGCAAGAAAGTAAAGAACCACTTGATCAAAAGAAAGAAGAATTAAAAGTTGAGGATGAAAGAAAAAAAGAGTTTGAAGATGAAGTAAAAGAAAGAAAAGAAGAGCTAAGAAATAAATTAAAAGAGGGAATGGCTCAAAATAGTGATAAGAATAGTAAGAATAAAGATGAAGAGAATAAATTAAAGCAATTAGGAGGAAAGTTTAATTTTAAAGGTTTTATAATGCTACTATTTATAGTAACATTAGTAATGTCTCTTCCAGCTATGTTATCTGATACTAGAAAGACTCCTAATAATGAAATTTCATATTCAGAATTTCTACAATCTGTAAAAGATGGAAAAATAAAAAAAGTAGATGAAAAAGAGGGGTATGTTTATGGATATACTTCTAATGAAAAAGAAGTATACAGTGCTAGGATGATAACTGATAGATTGGGTGGAGATGAGAAACTAATTGGAGTTATAGAGGCTAATGGAGCAACTATAAAATCTGTTCCACCTCAACAGATGCCGTTACTTCTAAATATTTTAATATCATGGTTCCCAATGTTATTATTAATTGGTGTATGGATATTCATGATGAATAAGATGGGAAAAGGTAATGGTGGTGGCCCACAAATATTCAACGTAGGAAAATCTAAAGCCAAGGAAAATGGAGAAGATGTTTCAAAAGTCACCTTTGCAGATGTAGCTGGAATTACAGAGGCAAAGGTAGAATTAGAAGAGGTTGTAAAATTCTTGAGAGAACCAGAGAAATTTAAGAATATAGGAGCGAGAATTCCTAAAGGTGTATTATTATTAGGAGCACCAGGAACTGGTAAAACTTTACTTGCAAAAGCAGTGGCTGGAGAAGCAAAAGTTCCTTTCTTTAGTATGTCTGGTTCTGAATTTGTAGAGATGTTTGTAGGGGTAGGAGCCTCAAGAGTTAGAGACTTATTTAATAAAGCTAGAAAAAATGCTCCTTGTATAATATTTATAGACGAAATAGATGCTGTTGGTAGAAAAAGAGGATCTGGACAAGGTGGAGGAAATGATGAAAGAGAGCAAACTCTTAATCAACTTCTTGTTGAGATGGATGGATTTGGAACTGATGAAACTATTATAGTTTTAGCAGCTACGAACAGGCCTGAAATTTTAGATAGAGCTCTTATGAGACCTGGAAGATTTGATAGACAAGTATTTGTAGATAGCCCAGATATTGACGGAAGAGAAGCTATCTTAAAAGTACATGTAAGAGGTAAAAAACTTTCTAAAGATGTTGATCTCAGAACAATAGCAAAGAAAACTCCAGGATTTGTAGGGGCAGATTTAGCTAATTTATTAAATGAGGCAGCTATACTAGCGGCAAGAGATAATAGAGAAGAGATTACTATGGAAGATTTAGAAGAAGCTTCTGAAAAAGTAAGTATAGGGCCAGAAAGAAAATCTAAAAAAGTTATTGAAAAAGAAAGAAAAATAACAGCTTATCATGAAGCTGGACATGCCGTGATGCATTATGCACTCCCTAATACAGATCCAGTTCATAAAATTTCTATTGTTCCTAGAGGAATGGCTGGTGGTTATACTATGGCATTACCTGAAGAAGATAGAAGTTATAAATCTAAGAGTGAATTTTTAGATGAAATGAGAATACTTTATGGAGGGAGAGCAGCAGAGCAAATAGTTTTTGGAGATATTACAACTGGAGCAAGTAATGATATTGAAAGAGCTACAGCAATTGCACATGCTATTGTAACTAGGTTTGGTATGAATGAAAAATTTGGACCGATATTATTGGATAATACTAAAGAAGGAGATTATTTTCAACAGAAGTATTACAGTGATGTAACTGGTAAAGAAGTAGATGAAGAGATATTAAAAATTGTTCAAACAATGTATAAAGAAACAATAGATACTTTAACAAAATATTATGATAGATTAGATGCGGTAGCAAAAGCTTTGTTAGAAAGAGAGCATTTAAATAGAGAAGAATTTGAGGCTATAATGAAGGGGGAGACTATTCCAACTAAAAAAGATCTAATAGAGCCTAATACAGAAAAAATTTCTGAATAAACTTTACAAAATTTATAATTTATGTTATAATAACGAAGAAATTTAGGCTCAGTTTTACGGTTAGCCTCGTATTACTTAGCTTAGATAATATATAATTAGGAGGAAATTAAAATGGCTATGAGAAGTAAAGCAGAAATAATTAAAGAATTTGGAAAGTTTGAAGGAGATACTGGTTCTACAGAAGTTCAAATCGCTTTGTTAACTGAAAAAATTAATCATCTAACTGAGCACTTAAGAACTCATAAGAAAGATTTCCATTCAAGATTAGGATTATTAAAAATGGTAGGACAAAGAAAAAGATTATTAGCTTACCTAACTAAGAAAGATCTAGAAGGATATAGAAGTTTAATTGCTAAATTAGGAATTAGAAAATAATTTTAATAATATAAAAGGAACCTTTTTAAGGTTCCTTTTATATTATTAAAATAGTTTAGAGACATTAATTGAATTTTTTAAAATTTCAAATCCATTAATAAAATAAACTTTTTTTCTATATATTGTATTTTTTTCTTCTGGAAGATCAATGAATACAAAAATATCATATTTACTATAAGTTTCAATAGGGAAAGCTTTAAAATTAAAATAAGAAAGAATCTGAATTTTTTTTACTTGTTCAAGGTGACATAGTTTCTCTTTTAACTTATTTCCTTTCCACATTGTGATACTCTGGTCTATAATTAAAATATTTTTTTTCTTAGCTTCCATAATAAGATTATTTAAGTAGTAATACAGAAAGATAATATTTTTTCTGCTAAAAGTTATTTTATATTTATTAAAAATAGAAATTAATCTTTGAGAAATTTTTTCATTTAATAGATTCTCTTCCTTTTTATCAAATTTTGTATAATTAGGGATAAAAAGAGTATTTTCATAGTATATATCACTTATAAAGAAACCAAGAAGTTCTGTTGCTAAAGAAGTTTTTTCCAAGGCAAAACTTGAGTAAATTTCAGCAATAATATCATTTGTCTTTATAGGAAGAGGAATAGAATATACATTATTTATACAATGAGATAAATATATAGCAATCGAATCAAAATTATTGTTGAGTAATACTTTTTCATCTGTTTCTAGAATATCACTTAATGTATTTTTTAATCCAATTGAAAATGAGTCTATATTTTTGTAGATTTTAATTTCTTCATTGTAATTTAAATGGATATATATCAATAAACTAATAAGAATAAAATAATGATAGTTACCGAGTTTTATATCAAAGTGTTGATGAATTTTATCTGTTATTCTAAAAATATTAGTTTCTATGTTTACATCTATATATTTTCTATAATAGCTATAAATAACTGGATTAATAATTTTTTTTAAAGGAGAGGAAAAGTAATTTTCTATATATAATTTTGAAAAGAAAAGAATAGAAAATTTTTGTAAATTTTGTAGATCTCCTTTAAGAAATACTCCCTTCCATTGTATACTAACAAGGGTGAGTCCAAATTTTTCAACTAGCTCTTTAATACTTTCTATATCAGAGTTGAGGGTTATTCTTGAAACATTTAATTCTTTTGAAATAGATGTAAGATTGATAGATTTTTCTAATATAAGCTTTAAAATTAAGTATACAATTCTTTCTTTTTTTTCTAAAAGTTCTATTGAAATATTATTTGAATTTAAGTTCAAATTAAAGTTTACACTATTATTTTCAAAATAATAGTAACCAGATTTTTTTAGAAGATTACCCATTTTTTGTTCAAAAACAAACTCTTCAATTTTTGCTAAAACTGTACGAATATTCACTTGAGAAACTTCAAAACAATTACATATTTCATCAATATTAGCTTTATTGTTATGAAGTATAAAATTAATTACATCAACATCAAGTGATTTTAATGTAGTTTTTTTCAAGATGATACCCCCAAAACTAAATATGTAACGATATATGCTAAAATATAGGTATATTGTATAACAAAAATAAGAAAAAGTAAATACTAAAATAAAATAATCTTATATAAAGTTTTTTGAAATAAAAAAATAAAAAAATAAAAAATAAAGAAGAAAAAATTTACTATATTATATAGTAAAAATTTCTTCTTTAATTTACTTTATTATATATTTAGAATGGAAATTCATCGTCATCTTCATAAGGTATTTCTTCTATCTCTTTAGGGGTAGCTTTTGAAAGTGGTGGAGTGTATTCTGGTTCATAACTAGAAGAATCAGAAGTTCCTTTAGACTCTAAAAACTCAATAGCTTCTACAAGCACATCATAAGATGTTCTTTTTTCTCCATTCATTTCAAATTTGTTCATTTGAAGTCTTCCATTTACTCCAACTTTTCTTCCTTTTCTAAGATATTCTCCAATAAGTTCAGCAGTTTTTCCAAAAGCTACACAATTGATAAAATCTGTCTCCCCCTTAGAAAATGGTCTATCTACAGCTAAAGAAAATCTTGAATACGCTTTTCCACTTTGTCCAAATTTTAATTCTGGGTCTCTTGTTAGTCTACCAACTAAAACAACAACATTCATATTTTTCCCTCCCATTAAATTCTAGCTCTGACTAATTATAGCATATTTTTTTATTAAGTCCAAGATTTTTTATTTGAGAGGAAATAAAAAAGTATAAACAAAAGTCCAGTATTTATGATATAATAATACAGTAAAATGTATGAAATGGGAGGCAATAATGAGAAAAAAAAGAGCTGTGCTTTTAGATGTAAGTGCGATGATGTATAGAGCATATTTTGCCAATATGAATTTTAGAACAAAAACGGAACCAACTGGAGCTGTATATGGATTTGTAAATACTTTGATGAGTATAATAAAAGAGTTTTCTCCAGATTATATCGGAGCAGCTTTTGATGTGAGAAGATCTTCTTTAAAAAGAAGTGAAATTTATAAGGACTATAAAGCTCAAAGGGAATCAGCACCTGAAGATCTAATATTGCAGATTCCCAGAATAGAAGAGTTGCTAGATTGTTATCAAATAAAAAGATATAAAATGGACGGTTATGAAGCAGATGATATTTTAGGTACACTTGCTAAAAAGCTTTCAACTCAAGATGTAGAAGTTTATGTTATTACTGGAGATAAAGATTTGGCTCAGATATTAGATGAAAATATTAATATAGCTTTACTTGGAAAGGGAGAAGGTGGAGATAGATTTAAAATAATAAGAACAGATGAAGATGTTGTAGAGTATCTAGGTGTTCCTTCTAAAAAAATTCCAGATTTATTTGGTTTAATTGGAGATTCAAGTGATGGGATTCCAGGGGTTAGAAAAATAGGACCTAAAAAAGCTATTCCTATGTTAGAAAAATATGAGACATTAGAGGGAATTTATGAAAATATAGATAGTCTTACAGAGATTGCTGGAGTAGGAAAATCTCTTGTAAATAATTTAGTAGAGGATAGAGATATCGCTTTTATGAGTAGAAAGTTAGCTATTATATGCCAAGATGTTCCATTAGAGTTTAATTTAGAAAATTTAAATTATAATATTGATAATATAAAACTTTTAGAACTTTTTAAAGTTTTAGAGTTTAAAGCTTTAATTAAAAAGATGGGACTTGAAAATGGAGATGAGAAAACACAGAAGATAGAGAAGCCAAAAAGAGTTTCCAAAGAGAGAATTTTTAAAGTAATAGAAGGAAAAGCAGATATAAAAGATATGGTAAAAAATCTCAAGAAAGTTGATTTGGTAAGTTGTTACTATACTGAATATGGGATTGCTTTTAGTTCTTTTGATAAGGATTACTATTTTCCTTTTGAGAAAAAATGTGAAAGTAAGATAGGAACTAATATTTCCTTGTTTGATCCAATTTCAGTAGTAGAAGATTGTGAACTAAATTGTAAAGAGATACAGGAGTTTTTTGATAATTGCGATGGGGAGATTATCACTTATAATTTAAAAAATATTTTAAATAGAGGAATTAGTGTAAAAAATTGTAAATTAGATATGATGATAGCTTATCATCTTATAAGTTCACAAACTAAAGAAAAAGTAGAATTACCCATTGAACATTTGACTGAGCTAGAGTTAGATAACTATACTGATAAATTTGGAAAAGAGAAACCAGAAAATATTTCTGCCAAAGAGTACGGAAAATATCTATGTCAAAGAACAATGGGACTTTTAGAGTGTTATGATATCTTAAAAGAGGAACTAAAGGATAGAAACTTGATTAAGGTATTAAATGAGATAGAGATGCCACTTATAGAGATACTATCTTCTATGGAGATAAAGGGAATAAAAATAGACCCAGAGTATTTTTCTAACTATGAAAAAGAGTTGGGAGATTTAATAGAAAAGTTACAGGAAAAAATTTATGAAGAGGCTGGAGAGGAGTTCAATATAAACTCTCCTAAGCAATTAGCAGAGATACTTTTTTTTAAGTTGAATTTACCACCTGTGAAAAAGACAAAGACAGGATTATCTACTGATGAAGAGGTATTAGAAAAGTTAAAAGCTGATGGAGCAAAGATTGCTAAAGCTATATTAGAATATAGAAAATTAGCAAAACTAAAAAATACCTATGTAGATGCTATACCAAAATTGAGAGATGAAAAAGATAGAGTTCATACTACATTTAATCAAATAGGGACTACAACAGGTAGACTATCTTCATCTGACCCTAACTTACAGAATATCCCTGTAAAAACTGATGAAGGAATAAAAATAAGACAAGGTTTTATTGCTGAAAAAAACTTTGTACTTATGGGAATAGATTATTCTCAAATAGAGTTAAGAGTATTGGCACAACTTTCTGGGGATGAAAATTTAAGAGAGGCCTATCAAAACAGTATGGACTTACACAGTCTTACAGCTAGGAAGATATTTGAATTGACAGATGAAGAAGAGGTGAGTAGAGAGCAAAGAATTATAGCTAAAACAATAAACTTTAGTATAATCTATGGGAAAACAGCTTTTGGTCTAGCGAAAGAACTTGGAATATCACAAAAAGAAGCCAGTGAATATATAGATAGATATTTTAATCAATATCCTAAAGTTAGAGAGTTTGAAAAAGAGATAGTAGAATTTACAGAAAAATATGGTTATACAGAAACTTTTTTTGGAAGAAGAAGACTTATAGAGGGAATCAACTCTAGGAATAAAAATATAAAAAGTCAAGCTGAGAGAATGGCAGTAAATAGTGTAATTCAAGGAACAGCTGCTGAAATTATAAAAAAAGTTATGATAGAGATTTATAGATATATAAAAGATAGAGATGGAATATCTTTACTATTGCAGGTACATGATGAGCTTATTTTTGAAATAGAAAAAGAAAAATTAGAGATATATAGAGAAGATATTGAAAAAATAATGAGAGAAAGCGTAAAGTTTGATAGTGTGCCTTTGGAGATAAATACTAATATAGGAGTGAATTGGGCTGAAACAAAATAGGAGGAGAAATGTCTTATACCTATAATGTAAAAGAAGAAATATTCAATAATGAGATGGTAACTAGTATAGAGAAAAAAGCTGAAATTTCAGCTATTCTTCTCAGTAAGAATGCTTTTTCTGAAAATAAGATAGAGTTAAGATTAGAGAATCTAACTCTAGCAAAAAGGGTATATAAATTTATGAAAGATATAACAGACCTAAAAATAGAAATAAAATATTCTATTTCAAAAAGATTAGGAGAACATAATGTATATATAATACTTATCCCAAAACAAAAAGGATACATAGAGTTTTTGCAAGGCACTAGAAAGCTTGATGTCAATCTGATTTTGTCTAGTGAAGATATATTAAAGGGATTTGTACGTGGAATTTTTTTATCTTGTGGGTATATAAAGGATCCTAAAAAAGAGTATGCCTTAGACTTTTTTATGGATAATGAAGAAGCAGCAGATAAGTTATATAGTTTGCTATTATCTAAAGATAAAAAGGTTTTTAAGACAATGAAAAGAAATAAGCCATTAGTTTACCTTAGAAATTCTGAAAATATTATGGATATAATGGTTATGATAGGTTCTATTCAATCTTTTTTTAAGTATGAAGAAACGATTATGATAAAAGAGTTGAAGAATAAAACTATCAGAGAGATGAACTGGGAAGTAGCTAATGAAACTAAGACCTTAAATACGGGAAATAATCAGATTAAAATGATAAAACATATAGAAAAAGAGATGGGATTAAATTCTCTAAGTCCTGTTTTAGAAGAGATAGCTCATGTGAGATTAAATAATCCTGAGAGTACCCTTCAAGAGATAGCAGAGATGGTAGGAATATCAAAATCTGGTGTAAGAAATAGATTTAGAAGAATAGAGGAGATTTATAATAATCTAAGAAAAAAAGAGACTGAGGAATAGGTATGAAAATAATTGAAAATGTACTTAAGTTAGAAGAAAGTTTAAAAAATAGTTATGTAGCTATAGGGACATTTGATGGGGTACACTATGGGCATCAAAAATTAATAAAAGAAGCTATAGAAAAAGCAAAATTAAATAATGGAAAATCTGTAGTGTTTACTTTTTCGAGTCATCCTATGGAACTTATAGATGCCTTAAGAGCACCCAAACTCATAAATACTATAGAGGAAAAAATATATCTTTTAGAACAAATGGGAGTAGACTGCGTAATTTTACAGTCTTTTACTACAGAGTTTGCTAATTTAACAGCAGATGAGTTTACTGATATTTTAAAAGAAAAAGTTGGAAGCAAAGAAATTTTTATTGGCTTTAATTTTTCATTTGGTGAAGGAGGAAAAGCTAAGGCAAAGGATTTGGTAAAATTAGGAGAGAAAAGAGGAGTGATTGTTCACGAGATGCCAGCTGTACATATGAATGGAAATTTAATAAGCTCAACTTTTTTAAGAAAGAGAATTTTGCATACAGATATTTTGGAGATAAATAGATATTTAGGCCATAGATTTTTAATAATGGGAGAGGTAGTACATGGAAGAAAGATAGCAAGGGAATTAGGATTTCCAACTGCTAATATAAAAATAGCAACAAGATTATATCCCAAAAATGGAATTTATGGTGCTAGAGTGAGGATAGAAGGAGAAGATTTTTATCGTGATGGTGTGGTTAATATTGGTGTTAATCCAACATTAAAGCCTGGAGAAAAAAGTGTAGAGGTAAATATTTTAAACTTTGATGAATTTATTTATGGAAAGGTCATTTCTGTGGAACTGGAACAGTATTTAAGGGAGGAAAAAAAATTCTCATCAATTGAGGAATTAAAAAAAGTAATAGGTAATGATGTAAAAGTTTGGACTAAAGTTGTAAAAGAGAGAAAATATGGATATAGTATTAAAGATAGATAACTTTGAAGGACCTCTTGATTTACTTTTACATCTCATAGATAAAAAAAAATTGAAGATTTCAGAGATAAAGATTTCACAGATAATAGATGAATATTTAGGGATATTAAAAGAAGCTCAAGAGGAAAATTTATATATAAAAGTAGAGTTTTTACTCATAGCTTCAGAACTTTTAGAGATAAAAGCTTCGACCCTCCTATCTATAAATGATGAAGAAAATAAAGAAAAAGAGTTAAAAAGGAGATTAGAGGATTACAAGATATTCAAAGAGATAGCTTTAAAAATAAGTGAAATGGAAAATGAATATAATATCTCTTACACTAGAGGTGAGAGTAGAAAAATTATTAAGAAGACACCTAAAGAGTACGATATTTCAAAATTGCAAGCTAGTGATTTATACTCAGTTTATAAGAGGTATTTAGATAAAAACGAAAATGAATATTTAGAGCTAGAGTTAGAAAAAAAATATACTCTAAAGGATGAAATGGATAGATTATATCTAAAGCTCTACTCTCATAATAGAACTTTTGATTCTATATTTGGAGAGGCTGAAAGTAGAATGCATTTAATTTATATTTTTTTAGCTATACTTGAATTGTATAAGGAAGGAGTTATTTTAATTGATGGGGAAATGGTAAAAAGAAAATAAAAATAAGGAGTTAATATGCTAAAAAATGGACTTCTAGTTATGATAATTACAATGATAAGTAGAGTATTAGGGCTTGTTAGAGCGGGGATAATAGCTTACTATTTTGGAGCATCTGCTATGACAGATGCTTTTTTCAGTGCTTTTAAAATAAGTAATTTTTTTCGACAATTATTAGGGGAAGGAGCTTTAGGGAGTTCCTTTATTCCACTATATAATGAAAGAGTTGAATTAGAAGGAGAGGAAAATAGTAAGCAATTTATGTATTCTATTTTGAACTTACTTTTTATATTTAGTACTATAATAACTATCTTAATGATAATTTTTTCACATGGAATAATATCTTTAATAGTGAGTGGATTTCCAAATGAAACTAAATTAATAGCTTCAAAGCTTTTAAGTATAATGTCTATTTACTTTATTTTTATAAGTCTCTCTGGAATGATATGCGCTATTTTGAATAATTTTAAACAATTTGTTGTACCAGCATCTACTTCAATCTTTTTTAATTTAGCTATAATATTAGCTTCTATATATTTTGGTAAAAGTTATGGGATAGAAGCATTAGCTTATGGAGTTGTAGTTGGAGGTTTATTTCAATTTTTAGTAGTATTGCCAGCTTTTTTCAAGATAGTAAGATCATATTCTTTTAGAATAGATTGGAAGGATCCATATCTAAAAAAAATATTTATAATGATATGTCCAATGTTGATAGGAATAGTAGCAAGACAGGTAAATACTATTGTAGACCAGATGTTTGCCTCATATTTAGTGGAAGGTGGAGTATCTGCTTTAGAAAATGCTACAAGGCTTTATCTATTACCGGTAGGAGTTTTTGGAGTATCTATATCAACAGTTATATTTCCAGGACTTTCAAAAGCTATGTCAAAAAATAATTTTAGAGCAGCTAGTGATAATATTGTAAAAGGATTGAATATTTTATTATTTTTAATACTTCCATCAATGGCAGTTCTTACTTTTTATGCTCCAGAGGTTATAAAGCTTACACTTTCTTATGGAAAATTTGATGAAGAAGCTGTAAGAGTTACTTCACAGGCACTTTTATATTACTCAATAGGGCTTTATTTTTATACTGCTATATATCTTATGACTAGGGCCTTTTATAGTGTTAAAGATAGTAAATATCCAGTAAAATTTTCAATAGTTTCAATTATATTAAATATAATTTTAAATTTTTTATTAATAGATAGCATGGAGTATAAAGGTTTAGCTCTATCTACTTCAATAGCCTCTGGTGTTAATTTTTTACTTTTATTGGTAGTATTTAGAAAAAAATATATAAATTTTAGCTTAAAGAAAAGTTATATATTTTTTGGAAAGACAGTTATAGCTACTATTTTTGCTCTATTAGCAAGTTATAAGATTGATGATACAATTTTAAAACTCTTAATTTTTTCTATTGTATATATACTATTTTGGACTAGAAGTTTATTAAAGAATAAAATGGAAGTGTTTTAATGGAGAAAAGGTATAATTATAAGGTATATACTCCAAATAAGATAGCTGAGATGATCACTATTAAAGCATTAACTAATTATTTTAGAGGAGATATAACAGAAAAGAAACTTTTAGATGTAAGAGTCTGTGATCTGTCATGTGGGAGTGGAAATCTTTTACTTCCCTTTTTAGAATATTTGATATTACTTACAAAAGATATTATGGGTAGATATTATTATAACCCAGAATGGATAAAAGGTTGTGATATAGATGAGGGAGCTATAAAAATTATAAAAAGAAAGGGAGAAGAATTACTAAAAAAATACTCTTTACAGGGAAAAATTGCTATAGAGAAAATAGATGGACTGATGTTAGAGGGGAGAAAATATAATATAATTTTAGGAAATCCACCGTATCTCGGAGAAAAAAATAATAAAGAGTTATTTCAGAAAATAAAAAATACAGATTTTGGTATGAAATATTATGAAGCAAAGATGGATTATTTATATTTTTTTGTTGAGAAGGCTATAGAATTATTAGAAGATAGAGGAATTCTTGTATATTTGACAACTAACTATTGGCTTAAAGCTGATAGTGCTAAAAAATTACGAAAAGCTTTAAAAGAAAATGGAGAGTTTCTCGAGATAGTTTTTTATAATAGTTCTCTTTTTAGTAAGGCTAAGGGACAGCATAATATAATTTTTAGTTGGGAAAAAACAAAGAAATTAGATAAGAATTTAAAAATAGAGTTACCTGAGAAAATTTTTAATTTAAAAAATAGTGAGCTCTATGATGAGAATTTAAAAATAGTCTTGGCAGATAGAGAAAGTAGAGAGTATAATAGAAAAGTAAAAATGATTTCTAATTATACATTGGGAGACTTAGTAAATATAAATCAAGGGATAGTTTCGGGATATGATAAAGCTTTTATATTTAACGAGTATCAAGAAAAATTTAAAGATTATTTAAAACCTTTTTATAAAAATAAAGATATAGGAAAATATACTAACAAAAAAAATAACTTTTGGATTTTATATCTTGATAGAGAAAGCGAACTTAATGAGGATCTAAAAGAACATCTGGTGGAGTATTATGAAAAATTAAATAATAGAAGAGAAGTAGGAACAGGAAGAATAAAATGGTGGCAACTTCAATGGTCAAGAGATAAGGAAATATTTTCTAAACCTAAGATATTAGTTCGTCAAAGATGTAAAACTAACCAGTTTTCATATGATGAAGGAGAGTTTTATGGAAGTGCTGATATTTATTTTATAACTGTTAAAAATAATGATGTAGATATTTTTTATATTTTAGGTTATATGAACTCTACTTCTTTTTTACAATGGTTTAAGTATAATGGAAAGATAAAGGGGAAAAATTATGAATTTTATTCTACACCGCTTAAAGATACACCGATATATTATCCAGATGATAAAAATGAAATTCGATGTATAGGTAATCTTGTAAAAAAACAAATAAAAAGTTATGATAAAAAGGTACAGGAAGAGATAGATAGATATTTTGAAAAAATTTTTAATAAGTGAGGTGAATTAGATGAATGATTCATCAAATAGAATAAAAAAAATTGGACTGCCACCTGGGAGTATAATATACACAGGAGAAAATCCAGAGCACAAGATACATATAGATATCCTTGCCTATAATGATAGTACTATAAAAAGAGAGCTTTTTGATGAAAATAGTGATTTAGAAGAGATAAAAAAAGAGTTTAAAGGAATAACGTGGATAAATGTAGATGGAATACATAATATATCATTAGTGAAAAGGATAGGAAAAATTTTTAATCTAGATAGTTTACTTATGGAAGATTTAGTAAATAGTACACAACGTGCTAAGGTAGAGGAAAGAGGAGAATATCTTTTTATAGTGATGAAGATGTTAAAACTCAATTTAATCTCTAAAGATATTAGTTATGAGCAAGTTTCATTTATAGTAGGAGAGGATTATTTGCTTACATTTCATGAAACACCTGGGGATATTTTTGATTCTATTAAAGCTAGAATAGAAGCACCAAATTCAAGAATGAGAAAGAAAAGCGTAGGGTATCTTACATATGCAATATTAGATAATATAGTTGATAATTATTTTATGATATTAGATGAAGTTGAAATGGAAATAGATAGACTTGAATCAAAAGTAATAAATAATTCTGAAAGAGAGGATTTGCAGGCTATAATTAATTTGAAGCAAAAGGTAACTACATTAAAAAGAACAATAGGACCAATTAGAGAATTGATTAGTAGGCTTCAAACTAATAGTGTAGCAGAATATTTAAATGATGATATAAAGATATATTTAACTGATTTATCTGATCATGGTATAATAGTACATGATACGCTAGATATTTTAAATGGTAGAGTGACAGAGTTAATACAGTTATATCATTCAACTATCAGTAATGGAATGAATGAGATTATGCAAATATTAGCTATAATTTCTACAATATTTATGCCACTTAGTTTTTTAGCGAGCTTATATGGTATGAATTTTGAATATATGCCAGAACTTCAAAGTAAGTATGGCTATTTTATAATCTTGGCAATCATGTTTATTCTAGTTTTAGGGATGCTTGGATATTTTAAAAAGAAAAAATGGATATAAATGAGTATGAAGGAAATATATGGAAAAATTAGTTTTATTTTTTCTATCTTTTCTATTTATCCCTTGTGGTAGAAATAAAAAAGTATAGATATTGCAAAAGAAGATAAAAAAGTTATAGTAGCGCAAGCTACAAAATCTAAAATTTTAAATCCACTATTAGTGAATCAAGGAGATTCTATAAAGGTGACAAAGTAGATATTAATATTCTTTTAGCCATTAATGACAATGGAAATTTAATTTCAGAGATAGCTGGAAAATGGAGGTTTGAAACATCAGCATCCATTTTATTTACAGTAAAAAAGGAATAAAATTTCATAATGGAGTAAAATTAAGTGTGAATGGTGTTGTTTTTCACTAGAAAGAATGAGAGAAAAAATAGGGACAAGTATACTTTAAAAAGAGGAGAGGTAGATATAGACCCATATGACCTGATATAGTATTATATTCGTTATATTATTCTAGGACTAAAGGAAGTGCAAGTAATATTAATTCAGATTATTCCCCTAAAATTTATCAATTATTTTTTATTTTAATTTTATTTTAATCTTTCTAATATATCATATTAAAATATATATTATGAGTTGATAATTATTTTTAGAAAGGAGAGTTTAAATTATGAAAAAAGTAACATTATTTTTATTGTTAGGAGCTTTAAGTTCTGGTGCGTTAGCAAATGGATACTTTAATATTAGAGCAGGAGCTGATCTATATACGAAGGTAGATTCAGTCGGAATATATTCGAGCAATAGTACAGAAGATTTTGGTTATGAGTTTGGAGTGGAATATCTAAGACCAATTACTGAAAAATTAGATTTAGGATTTGGAATAGCTTATCAAAAACATGCAGATATTTCAGGTAAAGGGACAGAATATAGTCAATGGAATGGAGTAATTAAAAGTGAATATTTTAAAGGATATGAAGATTTTTCAGGATATGATAGTGTTCCTTTATATATAACAGGAAGATACATACTTACTAAAAATTATCCATTTACTCCTTACATAAAAGCTAGTGTAGGTTATTCATTTAATATTAATGGAGATAATATTAGATATATAGATAAAGTTGAAAATGAAAATGAACAAACTGACGTAGATTTAGGAGGGCAAGTATTTCAAAGTTATTCACTTGCTAAAAGTGTAAAAGATGGGTTATACTATTCAGTAGGTTTAGGGGTAGAATATAAGTCATTTACTTTAGAAACACTTTATCAAGTAAATACAGGAAAGATAAATGTTCAAAATCAAGAGTATAATGTTAGTTACGATAGAGTATCCTTAGTATTAGGTTATAAATTTTAATTTTTAGAATAAATTTTAGGGGACTCACAAGTAATAATTTTTTCTTTCATTATTTAAAATATAGTAGTTATATATGTAAAAAGAGGTGTTGTAATAAAAATTTTACAACACCTTCTTTTAATTTTAATTATAAAGTTAATCCACCGGTTACCTCTATAACCTGTCCAGTGATATAAGAAGATTCATCACTTGCTAGAAATAATGCTGCGTTAGCAATATCATCAACTGTTCCTAATCTTCCTAATGGCGTTCTTTCTAACATCTTTGCTACTAATTCTTCAGATAGTGCATCTGTCATAGCACTTGAAATAAATCCAGGAGCTATACAGTTAGCTCTTACTTGAGCTCCTTTTCTAGCTAACTCTCTAGCCCAAGTTTTACTCATAGAAATTACTCCACCTTTTGTAGCTGCATAGTTAGTTTGACAAGCATTTCCATAAACTCCAACTACTGATGAAAGAGTAATTATAGAACCAGCTTTATTTTTTGTCATAACAGGAGCTACTGCTTGAGTCATATTAAAAACACCTTTTAAATTAACATCAATAACTGCATCCCATTGATCTTCTGACATTCTTACTAAAAAATTATCTTTAGTTATTCCAGCATTGTTTACTAGAATATCAATTTTTCCGTACTCAGTAGCTATATTTTTTACAAATGTTTTTATAGCTTCTCTGTCAGTAACATTTAAAATTTCATGTTTTACATTTTTTTGAGTGTATTCAGCTGGCCCCATATCACAAGATATAACCATTAAAGCTCCTTCACTAGCAAATTTCTCAACTATTGCTCTTCCAATTCCTCTAGCACTTCCTGTAACTAGTGCAACTTTATCTTTTAATCTATCCACACTAAGTCCTCCTTATTTCTAGTATGATTTTATCTTACATATGTAATTTTTAATTATATTTTTTATTATATCATATTTTTTTCATTTTTAGCAAATTCTTTAAAAATTTTTTATAAAATCATTATAAATGTTCCTATAGTTATAAAAATAGCTCCTAATATAACTTTTAAAGTTGCTACTTCTTTTAAAAAAATAAAAGCAAACAAAATAGTTATAACAATGCTAAATTTATCAACTGGAACTACTTTAGATACCTCTCCTATTTGAAGAGCCTTGTAATAGCAAAGCCATGATGCACCTGTTGCTAGACCAGATAAAACTAAAAATAGCCATTCTTTTCCTGTAATGCTTTCTATTTGATTTCCTGTTTTAGTAAAGAGTACCATTCCCCATGCCATAAAAAGGACTACACTAGTTCTTATAGCTGTAGCTAGATTTGAGCTTATCTCACCCATACCTATTTTAGCCAATATAGACGTCAGTGCAGCAAAAATTGCCGATAAAACTGCATAAAAAAACCACATTTCCTATTTCTCTCCTTTAAAATACTTAATTTCTATACAATATTATATCAGTTTTATTTATAAAATGTAATATTTTTATAAAATATATTTTTTAAGATTTTAAAGAAATGTTATAAAATACTATTATATTGCTTAATTGATTGATTTTTCTACCTCATCTAACATTATCTCAGTAGATTTTAATCCACCACTAGCTGTATACCATACCATTGAGTTTAAGAATACTATATTTCCATTTTGAGCTGCCTTTGTAGATTTCACTATTGGATTATCAAAAGCCTTATTAGCTAGAAGATTATCTCCTACAACTGCTGCCTTATCTACTATATAGATATAATCTGGATTTTTCTCCAATAGATATTCAAAAGTTACCTTGTTTCCGTGAGTACTAGCTACTACCTCTCCAGTTGTTTTAAATCCTAGATAGTCATAGAATATTGAAAATCTTGACTTCTCTCCATATGCTGCTATTCTACCATTATTAGATAGTAATACCATAGCATTATATCCCTTTTCCTCTACCTTAGCTTTTATAGATTTAACTCTGCTCTCTATCTCTACATATTTTTCATTTAACATTTGAGAGTTATCAAATACCTTTGTTAAAATATCTATATTAGTTTTTAATCCCTTCATATAGTCAGCAGATGAAGTCTCCACAAAAATTGTTGGGGCTATCTTTGATAGAGATGAGTAGAAATCTCTCTGTCTTCCTGCTATAATTATCAAGTCTGGCTTAGCCTCGTAGATTTTCTCTAAATTTGGCTCTTTTAGACTTCCTAGATTTGCATATTTATCACTACTATATTTTGATAGATGCTCAGGTACCATATCTCTTGGTAACCCTATCACATTAGCTCCCAAAGTATCTAATATATCCAAGATTCCATAGTCAAACACCACTACTCTTTTAGGATTTTTAGGAACTTCTACACTTCCTAAAGAGTGTTCTATAACCACTTTTTCTACCTCTGCTCCCTGATTTTCAGAGCTCTTTATATACATAAATCCAATAAAAGCTATAAATACAACTATTATTCCTGCAATTATCTTTTTCACTGTTCCTCCTTAAAAATATACACAGATACTCTTATTATTTATTTTTGTAATATCAAATTCCATCTCATAGAGATTTTCTAGCTTATCTTTCACTACGATATTTTCACAGCTATCCATATGCTCTAGCCTACCATTTTTCATAGCTAGAATATAGTCTGAATAAACTGATGTAAAGTTTATATCGTGCATAACTATTATTATTGTCTTATTTAAATCCTTTACCATCTTTTCAAATGTTCTCATCATCTGAACAGCATTTTTCATATCCAGATTGTTCAGTGGCTCATCTAGTAAGATATACTTAGTATTTTGAGCAATAACCATAGCTATGTAGGCTCTCTGTCTTTGCCCTCCACTTAGCTCATCTAGGTATTTATCCTTAAACTCCTCTAAGTTCATATACTCAATAGCCTCATCAATATATCTTATATCCTCCACAGTAAGCTTCCCTTGTGAGTGGGGAAATCTTCCAAAGGAAACTAGCTCATATACTGTAAGCCTGATATTTGTGTTGTTCTCCTGCTTTAGTATTGCCAAAGTCTTAGATAGCTCCTGCTTATTCCACTCCTTTATAGATTTTCCATCTATAAATACCTCTCCCTCATCTGGGGTAGATAGTCTACTCATCATAGATAGAAGAGTACTCTTTCCAGCTCCATTAGGTCCTATTATACAAGTTATCTTTCCATCTGGAAACTCTGTTGTTACATCTTTTACCACATATTTTGAACGATACTTTTTACTTAAACCTTTTATCTCAATCATGCTATTTTTCTCTCCTTCAATAGTATATTTAAAAGATATATTCCACCTACAAAATTGATTATTGTACCAATAGAGATAGAGTTATTGAAAACTTTTTCCACTAGCAGTTGTCCAAATATTAAAAATATAATATTGAGGACTATACCTGCTATTGACAGATAGATATGTTTGTAAGTAGAAAAAAGCTCCTTGGCTATATTTACAGTAAGTAGTCCTAAAAAAGTGATAGGTCCTACTAGGGCAGTAGATATTGAAACTAAAATTGAGATTACCACAAGATACTTTTTCAAAATTCTATTGTAATCTAATCCCAAGTTTATAGCTTGGTCGTGTCCAAGACTCAATACATCTAGTTGGTTGTGTTCTCCTATTATAAAATATATCACTGCTCCTAAAATTATATAGGCAATTATTAAAAGATATATATTAATTGTATTGTAACTAGCAAAAAGACCAGATTGCAGTATCAAAAACTCATTGGGGTCCATAATAACCTGCATAGAGTTAGAAAGACTATCTAAAAAAGTCCCTGTTACCATACCTATCAAAACCATATAGAGTATCTTCCCCTTAGAATTTCCACTGAAAAGCTTTTGCAGACTACTAGTAATAAAAACCATAGCTACAATAGTTAGAAAAAATTTAACTATATCATCTGATAAAATTGGTATAAATTTGTGGAAGATAAAAAATATAGCTGTCTGTAAAAACACATACATAGCATCTAATCCCATCACACTAGGAGTCAAAATTCTACTGTTGGTAATAGTCTGAAATATCAGTGTAGATACAGAGATACAGATTCCACTTAGAATTATCCCAAAAAGTTTTGGAATACGTAGCCCTATAAGAAATCTAAAATTACTAAAATTTACTCCCAACATTAGAAATACCCCAATAAAAATAAGCATCACTAAAAAGAGTATTGAAAGTTTATGCTCAATATGTTTATGTTTAGTATTCAAGTTTTAACCTCCTTAAAATAAGTATTAAGAAAATTCCACTTCCTATGACACCAGATACTAAACCTATTTGTATCTCATATGGATAGATTATAACTCTTCCTAAAATATCACAAAGAAGTAAAAATGCACTTCCTGAGATTCCACTTAGATAGATATTTTTAGAAAGATTATCTCCATTGAACATAGAAACAATATTTGGAATGATTAATCCTAAAAATGGGATAGCTCCTATTGTTATGATTATTAGAGATGAAATAATACAAACAAGCCCAAGCCCAATATTTACAACTTGCTTATAGTTCAGCCCCAAGTTTGTAGCAAACTCCTCTCCTAACCCTGAGATTGTAAATTTTTTAGAGTATAGGAAGGCTACTATTACCAATGGGATAGTGAGATAAAGTAACTCATAATTTCCCTTTATTACTCCTGAAAAATCTCCAAATAACCAAGCACTAAGATTTTGTATCATATCTCCCTTATAAGCAAAAAACATAGTCAGTGAGCTTACTATCCCACTTATCATAATTCCTATCAGTGGTACTAATACATTATCTTTAGATTTTATCTTTCTGATAATTCCTAAAAATAGAAAAGTCCCTCCCATAGCAAAGATAGAAGCTATTATCATCTTTAAAATAAGGCTCTCATAAGGAAAGAATATCATCGCCACTAATATTCCTAGCTTTGAAGCCTCTGATGTTCCTGCAGTAGTAGGGGATACAAACTTATTCATAGTGAGCTGTTGCATAATAAGTCCACAAATACTCATTCCAAATCCTGCTACTATTATACTGATTGTCCTTGGAATTCTACTAAATATAAATATATTATAGCTATGACTTCCTTGAACAAAGATTTCATTTATCTCTGTGGAAGCTACCCCTAACAATGTAGAAATCATTGCTAGGAGTAGAAGAGCCACAGTTACAACTATATTGTACATAAAACTCTCCTTAAATCTTTTATATTAATTAAAATGTCATCTTAAATCCCATATAGTAACTTCTCTCTTCCCCTGGGTTAGCTGTAAGCCCTCCATTGTTTTGAGATTCATAGTACTCTTTATTAAATAGGTTGTTTATTCCAGCTTTTACTGTAAGTGATTCAGTTACTCTATATCTCACTCCTACATCTGTTAGGCTACGAGATGAGTTCATTATCCCTTGCCCCTCTTTACTTCCCATATAAGTGTAAGATACAGTAGTATCAAACTTAGGAGTAAATTTGTAATTTGCACTTACATTTGCCTTAAATCTTGGTATCTCCTCTAATCTCTCTCCATCTTGATTTTCAGCTTCCATATATACAAATCCAGAAGTTAGAGTTAAGTCTCCAATGTAGTTTTCCATTGTAAACTCTAAACCATTTCTAGTAGTTTCAGCTTCATTTCTAAAATATTTAGAGTTATCTCCATCTATCTTATATCCAGTTATCTCATCTTCCTTTTCCAATCTAAATATTGACGCTGAGATAAAAGTATTGTGTAATATATAGTCTTTCATTCCTAACTCATAAGTAGTAGAAGTTTCTGGTTTTAATACAGAGTTATTCTCTGTTTTTTGTCCAGGAGTAGGAGTCATATACCCCTTTTCAAATCTTACAAATACACTTCCTGTATCTCTATACTTGTAGTTTAAAGTTGTTTCATATGAGTTGTTAGTTAGGTCATAATCATTTCTAGTAAGAGTTGTAGTACCTTTGCTAGTATCATCTCTATTGATATTAAATTCTGCCCATTCATATCTATATCCAGCTATAAACTCTAGGTTTTCAGTTAGATTATATTTGTTTAAAATATATGGCGACACTATATCTTTTTGATAGTCGTAGATAGATGTAACCCCTTTATCTGATACTCCCTTTCCTGTAAATTTACTAGATATAGCATCTAATCCTACTATTACAGTTCCTCTCTCATATTTTTGAGTGGCTTTTAATAGTACCCCTGTTGTTTCCTCTCTAAAATCCTCACTACTAGATGTAGAGTTTAAAGTGTAAGTTCCTAAAGGTTTTTTATTTGAATCCTTATCTTCACTTAGAGAGTAACCGCTAGTATTGCTTCTGTTGTACATATTAGTGTTGTAAGCTGTAACTCCTAAAGTGAAATCTTTATTTGGAGTGTACTCATACTTTCCTGTTACATTTTCCTTTGTGATATTTCTATCTGTAGAAGTAACTCCCTTAGCCTTTCTATTTTGCTCTAAAGTTTCTAATCCATAATCAGATAAGTTTTTTCCATTTGTTAATTTTATATCTCTTTGTAGAGCATTTCCAGATGTAGTTTCATTCTCTACATATCTTGAGGCAGATATTCCAAACTTATGTTTTTCAGAAAGTTTATATTGAATATTTCCATCAATATAGTCACTAGTTCCCTTCTCTCCCTCTCTGAACTCTTCATTATTTTGTCCAGCATAGTTCATTCCAAAAGAGATTTTATCATTTAATTGATAGTTCCCCCCTGTTGAAAACTTTTTGTTATTGAAAGAGTCAATATCACTCTCTACATAACCACCTGTATATCCTCCAGATTTTGTTATGATATTAACTACTCCTCCAGAAACTCCATTTCCATATAAAACTGCTCCACCACCTGGAGATATCTCTATTCTCTCTACATTACTCATAGGGATAGTTTCTAGCCCTAGCCCCTTTCTAGTAGGATTAAATGGATTTATTGCCACACCATCTACTAGAATCTTGACATTGTTCATAGCTGAATCTCCACTACCTCTCATATCGATTACAGCTCCATTCCTTGAATTAACTATATTTATCATAGGATTGTCATCAAGGGCTTCTATTACATTTTTATAATTTTTCTCCTCAATCTTCTCCTTTGTTATAACACTGATATTAGTTGGCTCATCTAGTAGAGTAGTTTCAAATCCCATAGATGTAACAACTGTTTCTCCTAAGTGTATACTTTCCTCTCCTCTGGCAACTGCTCCAACACAAATTAAAAATGACAGTATTGCTAATTTTTTCATCAATATTTTCTCCTTTTTTCATATACTTTTCACATAGAATTCATTATATACAAAAAAAATATCTATGTCAATATATTTTGATTTTAAAAATTATTATTTACAAATTAAAATTATTTATTATCTAATAATATTGACTTTAAATATTAATTATAATATAATATAAAAGTTTAAAATATATTATGAAATTTTAAGGAGAAATATGTTAACAAAAGTAATTATTGCTGCATTATTTTTTACACTTAATCTTATTACATTTTCTAAAATGACTGAATACCAAGATTTTTCCAGTGAGCGTTCAACCTGGTTTTTTAAAATTAGCAAAGAAGGGAAGAATACAATCTTTTCTGATTTCTATCCACCCTTTGACCCCAGTGTAAAAGTTGAAAATTTCTCTCCTATTATGGAGTACAACTTAGATTCAAACTATTATTTTAATGATCAAAATAATCTTATGATTGAACTAGAGGATTTAAAGAAAATATACGCTCCCTACTTCTCGTACTCATTAGAAAAAGATAGATTGAATATAGAGTTTGTGAGATACGACAAGGAGATAATCGGCAACTTAGGAAAGAGAAATACTAAATTAGAATACAATAAAAGAGTTTGGAATCTATCATTGGATATTAAAAAGAGTGTAGGAGAGATAGAGTATTCCCAATGTGAAAAGTTTATTGGAGGAAGAAATAAGAAGTTTATTGAACCTACTAAAATTTTAGTAAGAAAGAGATCTGTTATTACTCTCGCTAATGAGGATTTTCAAAAATCTGGAGATAAGCTCTATATATCAGCCTCTAAAATTATGAAATACTTTGATATAAAAACTATTATTCAAGAAGGGTATCTAGCTTTACAGTTTGATAATATTCCTAGAGTTACTACCCAAACCTCTATCCCTCCATCTGCTAAAAATACTTGGCTTCCTGGGGGAGTAGAGAGGACAGATGAAAACTACACTTGGGCTGACTATATGAATGATATTATTGAAGGGAGAAGAAAATCTGGTTGGTTTTGGAAAGGGATATATATCAGTGAAAAGGACAGCTTTAAGGACAATGATGGAAAAAGTATTGACTTAGATATCAATAGGATAGTTCCTCTAGCTATCTATATACCTAGTAATTACTCTCCTAAAGATAGTAGATTGGTTTTTATCTTACACGGAGGGACAGGAAATGAGAATGCCTCTGCATATAGATTAGCTCAAAGGGATATCTACTTGGAAAAATATGCTGAAAAATATAACTATATACTTGCCTTCCCTAATGGTTGGACACAAAATCCACTGTGGATGCATAGACAAGCTATGGTATCCTTTGAGAAATCCTATGATTTGGTTATGGAAAATTTCCCTGTAAGTGAGGATAGAGTCTTTTTGATGGGTAACTCTTTAGGGGGAAGGGGAACTCTTGATGTGGCTATGAGAAAACCTGATATGTTTCAAGCTATTGTGTCTACTGCTCCAGCTTGGGGGGTAAAAACTCATAGTCAATGGGTACAGAATAAGTACTCAGTAAAGGATATAGAGAGTGTTCCTACCCTCATTGGTGTGGGTACTGCTGATTCTACTTTTTCCTTTAGAGTGGAGGTTGGAAACAAGGTGGATAAAGGTTGGATTACTAGGGATATTGAGCCATATCTAAAAAATGCCACATATATAACTGTTGAAGAGGGAAACCATACATATAATTGGGGAAGTATCTTAGATATTATCTTTGATTTCTTTGAAAGCAATCTTGAAAATGAAGATAAGCCTACTTCTAAAATCTCCTCTGTTACTCTTAGTGGAAAAAAGATAAATGGAACAACTATGATTGAGCTAGGGGATTTTGAAAAAACCTTTGGAGATAAATTTAAGGTGTATAAAGTCTACTCCTATGATAAGAAGATAGAGAATGCCGTAGAATACTACACTATTATCTCTAAAAATCAGACTCTAAATTTTAAAGTGGGAGATAGAAAATATAGAAAAAATATAGAGCGTTATAAAGAGGATATTGGTAAAAGAGATAAGGATATTGAATATCTTGAAAATGCACCAATGTTTTCACAACCACCTATTGAAATTGATGGAAAAATATATCTTCCATTTGAGGAATTATTTCAGTATTAAAATAAAATAAGTTGAAGATATTAGATTTTTGTTGTAAAATATTGGTAGAATGGTTATTTAGGAGGCTAGAATGAAATCTTTAATTATAATTTTTACTTTGCTCCTAGTTGGTTGTAGTAATATAAATAAAAATCACAATATCTCATACTATAGTAATGGAAATATAAAAAGTGATGTTGTGAATAAAAATGGTATAAAAAACGGACCTATTTTTAATTATTTTGAAGATGGAAGTTTAGCGGTAGAGGGATATTTTAAAAATGATATGAGAGATAAAAAGTGGTATTTTTATGATAAAACTACTAAAAAACTTTCAGCTGTTGAGAATTATAAAAATGGAAAATTAGAAGGAGAACAATCGTATTATTATCCAAGTGGAAAATTGAGATTACAGGGAAAATATAAAGATAATATACGTGTTGGTTTTTGGCAGCTATATGATGAAGCTGGAAACTTAACTATGCAAAATATATTTTTGGATGGAGAGGCTTTAGTAAGTGTAGCTATTTTTCAAAAAAATGGGAAATTATCTTCTTCTGGTTTGACTAAAGATGGAGTTCGTGAAGGGGTTTGGCAATATTACGATAAAGATGGAAAGCTTCTTTATGATGTAGAGTATAACTCTGGTATTCGTGATGGAGAATGGAGAGCTTATGATGAAGTTGGAAATATAATAGCTATAGGTTATTATAATCAAGGAAAAATTTTAGGATTGGATTAATTGAGTTTTGTTTGGTTAATAAAAGGCCTAAATTGATTATTAAAAAGTATTTAAAATTAAGATGTAAAGGAGTAATAATTATGAAAACGATAATTCTTTTTATTTTGTTATCTTTATCTTTTACAGCACTTGCTGACACAAAGATAAAAACTCAAGAGGTTCTTACAGGAGAGCAAGTTATAGCAATGTTACAGAGCGGATTTGAAGATGCTAATTCTAAAAACTTTAATGTTACTATAACAATAGTTGATAAATCAGGGCAAACTTTAGGAGTAATAAGAAGTGAAGATGCTGGAGTACACACCATTTCTGCTAGTTATAAAAAAGCTTATACAGCTGCTTCACAAAAAAGACCAACACTTGAGATTTTAAATGGAATAAAATCTGGAAATATTCCAGAAGATATAAGATATCTAGATAAAAATTTTAGTGCTATGGAAGGAGGGCTTCCTATAAAGATAAATAATACTGTAGTTGGAGGAATAGGAGTTGGAGGAGCCCATAGTAGTGAAGATACTAAGATTGCTTTAAAAGCTCTTGAAACTTTTGAAAAACTCATAAAGAAATAAAAATTATATTGCTAGAAAAGAAACTCTGTAAATTATTTTACAAAGTTTCTTTTTTAATTTATAAACTTTCACAAGGAAATTTCATTCCCCATTGTTTACGAATACTATCCATCACATTCATCACTTTTAAAGTTATCTCATGTGGCATCTCTTCACACTCTAACTTACCATTTTTTATAGCTTCATAAGATGCTATTACCTCATACTCATATCCACTTACCTGTTTTGGTATCTCATAAGTTTTTACTAATCTATGTTCCTTATCAAATTGCTCTATTTTTTCAGGATTATTTATATTTGTAATAGCTAAATACCCCTCTTCTCCATAGATATATCCCATTCTATCTGTGGCTGTAAGCATTGTAGCATGTAGTGTTGCCATCTTTCCACCTTCCCAGAAAAGAGTAATACTATCTGTAAAATCTATTCCCTCTGGAGAAAATACAGCATGAGCTTGAATATCCTTTACCTCATCTCCAAATACCATCATAGAAAAGTTAATTGGATAAACTCCTAAATCTAATAATGCTCCACCAGCTAGCTCTGGCTTTCTCATTCTCTCTACATTTTTTATAGGATAACCTAGATTAGCTTGAATAGTATGCACCTCTCCTAACTCTCCAGATTTTATAATTCCATTTATTATCTCTCTTGATGGCATATATCTTGTCCAGATTGCCTCTGTTATAAATATATTTTTCTCCTTAGCTAATCTAAATAACTCTCTAGCTTGCTCTTCATTCACTGTAAAAGCTTTTTCACATAGAATATTTTTCCCATTCTCTATACATAATTTTCCATGTTGATAGTGATGAGAGTGTGGAGTTGCTATATATACTAAGTCTATCTTTTTATCTTTTACCAACTCTTCATAGCTTCCATAAGCTTTTTTTATACTATACTTCTTTGCAAATTCCTCTGCCCTTTTTATATTTCTTGCCCCTACTGCATATAGTTCTATATCCTCATGAGCCATTCCTTTTATTGTTTGTGCCATGATACCACCTATGTATCCAGCTCCTAATATTGCTACCTTCATCTTATCCCTCCATTTATCAAATTTTCTCCTATATATTTTACCATATTTTTTTACAAATAAAAATAGAGCTACTACCTAGATTATGTAGTAACTCTACTTTCTAGTACAAGCTTTCTATTTTCAATAGAACTAATTACCTTTTCCCATCAAAAATCTAACCTAACTTGATTATCTCTTTTACTCTGCATCTATCTAGCTCTATGTAATATTTATTATCATCTATCTAATGATATTTTATCCCTTAATCTCACTACACTTAAATTTTAGCACAGTACTTTTTTACTTTTTAACTCCATATTCTATCTTACTAAAATTTTAGTAAGATAGATTTCTTATTATCTTTACTTTCCACACCTTCTATAATTTTACTACTATTTTCTCATTGATACCAACTAATATAAATAAGTATTAGCTCTTTAAATAAAAAAAGGTGTCAATGATTTCTCATCAACACCAAGATTTTTTATGATAAAATTAAATTCTATTTTCTTTTCTTATATAATTTGCTGTATAGACTCCATCTGTCATGAAACCACATCCATTGTTCAGGATATTTTCTTATCACTTCTTCCATCTCTGTAATAAGACGTTGTGTATTATTTATCACATCTTCTTTGAAATTTTCAGTTTTAATGAGAGTAAAGTCTCTTACAACAGAAACACAACTGTTATCAGGTCTGAAGTAATTATAACCCCAAATTAAAGGTATATCAAATTTTAAAGCTAAAGATACAGCACCAGTAGGAGCTTTTGCTTCCATTCCAAAAAAATTTATCATAGCACCTTTATCTCTATGATCACTAAAAAGAGCAAAAATCTCTTTGTTATTTAGACGTTTGATTAGCTCTTTACTTGTAGATTTGTTCTTAGAGAAAACAGTAAGATTTAGATCGTTTTTTCTACTTTCATTTATAAATTTATTGAGATATGGATTTCTTTGTTCTTTTGCAACAGTAACAACACTATAACCTTCGGCAGCTTTAATAATGGCCTCCATATTTCCCATATGCATTAGAGCTGCAATTACTCCCTTATTTTGACTGTAAGCTTTATCTAGGATCTCCCTATTTTCTATAGTAACTTTATTAGGATCTTTTAAATATTGATTGAACCAAAGTGTACAAAGAAAAGCTTTTATCATTATTTTGAAAGATTCTATAGCTATTTGCTCAATCTCTTTTATATTTTTTTCAGGAAAAGCCATTTTAAGGTTAGTAGTAGCAATAAGTCTTCTTTTTTTTACAAGTTTATACATGGCAATTCCCAAAAAATCTCCAAATTTGAATCTAAGTTTTTCTGGCAGTAAAAGTATTAACTTATAGAAGAACATAATAATAATAAACTGTAATTTGTAAGAAAAATTTTTCATTATTAACTCCCCGAATAAAATTTAATATTATTATAACATGGAAAATAAAAAAATAATATTCATGATTTTAAAATAAAATTTTTTTAATATTAGTTTTTAATACTAATCTTATCTATTTTTATTCCATCTTAAATATCCATTAATAAAAATATCAATATCTCCATCCATCACAGCTTTAATATTTCCAGAATCACAATTTGTTCTGTGATCTTTTACTAATGTATAAGGTTGAAATACATATGAACGTATTTGATTTCCCCACCCTATATCACTTTGCTCTCCTTGCAGTTTTTTAAGTTTTTCCTCTTTCTTTTTCATCTCTAATTCTATTAGCTTAGATTTTAAAAGTTTCATAGCAGTTTCTCTATTACTTAGTTGAGATCTTTCTCTTTGACAAGTTACTACTATTCCTGTTGGAAAATGTGTAATTCTAACAGCTGAGTCAGTCATATTTACGTGTTGTCCACCTGCTCCACTAGCTCTATATGTATCTATTCTAATATCTGATGGATCGATATTTACTTCAATACTATCATCTACTTCTGGTACTACCTCAACAGAAGCAAAAGAAGTGTGTCTTTTCTTATTAGCATCAAAAGGAGATATTCTTACAAGTCTATGTACTCCTTTTTCACTCTTTAGATATCCAAAGGCATTTATTCCTTCTACCATAAAAGTTATCGATTTTATACCCACACTATCTCCAGGCATAAAATCCATCTCACTAATTTTATACTTTTTATCACTACACCATCTTGAATACATTCTATATAGCATATCAGCCCAGTCACAAGCCTCTGTACCACCAGCTCCAGAATGTATAGTAACTATTGCATTATTTGAATCATAATCTCCATCTAATAGAAGTCTAGTATCAAAATGCTCTACATCTTTTCCTAAGATAAGATGTTTCTCTTCTAGTTCCTCTTGGAAATCAGTTTCTCCATGTTCTACAAACTCTATTAGTACCTCTTCATTTTCAAGCTCTGCCACTAAGTTTTTAAACTCAGTTACTAGTTCTTTTTCTGCGTTCATCTCTTTTATTATAGCTGAACTTGTTCTCTTATCGTTCCAGAAGTTATCTTCCATAGTTTTTTTCTCAAGTTCTGCTATTTTATTTTCTCTTTTTGCTAAGTCAAAGAGACCCCCTAATATTTTCTATCTTTTTTTTGTATTCAAAAAATTCTCTTTTTATATCTAGTATATCCAAAATACCCTCCTATAATCCTAATATTTTCTTTATATTTTTTAAATTGACCAAACTGTATATCTCTCCATCTATGGAGATATTTGGTGCTTTTTTACATCTCCCAAGACATCTTTTTGTTAAAAGTATGATTTTTCTATTTTTAGAAATTCCATTACTATCTACTTCTAACATTTCCATAAGTTCTTTATATATCTTATGTCCATTCATCTGTCCACAAATCATTCCAGTACAGATAATAACTTCTTTTAAATCACTTACTTTGTTTCGAAATTTAGGGTAAAAATTTATAGTATTTTCAATACTAATTTCTAAAATCCCTGTTTTATTCGCTATAAATTTTTGTACCTCTTTTGGGATAGAGTCAAGTTTTTCTACTACAAAATTAAGTATTTTTACATCATCTTTTTTATCTGGAAGATTTTCAATAAACTCTTCTAACTCTTTATAAAACTCCTTACTTATCATTTTTCTCCTTTTCTAAAATTAATGCTACAGCTGTAGCATATTCTTTTGAGTGAGAAATAGAAAGTTCTATTTTTTTATTTTTCATCTTTTCCTTCAATTCATTTTTAAAAACTACTAATGGTTTTCCAAATTTGTCATTTAGTATCTCTATATCTATAAGATTAAATCCTCTTACTCCTGTTCCCATAGCTTTTGATATAGCTTCTTTAGCTGAAAATCTTCCAGCATAGCTAGCTACTTTAACAGCTCCTTTTTTTTCTAAAAGTTCTATTTCATTTTCAGTATAAACTCTTTTTTTAAAGCTTTCATTTTTTATAGCTTTTTCTATTCTAGCTATTTCGACAATATCATTTCCTATTCCTCGTATCATTTTTATTCCTTTTCAAATATATCTATATTTACATCAATAGTAATCTCTAAACTATCTAAAGAAAATAATTTCTCTATTCCATCTTTTGGACTTTTCCATTTATATGGTGTCATATCAAAAAGATTTCTTATACTCTCATTTTCAGCAATAAAAGATTTTCCTGTACAGTTGATAGTTTTACAATGTTTAAATATTTTTAAATCTTTAACTGGAGAGTAGAACTCAGTTCTCACATTTTCATAGACCACCTCTTTTAATTCTATTAGATGTTTTTCTCCAGTAGAAACTACTATCAACTTTCCACTATTTTTTAAAACTCTCATCTTCTCTTCTGGAACAATTTTAGCAAACATACATATTACAAAGTCCATGCTCTCATTAGCTAATGGAATATTCATAGCACTAGCCACTAACCAATCTATATTTTTATATGTTTTAGCTGCACTTATAATAGCTTCCTTAGAGATATCTATCCCTATTATATTACTCTCTACTCCTAGATTTTCTAAAAATTTTTTAATGTTCCCTGTATAATATCCTTCACCACAACCAATATCTAAAATATTCACACTTTTTTTATCTCCTAGATTTTCAAGGATAAGAGAGTTTACTCTATCAGATATTATTTTATAGTAATCCTTTTCTAAAAATCTCTTTCTACTAAGTATCATCTCCTTATCATCCCCAGGAGTCTTGCTGTGTTTCTGATTAGAAAGTAATAAATTTAGATAACCTTGTTTTCCCATATCAAAAGAATGATTATTTTTACATCCATAAGTTTTTTCATTTCTAATTAAATCTTTTTTACAAACAGGACAAATTATCATTTTTTCCCCTTATACCATTTTATAAGCTTTTTTAGTATTTTCATTAGTAGCTTTAGCTACCTCTTCTACAGAAATTCCCTTTATCTGTGCAATTTTTTCAGCTACATATTGAACATACATAGGCTCATTTCTCTTTCCTCTATGAGGAGTAGGAGCCATATATGGACAATCAGTTTCTAATATCAATTTATCTAGTGAAATATTTTCTACAACTTTAACTAAAGTTTTAGCATTTTTAAAAGTAAGTACTCCACCTATTCCAAGATAATATCTATCTATTACCTCTTTAGCAGATTCTACCGAACCGGGATAACAGTGGAATATTCCTCCCACATCTGGAAACTCTTTTAAAATAGTTAAAGTATCTTCCATAGCATCTCTAGAGTGTATTACAACAGGTTTTCCTACACGTCTAGCTAATTCCATCTGTCTTCTAAAAAACTTTTGTTGTACCTCTTTAGGTTGAGTCATCCAGTGATAATCTAGTCCTATCTCTCCTATTGCTAGAACTTTTTTATCACGAGCCAACTCTTCTAACTCTTTTTCTACCTCATCAGAATACCCCTCTATATCAATAGGATGTACTCCAACTACTGCATAGATAAAATCATGTTCATTAGCATATTTTACACTTCTTCTACTACTCTCTATATCATATCCAATATTTACAGCAAACTCTAAATTCTTTTTTATTCTCTCTAAAACCTCTGCTCTATCCTCATCAAATTGTTCATTGTCTAAGTGAGCATGTGAATCTATCAACTTCATACTACTCTCCTAATGATTTTCTTAAACTATCTAAAAATCTACAAAGATGAAATCCATCACAAACAGAATGATGTACCTGTATAGCTATTGGCATTAAATATTTTTCTCCATCTCTATAATATTTTCCAAGAGTAAAAATTGGAAGTAAATATCCATACCCTTTTTGTAGATTGAGATTAAATCCTTCAAAACTTTCCCAAGGTATCATTGAAATAGGAAAACTATTTATAGGAGTATTTGGTTTCCCTTCCATCTCCAAATTTTTCCCATACTTTTCAATATCCTCTCTATAATTTTTACAAAACATCTCATAATCTTCAGAGTATTCAGTCCAAATATTTGAAAAAGTTTCACTCTCTTTATGAAAAACTGTATAGCAAGGCAACATCTCATCAAAATATCCCACTCTTCCTTCGCTATCTAATGCGATTCTAAACTCTTCGTACCTATTTACTATTTTTGTTATATGGTAAAGCATTGTTGGATATATCTTTTTTTGCTCTGTCACTATCTTAGTAACATCTAATTTAGTTGTCATACTATAAGTACAAGGAATATCATCTAAATAATGTTTATAGTGAGATTTTCTCTTCCAATTCTCTACATCTATATAGTTAAATTTCATCCTTTTTCTCTCCAATAAATAATATTAAATAATTATTTTAAAATTTCAGCAAAATCTTCCTCTTTAAATTTATATTTTTTTCCACAGAAGTGGCACTCTGCTTCTAACTCTTTCTCTTTGCTAAATATATCCTTTAATTGTTCTTTTCCTAAAGTTATAAGTCCTCTATAAAATTTATCACTTGAGCAATTACAGCTATATTTTACATCTTTTTCTTCTAATATTTCATATGGTTCTACTAATTTTTCATAAGTTTCATCGCTCATATCCTCATATAAAAGCTTTGCTATTCTCTTTATATCCATTCCACCAGCCATAAGTTCTGTCATAGGTCTAATAGCTTCTATTTTTTGCTCTAAAGCTGTTATAAACTCATCTTCTACTCCTGGAAGAAGTTGTATCATATATCCACCAGCATATTCTACTGTATTTTCATCTTTTAACTTTACTCCCAATGCTATTACAGTTGGAGTTTGCTCAGAGTTATAAAAATAATAAGCTAAATCTTGAGCTATCTCTCCAGAATTCATCTCTGATAATCCTACATATGGTTCTTTTAATCCCATATCTTTGATCACTTTAAGGATACCTTTTCCAACTAATCCTCCTACATCTGATTTCCCATTATCTTTTAAAGGTACATCAGCACTTGGATTTGATAGATACCCTTTTACTCCATTAGTATCAGCAGTTACTACCATATTATTTAACAATCCATTTGTATCTGTTCTAAGAGTTAGTACATCATTTCCTTTTAGTGTACTTCCCATTATTACTCCAGCTGTAAGCAATCTTCCAAAGGCGTCAATAGCTGTTGGGCTACATTTATGAATATCTTGTGCTTTTTGAACTATATCTGTTGTATCTACAACAAAAAATCTAGCATTTTTGCTGACTCCTCGTATTAGTTTTCCCATTTTTGTATCACTCTCTTTCTAAAATTTATCATATCTAACAATTGATTTATATTTTCTATAATTTTTTTCACTTAATACTTTCATTAAGTCTAAATTACTATTAATTCTAGAATTTTTATTTAGATATTTTCTAATATTTTTTATCTCTTTTTTATCAAAGCCATAGTATCCTAAAAGTACATCATTAGCTTCATTTATATATAGAGGTTTTTTTTCTATCTTGCTCTTTATCATAAGTTTTTTTCTTAGTTTATCAAAGGTAGCTTGTCCTATTCCTTTTATTCTTTTTAATTCATTGAGATTTTTAAATCCCCCTGTCTGTTCTCTATACTCTACAATGAGTCCTGCTAACCTTGTTGTTACTCCAAAGTTAGACATCTCCTCTTTAGAGGCAGTATTTATATCTAAGTACTTACTATTTTCGTCTAAAACATTATCACTCATTATTATATCAAAACTCTCATTATTTTCAAAAGAATTTCCACAAGCTATTCCAAAATTTAAAAAAATGGCAAATAAAATATTTAAAAATTTTTTCATAGAGCTCCCCTTATTTTTTTAACTTTAAAAATAAATTTTTTTTAGCTTCCATTCTTTCACGCATCTCTTTAATATATAAAGCGGGATCTTTAGGATTAACATATCTTTCGATATAATCTCTATACTCATTTTCAGGTATTACAATTTTAGTGATAGCTCCACCACCTAATCCCATAGTAGGTTGATTTTCCTCTATCATCTCTATGTTAAAAACTGATTCACAACCAAGTTTTGAATAGCCAATATTTTCTCCCCACTCCATAATATTTTTTTGTCTATATAAATAATAAGGATGGATATTTTTTTTCTTTACAAGTTTTTTTATAGCAGCTGTAATGAGTTTTCCGTTCAACTCCACTCTTTCTTGATTCTCCTTAAATAAATTAGAAGCTCTCTTAAAAGCTAGAGTGTGTATAGTTAAGTTTTCTATATCAAACTTTTCTAACTCATTTAATGTAGCTAGTACATCTTCTGTAGTTTCATCAGGAAGTCCTACAATAATATCCATATTTACAATAAATCCCAATTTTTTAGCTTTTATAAAATATTTTTCAAAATTCTCTCTATCAAACTTTCTATTTACCTTTCTAAGAGTTTCTTCTTTAAAGGTTTGAGGATTTAAACTTATTCTATCTACACCATATTTTTTTGCTATTTCTAATTTTTTATCAGTTAGAGTATCTTCTCTACCAGCCTCAAATGTAAATTCTCTTACATCACTCATATCTATATACTCAACTACAGAGTTCAAGATATTTTCTAAATCTTTTTCAGTAAGTATACTTGGTGTCCCTCCTCCAATATATATGGAAGAGACTTTAAAATTTTCATTTTTTAAAAATTCTCCAGTAATTTTTATCTCTTCTAATAGAGTCTTTACGAAATCTTTATAGTATTTTCCTACTCCGCCTCCTATTTCATATGAAGCAAAAGAGCAATATTTACACTTTGTTGGACAAAAGGGGATTCCTATGTAAAGGTTGATATGCTTTCTGTCTAAGAATTCTAACTCTTTTTTTACTACTTTGATAAGCAAATCTACCTTTTCCTTGCTTACTAATAGAAATTCCTGCATGATCTTATATATATCATTGTATGAATAACCTAGAGATAAAAATCTTCTTACAACCTTAGTCGGCCTTACTCCCATAAGACCTCCCCAGGAATAGTTTTTATTATAAAATTTCAGTAGCAATATTTTAACCATTGTTATCTCTTGATCCTCAAATTTTCCATTTTGATTTGGATAGCTAAAAGATTCAAGTTTTTCATCTATCTGCAATTTAATTACTATATTTTCAGCTTTATTTTCTACTATGATATTCAAATTTTTATCTAAAGCTTCTGGTACCATAACTCTTGCAAACTCTTCTATGCTTCTATGATTTATTTGAAAATTTGAATTTATTATCACATTCTCCTCCATTATTTTAAATTATCTCTATATTCCTGTTCTGAAATTATTCCCTTAGAATATAGCTCTTCCAAATAGTTTCTCATTAAAACCATTCCTATTTTTTTGTTACTTTCTATTACACTATCTATTTGATTAAGTTTGTTACTTAGAATTAGATTTGAAACTGCAGGTATAGATATGAGAACTTCATAAGCTCCTCTTCTTTTTCCATCTTTTGTAGTCAAGAGCTTTTGACTTATTACTCCTTTTAGTGTAGAAGCTAGCTGAACTCTTATTTCATTTTGTTCTTCAGCTGGGAAAACATCAGTTATTCTGCATATACTTTCACTTGCACTATTGGTATGCAAAGTAGCAAGGACCAAATGTCCTGTTTCACTTGCTGTAAGAGCAGCTGAGATACTCTCTCTATCTCTTAGTTCTCCTACCATTATTACATCTGGATCTTGTCTTAGTACACTTTTTAATCCTTGAGCAAAAGAATGGGTATCTTTTCCTATTTCTCTTTGCCTTATAAGTGATTTCTTACTTTTAAAAAGATATTCAATAGGATCCTCCAATGTTATAATATTGAGAGTTTTAGTGTTATTTAATTCTTCTATCATAGAAGCTAAGGTTGTACTTTTACCACTCCCACTAGGACCTGTTATTAGTATGAGTCCTTTTTTATATTTAATTAATTGTTTTAATACTTCAGGTAGGCCTAATTCTTCCATTGTTTTACTCATATCTTCTATAAGTCTAATAGATACTGCTATATTTGTCCTTTCCCAGTGGAAATTTCCCCTGTATCTAAAGCCCTTCGTATCTTCAAAACTACAATCTAATTCTCTTTCTTGATAAAAGATATTTCTTTCTCTTTCAGTTAGGATTAAATCTACTATAAGAGATAAAAATCTTTTACATACAATTTCATTTCCTATTTTAAGAAGTTTTCCATTTACTCTAAAGGTCGGTAATTCCCCATATACTAAGTGTATATCTGATGCTCTTTGTTCCCTAGCTGTTGCTAAAAGTTCTTCAAATAACATATTACCCCTCCACTTTATTTAGTTAGTTTTGTAGACTTTACTCTATATTATACCATTTATTCTTCGTTCTTCAAATAGAAAAAAAATTATTAATATGATATAATTGAAAGAAAAATTTGAGGTGATATTTTGTCTTATAAAATTATTTTTACAGATTTAGATGATACTCTTTTAAATTCTGAGAAAAAAATATCTCATATAGACAAAGAGGCTATATTAAAGGCTCAAGAAGTAGGAGTGAAATTTGTATTAGCTTCTGGCAGACCTACTTTTGCAATGTATGATTTGGCTAAAGAGTTAGAGCTTGAAAAGTATGAAAGCTTTATTTTGTCATTTAATGGGTCGATAATCACAGAGTGTAGAAATGGAAAAAATATTTTTGAAGCTAGTCTTACAAAAGATGATCTACACCTAATTTATGATTTTGCAAAAGAAAATAATTGTCACATTCTTACATATTTAGATAATGAGATTGTTTCTGAAACTGAAAGTGAGTATATAGATGTAGAGGTAAACTTAACAAAGATGCCACATAAAGTTGTTAAAAGTTTTAAAGAAACTGTTGATAGACCAGCTGTAAAATGTATGCTTCTAGAAGAACCGAGTTATTTAAAAGAGGTAAAGAAAAGATTAAAAGAAAAGTATGGAGATAAATATAGTATAGCTATTTCTAAACCTTTTTTCTTGGAGATTACAAAGCTTGGAGTGGATAAAGGAGTTGCACTAAAGAACTTAGTAGAAACTCTTGGTATGAAAATAGAAGAGAGTATAGCTGTGGGGGATTCATATAATGACTTACCTATGTTAAAAGCTGCTGGACTAGCTGCTTGTGTTGAAAATGCCAATGAGGATATCAAAAAAGTTTGCTCTTTCATATCTAAATCCAATGATGAGGGTGGAATGGCTTATTTAATTGAAAAACTGATTTTTGATAAATAAAAATTTATCTTATTAAAATAACTTAAGAATTTACAACAGTCCCTTTTATTTTTTTACCAATTCACTAATTTAAAGAGTGTAACTTATGGATTTGCGAAAATATACTTACTTAAATTTAATAATGAACTTATAGTTGCATAATCAATATTTCAATTTTTATAAAAGTTAGCTGAAAAAATAAAAGAGGAAAACTTCAAGAGTTGTGGAAATTACGGAAAGAAATTAGATTAACTTAGCGAAATTGGATACTAAAAAACGCAACTGTTTGAACGAAGTGAGTTTTGCGTTTTTAATCCAACAAGCTCTAGTTAATCAATTTCTTGTAGTCTGAAGCAACTCTTAGTTTTCCTCACTATTTAGATAAATTTTTATTTTACCCAAAGAATAGTTAAGAAAAACTCTTTTATCAATCCACCCACATCTATTCCAAAGATAGATTCAGCTATCATTTTTACTAAGACTATTGAAGTTACAATTAAAAACATTGGTTTTATAAATTTAGTTCCCTTTGTAACAGCTGTCTTAGCTCCCAATGTAGCTCCAAATATCATAATTATTCCTATTGGAACGGAATAAAAAAAATTTACCTTTCCAAGAAAAATGAACAAAAACATACTAGCTAAATTACTTGTAAGATTTAAAATTTTAGCATTTCCACTAGCATTAGTAAAATCTAACTTAAAAATTTTAATAAGAGCAAAAATTAGGAATGATCCAGTACCAGGACCAAAAAAACCGTCATAAAATCCCATCACAGCTCCCATAGTTCGGCCAGCGTTTATATTGCTATCATTGAGTCCAATAAAATCGTTTTCTTCTCCCATTTTTTTATTTATCATTGTGTAAATAAGAACGACTAATAATAATACTATTGCTATTGGATAGAGATATTTAGAATCTATTAAAACGACAGTTTTTACTCCTAATAAGGCACCAATGAAAGAGAACGGAATTATTTTTTTTGACAACTCCCAGTTTACTTTTCCAGAGGTTGCAAATTTTAAGGAGCTAGCTATTGTTCCTATACTAGAAGAGATTTTATTAGTTCCTAGAGCAACATGGGCTGGAATTCCAGAAGCTAGATAAGCAGGAACAGTAATAAGACCTCCTCCACCTGCTACTGCATCTATAAAAGCAGCTATAAAACAGGCTATTCCTAAAAATATAAAAGTTCCTAAATCAACATTACTTAAAAATTCTTGTAACATATTTCCTCCAAATAAGTTTATTTATCTTTCTCTAACGAAAAGTGAGGCCATTGCAAGTTTTTACTTACAACAGCCCATTGCCTTACTATTTTTTATATATAGGAATAATCTCTTCCACTTCATCATAACTCTCTTGTATCATTTTATATTCAAATAGATGACTTTTATTTTTAGGAATTGTACAGAAAATGCTTTCACCTGGATTTACTATTTCCCCTTCTTTTATGTATACAGCTCCTGAGATATAATCTAAAATTCTTTGAGATTCTTTAGCATCGAGCTCCATAAGATTTATATGAACTATCTTATCTTTTTTTATATATTCTATACATTTTTTACATTCTTCATATTTTTTAGGTTTTACAAATACAATATCAAAATCTTTTTCCATATTCTTCTCCTTTATATTTTATATTATTTCATTTTTACTATAGCTGGTAATGAAAAATCTCCGCCATTATATATTAGTGATGCAGCATCATTTCCTATGTATGAATCAACTGTAGCTGTTCCTACAAGACTTTCTTCATAACCTAAAACTTCCCCTCTATACTCAATTGCTTTTCCTTGCTTGTAAACATTTACTTGAGTCCCTAACTGAAGATTATTGTTCAAACCAGAGTTAATAATTATCTTATTCCTATCTTTTTGAATTACAGCAGCAGTCCAAGGTATAGAATCAAGTTTTTTCACTATTTTTTCAACTCCTTGAATTACGGCAGCTCTAAAAGCCTCTTTTTCTAAACTTCCATAAGAACCATATGTTCCAGCTCCTAATACAGTTTCAAATTTTACACTAGCACTTCCCTCTCCAGTTTCTGTCCAAACTTTTCCATTTAGTACATCTATAACCTTTAGTTCAATAACAGCTTCAGCTCTTTGCTCTTTGCTTTTAGAAAATAATGACTTACTTCCAGTAGTGTTTAAGTCATATTTAGTTACACTACCTACAACAACAAAATCAGTATCTAAAAACTTTTGTTTAGATAGTATTGATTTTTCTCCAAGTGAGTTAGAAAAAGCTAGTTCTTCCATCACAGAATCTAAATCTTCCCTTTCTAATACATTAAATCTTCCAGAGTTAGAAAATTCTGAAATAAGTATGTCTTTAGTTATACTATCAGTTCTTTGAGTCCCAAATCTAGAATAATTTTTTACTTTACCAATTATAACTCTTCTTTTTGGAGCTAAACTACCCTTATAGGTATTATACTCTCTTAGACTAGAGATATTATCCTCTTTTTTTATTGTACTTCTTATCTCAGTGTTACTACATCCTACCAGCAGTAAAGCTGTAAAAAAAATTCCAATATATTTTTTCATACTATCACCTACAATTTTTTTAATATTATATCTACTATCTCATCAGCTGAGAGCTCAGTTGTGAAGCCAGCTGCTTTACGATGTCCACCACCATTAAAAAGTGAAGCTATTGCATTTACATCTATATTGTGTTTACTTCTTAGACTTCCTTTTATTACTCCAAGTTTATCTTCTCTCAAAAAAAGTGAAACTTCAGCATCTTTAAAAGATATTAACTTTTCTACAATCCCCTCTGTATCCTCTTTTCTACCATTGTATTTATCTAGCTCAGCCCTAGACATGAAATAGTAAACCAATTTTTTATCTGGTTCATATTTCATATCAAACATAGCCTTTCCTAGTAATTTCACAGCTGCCATAGTTCTTGTGTTAAAGAATTCTCTGACAATCTTTGAATTATCAACCCCTAAAGCTTTTAACTCTGTAGCCATTTCAAAGGTTTTAGCTGTAACATTATTGTGAGAAAAATTTCCAGTATCATTTATAAGCCCTGTGTATAAAGCTTCTGCCATATTTACATCCAACTCTATATCACAAAATTTCAAAAATTTATACACTAACTCACTAGTAGAAGATATTTCTTCCACATGGTTTAAATCTCCGTATGATGGATTACTTATATGATGATCTATATTTATTACAAATCTATTTTCTAGTAGTTTTTGGGCTTTTCCAAGTCTTTCATTAGTAGCAGAGTCTACACATATTGCTAGATCAAAATCATACTTTTCATCTGGATTATATATCTCTGCAATGTTGCTCTCTTTTAAAAAAGATACATTATCTGGGTATTTATCTTGTAAAATAAATCTTACTTTTTTTCCTAATTTTTTAAGCCCTAATGTAAGTGCTAATCCAGAGCCAATAGCATCACCATCTGGGCTTACATGAGAGGTTATAACTATATTCTCTCTATTTAATATTTCCTCTTTTATCTGTGAAAAAGTATTCAAATTTCCTCCTCTATTCTTAAAACTTTTCTTTCTTCTTTAGTCATTCTTTTAATTCCTTCTTTATAAAGTTTTTCTGGATCATGTCCTAATCTACTAGCCATAAGATTCATAACAGCTATCTCAACCATTGCAGCAGCATTTCTTCCAGATGATATATAAAGAGTCATCTTAGAAATTTTATTTCCAAGTATCTCTGTATTACTATTTTGATAATCTACAGCTGTAAGGTAATCATTTTCACTCTCTTGTTCTTTTAATTCTATTACTGTATCTAATTTTTTACTTATTCTTACAGCTCCTAGACCATATAAAGTTTTTATATCGATTATTCCCAAACCTCTTATTTCCATAAAATATGGTAAATTAGCTGCAGTTCCAAGTATATCACCAGCAGTGTCCTTTACAAATTTAACTAAGTCATCAGCTACAAGTCTATGACCTCTATGGATTAGTTCCAAAGCTGTTTCACTTTTTCCAACTCCACTTTTACCTGTAAGTAGGACACCAAAACCATAAAGCTCAAGAAAGACTCCATGTACTGAAATGCTAGGAGTAAAGTATGTCTCTAGATAGCCATTGAAGTTAGCTATTACTTGTGAAGCTTTTTTAGATGAAGTTTTACAAAGTATCATACCTCTTTCTTTTACTAACTTATAAAAATAATCTGGAATATCTACATCAGCTGTTAGGACTAAAACTGGTAATTTAAATTGAAGATAATTTTTTAAATTTTTTATTCTAGTTTCCTCTGATAATGTGCTTAAGTATTTAAATTCAGCTCTAGAAAAGATCTGGACTCCGTTATAAGCTACATCTTCATAATTATCTACATATCCAGCTAAGGCAAGAGATGGTCTGTGTATACTAGTTGTTTCTATTAGAGTGTCATCTAGCTTGTCTTCTCCTAGTAAAACTTTTAGATTGAACTTATTTTTTAATTGTCTAACTGTAAGTACTTTTCCATTATTCATACTCTTATCTCCTTGCTTTTTTCCATTAGCTGTTATAAGCTTTTGGGATTCCTTCATGAAATACTCAGCAGAGTTTACTCCCATCATCTTTAATCTATAATTCAAAGCAGCGGTTTCAATGATAATTGCTAGATTTCTTCCCTTTCTTACAGGAATAGTAAGCTTAGGAATTTTCCCACCTAAAAATTCTTCATAGACCTCATCTAAACCTAATCTATCATAAAACTTTTTCTCGTTCCATTCTTCTAAAACGATTAAAAAATCTACTCTTTTCATTTTTCTTGTAGCTTTTATTCCAAATAAAGTAGTTACATCTATTTTACTTCCATCTTTTTTGTTATCTAGAAAAAAGTGGCTATCTATTATGTTTTTATCTATTCTATTATAACCTTCTAAATCATTTTCAGCTATTCTTTTTATCACAAGATGGTTATCAGTAATCAATCTATGACCTCTTTCTAAAAGTTCAATAGTAACACCTAATTTAGCATCTTCATATCCAGTTATGAGAACACCTATTCCCATAACCTCTAAAAAAACATAGCCATCTATCATCTTTTCCTCACCTAATCTTTTAGAAAGGAAAAATTTTGCTTCTCTTATGGTAGCTGAAGTTCTCATATGACTTTTTAATAGAGTTTTATTATTTTTTTTTGCACTTTCAACCATTTCTGGGAATATTATACTCTCATTAGTAGCTATGAGAGCTGGAAAATTATGGCGAAAATATTTATCAAATATTTTTTTTCTTTTTTCCTTAGAGAAAGTTGAAAGAAATCTAGCTTCTTTTCTACCATATATATGTATGTAATTATTTAATTCCTCATCAACTTCAAAGAAACCTATTAGTTCATAACCTATTTGATAGATACTAGGTATCTTAATTTGATAATTTAAGTTGCCCTCATTTATTAGATCTAAATTAAGATACTCTTTAAGATCTTGAATAGTTACTGTTTTACTAGTTTCATCTAAGCCATTCATTTTTCTTCTCCTCCTTCCTCAAGGAGTTTTTTCTCTTTTGCTTCTCTTAATTTTAATTTTTCAAACTCTTTTTTATACTCTGTATCTTTATAAAAATCCTCTTTTCTAAGTAAAAAAGATCTTTTTATTTCATCTGTTTTTTCCTTTTTTATTCCATCTCTTATTTTTTTTTGGTAGGAATACTTCAAATATAAATCATATTCGTAGTAAGTAAATATACTTAATGCGACAAGGTAAAATAAATATTTTATAACATCAGTTTTTTTAATCATCTATTTCCTCTTTAAATTTACTTAAGGTATAAAAAGAACCACAAACTATAATAACTTTTTTATTATAACTCTTAGCTAGAATATAGGCTTTTTTTATGTTATTTTCTACAACACAACCTCTTTTATCATCTAAGTATTTTATAATTTCCTCACCTTTAGTTCCTCTTGGATTATCTTCTAATGAAGTAAATATAATGTTATCAGCTACATCTCTTAGAAGAGCTAGCATAGATTTTATATCTTTATCCTTAAGAATAGAAGTTATTACAACTATCTCATCATTTTTGTATCCTTGTTTTAGAGTTTTACAAAGCTCACTCATTCCAGCTTCGTTATGAGCCCCATCTAATATTGTCATAGGGCTTTGAGAGTATCTTTCGAATCTACATTGCCATATGACGTTTTGACAGGCTTTTTTTATGAATTTTTTATCTATCCCTAATTGTAGAGCAACCTCATAGGCTGTCAAAAAATTTTTAAATTGGTAATCTCCAAAAAGTGAGAAATGATAAATTTCATTTTCAATTCTAATTTCTGTTATAAATTTTTTAAAATCTAGTTTTAGTGAAGCAGCTTTATATTTATCCAAAACATTTATGATTTTAGCATTCTCTTCAGATATAGCTTTTAAAAACTCTAAATTATTATCAGCTATAATGACTTTTTTACACTCTTTAATAATGCCAGCTTTTTCTTTAGCTATCTTATAGATACTATCTCCTAGGTATTCAGTATGATCTAAGCTCACATTAGTAATTACACAGATCTCAGCTGGAGATATATTAGTAGCATCAAATCTTCCACCCATACCTGTTTCTAATATTACATATTCTAATCCTAAATCAGCAAAATATTTAAACATCATAGCTGTTGTTACTTCAAAAAATGTTGGTTTAATTTCAGTTTTAGCTATAATATTTTTAACGAGTTGATAGTATCTAACTATTTCTTCATCACTTATATCTTTTGCATTGGCTCTTATTCTTTCATTGAATTTTAAAATATGTGGAGATGTATATTTTCCTACTTTATATCCAGCTTCTAGTAAAATACTCTCTAATGTAGTAGATGTTGAGCCCTTACCATTTGTTCCAGCTATATGTATGACTTTATAACTTTTTTGAGGTTGCCCTAGCTCTTTACATAGAGTTTTTATATTTTCAAGTCCTAGTTTTATACCGTGCATAGAGTAAGAGTACAACTCATCTAATAGTTTATCTATTTCCATCATACTCTCCTATATTTTTTCTAAAATTTTCTCTATTATAGTTTTGGAATTTTTTGCTGCTAATTTAACGAACTCTGGATAATCTACTTTAGCATCATCATCTGCTTTATCTGATATAGCTCTTATTATTAAAAAAGGTAATTCAAAAAGATAACATACATGTGCTACTGCTGCTCCTTCCATTTCAGTACAGTAGGCATTAAATGTTTCTTTTAACCATTTTATTTTTTCAGGAGAGGCCACAAATTGATCTCCACTTACTATTCTTCCTATCCAAACTTTTTCAGCTCCAAAAACTTCAGTAGCTACTTCAACAGCTATTCTTTTAAGAGCTTCATCAGCTTTAAATTGATACTCTGACATTCTTGGAATTTTTCCTAATTCATAACCAAAAGCTGTACAGTCAAAATCATGTTCTACTAAATCACTTCCTATAACTATATCACCTATATTTATTTTTGGATTTACTCCACCTGCTACTCCAGTAAAAAAAAGTTTATCTACATTAAAATGAGTTTTCATAAGTGTAGCACAGATAGCTGCGTTTACTTTTCCTATTCCACTCTCTACAAGAACGACTTTTTTATCTTTTAGTTCCCCTTTAAAAAAAATAAGATCTCCTAATTTTTCCTCTACTATACTTGTCATTATAGTTTTTAACTCTATAACTTCTTCATTCATAGCTCCAATTATTCCTATCAACATAAAATTATTTCACCTCTAATTAAAATTTATCTACTTATCTTATTGAAAAATTATATCATATACTTTCCTACTAAGCAATTTTAAATAGAGTTTTATCTAATTATGTATGTAAAGTAATGAAAAGTATGAAGAAGCTCTCAGAAGTATTATACCATAAAGCAATAGATTCTGTTAAAAAATTATAAAGATTGTGTAATTTAAAAAAGATTTTTAATAATATAAAATGGAAGTGCACTAATTCTTGATAAATTGTTTTATAATGTTTTTAAAAAATTGAAATAATTCTTTAAAAAAAATAAAAATTGTGTTAAAATTTAGAGAAAACTATTTATTTTTATATAGGAGAGGTAATCATGGAAAAAAAAGTAAGAACTAGAATAGCTCCGTCACCTACAGGAGATCCTCATGTAGGAACTGCTTATATAGCACTATTCAATTTAGCATTTGCAAATTCTAATGGAGGAGATTTTATCTTAAGAATAGAGGATACTGACCAAAATAGATATACTGAAGGATCAGAACAGATGATATTTGATGCACTTCATTGGTTAGGATTAGATTATGCAGAAGGTCCAGATGTAGGTGGAGAGTATGGGCCATATAGACAATCAGAGAGATTTCATCTATATGGAGATTATGCTAAAAAACTTGTAGAACAAGGAGGGGCTTATTATTGTTTTTGTACTCAAGATAGGCTTGATAAATTAAGAGAGAGACAAAAGGCTATGGGAAAGGCTCCAGGATATGATGGACACTGTCGTTCATTGACTTCAGAGGAGATTCAAGCTAAATTAGATGCAGGAGAGCCATATGTAATAAGACTTAAGATGCCTTATGAAGGAGATACTATTATCCATGATAGATTAAGAGGGGATATTGTATTTGAAAATAATAAAATAGATGACCAAGTTTTATTAAAAGCTGATGGCTTTCCTACTTATCACTTAGCAAACGTTGTAGATGATCACTTGATGGGAATAACTCATGTCATAAGAGCTGAAGAGTGGATAGCATCTACACCAAAACATATTCAATTATATAAAGCTTTTGGGTGGGAACAACCTGAATTCATTCACATGCCATTACTTAGAAATGCTGATAGAACAAAAATTTCTAAAAGAAAAAATCCTGTTTCTTTAAACTGGTATAAAGAAGAGGGATATTTAAAAGAGGGAATTATAAATTTTTTAGGTCTTATGGGATACTCATTTGGAGAGAATAAAGAGATATTCTCATTACAAGAGTTTATTGATAATTTTAATATAGATAAAGTTTCTCTTGGTGGCCCTGTATTTGACCTTGTGAAGCTTGGTTGGGTAAATAATCAACATATGAGAATGAAAGATATAGACGAGTTGACAAAATTAGCAATACCTTTTTTCAAAGAGTTAGGTTATGTGAAAGATGAGGTATCAGAAAAAGAATACAAGGCTCTTGTTAAAATAGTAGAAATTTTAAGAGAATCTGCTCAAACATTAAAAGAGATAGCTAAGGAGTCTACAGTTTATTTTGAGGATACATTTGAGCTTCCAGTAGTAACTGAAGATATGAATAAAAAAGAAAGAAAAAGTGTAGAAAAGCTTAATGAGTCTATACTTGATCCTGTTGGAAAAGAGTCAATCAAATTATTTATAAAAAAACTTGAGGCTTGGGAAAAAGATGAGTTTACTATAGAAGAAGCTAAAGATATCCTACATTCAACTTTAGAAGAAATAGGAGAAGGACCTGCTAAAGTTTATATGCCACTTAGAGCTGTAATTACAGGACAGGCTAGAGGTGCTGATTTATACAATGTTTTATTCATAATTGGAAAAACAAGAACATTAAATAGAATGAAGACTATGATAAAAAAATATAATGTGTTATAAAATAAAGATGCTGTTGAAAAATCCTAATTTCAACAGCTATTTTTATGTTTTAAAAAAATAAAAAAAATTTAAACTTTTTTGAAACTAATAAAGTCTAAATAATATAAAAATAATAATTTTTTCATAAATTTTCCTTATGAAATATATCTTCTCCAGCTATATAAGCTCAGGAGAAGAGTGCTAATAATATTAACATAAAATTTCTCCCCCCCTAGAGATAGAGTCTATTACTTAGTTATTGATTCTATCTCTATTTTTATTAGAAAGTATTAAAAAATCAATAAATTATAAAAGGAAGAGGTTGTTATAAACTTACTATAACAATCCCTTCCTTATATTATTAAAGAAATTTTTAAAATAAAATTTAATAAATTATTTAGCTATAATTGTTCCAGTGAATATTTTATTAGTTCTAACTCCAGGTTTAATTTCACCATTTATAGAAAATACTTTGTTTCCAAGAAGAACAAGACCTTCTCCACAAGGAGCATCAAATGGAACTTCGCCAATAGATTTCCAAGTGTTAGTCTCAGCATTATATATTAATACCTTTTTGTTCCAACCAAACTCATAAGGATCAGCTCCGAAATAACTAGCTTTATAGCTAGCTAATTCTTCTCCCATTAAATTTCCCAAATAGTAATTAGCATCATTCCAAAGTTCTTTATTAAATCCACCAATTACCATCATTTCATTTTCATTTAGTTTAACAGAGTTAGCACCTAAAACAGATACTTCCTTACCATCTATAATAATAGGAGCAACCTCTGTCCAAGTGTCAGTCTCAAAATTGTATCTATATCCATCTACAAAAGCCTTAGAATTTCCTCCACCAAATACATAAAGCTCTCCATTTAGTAATTGAGAAACAGATTGAGTTCTAGTTTCTCCAGGAACTGGAGCCAATTCTTTTACCTCTTTAGTTGTTAAGTCATAAGAGTAAAATTTATTAGAAGCCTGTCCAGCTTGTTTTCCAGTATGTATATACAATTTGCCATCTTTTTCAACAGCTCCACCATTTTGGAATGTAAAAGGTAAATCTCCTATTTTTTGAGCATCAAGTTTTCCATCTTTCATTGTTAAAAACCAAATATCATTATCATTTTCAGCAGTAGCAGCTCCACCTATATAGTATATTCCATCATCAGTAGTTACAGATGCTCCATATCCTATTTCATGTGGGAAGTTATTATGTTCTACAACTGTAAGTTCACCATTTTTTTCACTTAATACATAGATATCAGAATATAGAAACTTTGGTCCTCCTTCAAGAACAGATTTTACTGGAAAGTTTGCTCCTCCACCGACAATAATATATTTTCCACCAATAGAACCATAAAGAACTCCTGCAGTTCCAATATTTTTTTCATATCCTTTTTGAGCAGGTAATTCTCCTGATACTTCCCAAGTAATTTTTTTATCTACATTAGGGTTATTAACAATACTCGCAGATGAGCATCCTGCTAAAATCAAAGATGATAAAATAGCAGCAAATAAAACTTTTTTCATAATAGTATCCTCCAGATAAAATTGAAATTATGTACTCGTGAACACAAAATAATTTAATATTATCATATAACATTTAATTTCATAAGTCAACAATATTTTTGAAAAAAGTACAATTATAAAAAAATAAAAAATGATAAAAACAAAAAAGTACTTGATTTTTTAAAAAAAATAGTTTATGATGGACTTGTGAAGAAAAGATGATGGGAGACATAAAATCTTCATAAAAGATATTTCAGAGGAAATTTGGGAGGATAAAATTATGAAAAAAATAGCATTATTACTAGCAGCAATGGGAATTGTTTCAATAGGGGCTGCAGCAGAAGGACTAAAAGTAACAAATTTTGGTCAAACAATTGAGATAGAAAATACTTCAGGAAAAACTCAAGGAGATATCGGAGATACTTGGTTATTTAATAATTTAGGTATGACTTATGGAGATTGGACTTTTACTATAATTGGTGGAAAAATGTGGACACTTGACTCAAAGGATGGAGTACAAAATACAAATTCAAGATTAGAGATGTCAGCAGTAAAAAATTATGATAGCTATTATTTAGGAGCTAAAACAAGATTTCAACAAGATTATGATAGATATCATTTATTAGTTGGATGGAATTATGGAAATGTCTATGGTGATTATGATGTTTGGTATGAATCTTTACAAGGAAGAGGAACAGATGCCTTCAGATATGAAATATTCCCAATTGGAGTAAAATTTGGAGATTACAAAATTGCTTGGTATGTTGAAGGAATAGAAACTACTGGAACTTTAAAAAATGATCAAGTAGAAAATTATATATCTAATCAATTGAGATTCTACGCTCCAATATATACAGGAGAAAAAATTTCTTTTACTACTGAATATAGACTATCATTAAATGAAGATATTGATTATAAAACAAGAACTCCACATAAAGAGTTTAAAGATTTTAGAAGACATAGATTATATTTGAGAAGTAATTATGCTGTAAGTGAAAGTTTATCACTTTTCCTTAATTATGGATATCAAGTATCACACTATGAAGCTGTAGGTGGAGAAGCTGATACTAAATCAGAAAAATATTGGGGAGATGTTGAGCTTGGATGGAGCTATAAGTTTTAATTAAAAGTTTAGTATAGGAGTTGCCTAAATAATTTTAGGTTGACTCCTATTTTGATTTCAAAACGAGAAATAAAATTATAGTATTGAATAAAATTTTTAAAAAAAGTAAAAAATAAAATAAAATCTGAAAAAATACTTTGAAATCAGGAAATTGAAGGCTTTCTTGCTGGTATGGTTAAAAAAAATAAGTGCCTGATGAGTAACAAAATAAAAAAAGTATTTACAAATGGAAGAAAATAAGGTATAGTTATATCAGTGGGAAAATGCCAGTTATATTTTTATATATCTGGTTTGAGAAAATTTATGAAAAAGGAGAGGTAATTATGAAAAAATTAGCACTTTTATTAGGTTCTTTATTAGTTGTAACTGCAGCTGCTTCAGCTAAAGAAGTTGTGCCAGCTCCAGTAGTTGTAGAGGAGGCTCCAGTTCAAATAGTAGAGAAAGAAGTAATTGTATACAGAGATAAGGAAGAAGGATTCAGACCTAACGGGTCAATAGATTTACAATACAGATACTATGACAAAACTGAAGACAAAAATAATTATTGGAACAAAAATGATAAGTCTTCAAGAACTCAATTAACAACAAAAATTAATATGAGTGAAAATCAAGCTTTTGAAGCAAGAATTAGAGATTATAACTCTTTAGATGATAAAAATCTTGTAGATGGAACTGAAACAAGATTAAGATATTGGTACAATCATGGACCAGTAGGAGGAACTAAAATTAACTTAAATTCAAGAGTACATTATCAAAATACTCCTGGAAGTCAAGATGTAGAGTATTCAGCTAGATTTGATTTTGCTGATTATTTATTCAATAATGATTATGTAAAAACTAATATATTTGAAATAGCTCCAAAAGTTGGATATGTATGGGCTGATACAAATAATTCAGATTATGCTAATCTTGTAGGATTAGATGTAGCATCAATCTTCACATTACCAGCAGGATTCTCAGCTGAGTTTAACTTATATTTAACTCAAAACTTCTATGGAAAGAGAGCTGAAAAATTAGATAACTTAAATCCTACTAGAAGTCACAAAGATAACTTTGATGCATATGTAGAGTTCTATTTATATAATACTACTAACCTTTATACAAATGGAAACTTTGGAATTGATTTCGTATTTGAAGGTGGAGTAGATGGATACAAATGGTCTCAACAAAAAATCTTAACTCAAGGAAATGGAATAGATCCAGTAAGCAGCAGCAGCACATATTCACTATATGCTTATCCAGCTATAAGAGCTAGCTATAAAGCAACAGAATTTGTAAATGTTTACGCTTTAGCTGGTGCTGAATATAGAAACTATATGATAACTGGTTCTAACTCTGCTCAAGATTGGAGATGGCAACCAACTGCTACTGTAGGATTCACAACTACATTCTAATTTTATCCTAGTTAGAAATATTTAATAAGTTTAAGTACCTGTTTTATACAGGTACTTTTTTTATTTTTACAATTTGTAGTTAGGAAGTATAAATTTATTGTTAGAATATATTTATTCAAACTTGATATAAATATTAGGTTAGAAGAAATAAAATTACAGGAATATTTTAGGACTAGAATTATAATTTCGACAATATTTTTCATAATTTTTATAAAAAAATAAAAATTACATCATAAAGTTTAATTTAAGAATATAGGCATTATTCCTAATATATATATTGTTTTTGAGAGATAGAAATAAAATTTTTTAAAAAAAATCTGAAATAGGAAAAAAAATACATTAAAATAGTATATAATGAATCTATACCAAATATACTTAATAATGTATTCTTCCTCCGCATAAGGTGATTGCTCGTTCGTAGAAAAAGAAGAGTGATCGCCTTATCTTTGTAATATTATATAAGAAAATAGTAATGGAATAAATTTTTTATAATAAATTTAGTAAATAAAAAAAGGTGGTGTAGATGAGAGAGTTTAATTTATCAGAAAAGATATTAAAACGTTATCTTAAGAGAAAAAGAAGCGTTAGTGTTGCACTAATTGTAACTTTCCTTATAACTGGAGGTCTTGGGTTAATGGAAGAATTAGCATTAGCTAGAGACCTGAGAGTTAGAACTAAAGAAGCCAACATTATTAAACCGGATAATGGAGGCCCTTCGCTTAACACTTCTGCTAATAAGACAGATGTTGTTAATATTGTAAATCCTGATGCTAGTGGAATTTCTCATAACAAATTTACTGATCTGAGCGTAGGAGCAGGAAATGGTATTATTTTTAATAATAGTACTGAACATGGAACTTCACAAATAGGTGGATATGTTACTAAAAACCCTAATTTAACTAGTAATGCAAAAACTATTTTAAATGAAGTAACTGGAAATAATATTTCAAATATTAATGGTTCAGTAGAGATTTTTGGTAAGAAAGCTGATTTCATACTTGCTAATGAAAATGGAATAAATGTTAATGGAGCTACTTTTATTAATACTAATGGAGTAACATTAACTACAGGTGCCATATCAAAAGACAATAGCGGCATCAATTTTGATGTGCAAAAAGGAAATATTCTTTTAAATGGAGTTGGAACTAGTGGTAGCTACTTTAATGTTTTAGCAAAAACTATCCAAATATATAATGAAATATCTCCTATAGAAGGAGAAGCAAGACCTGATATAACATTAATAGCAGGACAAAATAAAATAGGTTTTGACTCTAATGATCTTTCAAAACCATACGTTAAATCTTCAACTGAAAGTAAAGAAGACAAGTATGGTATATATGCAACAGAGTTAGGAGCAATGTATGGAAGAAATATCAGACTTATTAGTACTGGACAAGGACTTGGAGTAAAACATGACGGTGTTGTATTTAGTGAAGAGGATATATTGATTGAAGCTGATGGGAAAATATCAATAGCTACATTGAATGCTAAGAAAAATATAAAACTCAAAGGAAAAGATCTAGAAACAAAAGGTGGAATCATAAAAGTTGCTGGAAAAGATCAAATTAATTCTATTTCAGCAGGGAATGATATTACTTTTGAATTAGAAGGAAATGGAACTATAAGATCAGCTGTTCAATCTACTGGAGGAAATATAGTTATTTCTGCTAAAGGATTAACTCTACAAGATAAGACTTCTGCTAGATTGATAAGTAAAAATTCTATAACTTTAAAGCTTTCAGAGAAGTTAGATGTACAAGGAGTACTAATTCCTACAGTATCAGGAGTTGATTCTAATAAGTTAGTAATAGTATCAAATAGTGATGGATCACTTCAAGTAAAAGATATTGAAAGTGGAAGGGTTTATTCTTCAGAAGAGATTACATGGGTAAGTACAGGAATAATAGGTAAAGATGTAAAAATATTTACTAAAGAATTAGTAAATAAAGGAATTATTTCTGCAGATGGGAAATTAACTATTACTGCTGAAAGCTTATTAAATGAAAAGAATGCTTTATTAAAAGGAAGCGATCTTGAGTTAATAGCTAATTCTTCTTTTGTTAACAAAGGAGAGATTAGAGAAAATAAAAAAGAGCTAAATGAAGTAGTAGATCCTAATGGAAAATTAAAAATTGAAGTTTTAAAAGGAAAATTTGAAAACTATGGAAATATATCAGCAAAAGATATAACTATCACTGCTCAAGAACTTATAAATGCTTTAAATGGAAAAGTTATTGCTAGTGATGGAAATATTATTTTAACTACTACTGTTGGAGAACTAGTTAATAATGGAGAGATATTAGCTACAAAAGATCTTAAGTTAATAAGCGCAAATAATCTAACAAATACAGGAAAACTAGGTGCAGACTCTATATTAATTCAAGCTGTACAAGGTAAATTTTTAAATGCAGGACATATAACAGCTGTAAAAGATTTAGTTATAAATGTTAAAGAGCTTTTCAATGCTGGAAGCTCAGAAGAGATAGAGAAATATTTAGGAGCTCTATATCAATATTCTGAGGTGGAATTAACAAAAGTAGAAAATTCTATATCAGAGTTAAATAAGAAAATAGCAGCTGAAAAAGATCCAGCGCAACTTGCAGAATTAAAAGCTACTTTAAGTGGATTAGAAGAGGTTAAAAATAAATTAAATAATTTAAAAGATATCTTATCTAAAACAGGAATGCTTGGGGTATTATCTGGAGATAATGTTAAAATAACTACAAAAGAATCTTTTAAAAATAAAGGAGTTGTTACTTCACAAAAAGATCTTACTCTAGAAACTGGTAGCGTTATTAATTCAGGGGTATTACAAGCTGGAGATAATCTTTTAATTGAAGCTCTTGGAAAAATAGTGAATACTCAAAGAATAACTGCTGGGAAGAAAATTATAATCAGTGGTGATAGTTTTGTTTCTAATGGAAATGAAGAAAGAATAAAAGAGTATTTAGAGTTATTACAAAATCTAAATTCAGAAAATTTAAGTGCAGAAGAATTAGCAGAACTAAAAGCTAAGATAGCAGCTTTTTCTGATTTAGGTGTGATAGAAGGAGAAACTTTAGCAATAACAACTAAAACAACTTTAGAAAATAATGGAATAGTAATAACTAAAGGTGATGTAAGTTTAAAATCAGAAGATTCAATAAAAAATAATGGAGTAATGTCAGTAGGAAAGAACTTAGATGTTAAGGGTAAGAGTTTTAGTTCAAAAGATTTAACAATTAAGGAGAACTTAAGCGCAAATATATCTGGAGATTTTAATTCATACAATTTAAGTGTTGGAGGTAATGTAGATGTTACTTCATCTAAGTTAGAAAACTCTGGTAAATTAGAAACTGGAGGAGGCTTAAATCTGACAGGAGACTTCTCAAATAAATCAGGAGCTACAGCATCTGTAGGAAAATCCTTAAATATAAATGGAGGAGTTAATAATAGTGGAGAACTATTAGTTGGAGAAACAATTAAGATAAATAGTGAAAATAGAAATAATGGAGAGAGTTTTGCAAATTCAGGAAATATTAATGCTTCTGGAGAGATAGAAATTGGTGGTAGTTCATTTGATAATACAGGAAAGATAGCTACTGGTTCTAAATTAGATATAAATGTATCTGGAGATATAGATAATAGTGGAAATATTGAAGCTAAAAATGATATTTCTCTTGCTGGTAAAAACTTAAATAATAAAAATGGAGATCTTGTAACAGAAGGAAATCTAACAGCTAATATTTCGGAAAAAGTAACTAATGGTAATATGAGTGTTGGAAATGATATAAATATTACAAGTAATGGATTCCACAACTCTGGAAGTACAGTAGCTGGTGGAAATATTTCTCTCAATACTAAGACTGGTGATTTTGGAAATAGTGGAAAACTTCATGCTGCTGGTAAGATCGATTTAGATTCTAGAAGTGCTGCTAACAGTGGAGAAATTATTGGTAATGGAGTAGATATAAGTACTAAAGGAAGTTTCTTTAATACTGGGTCACTTCAATCAAAAGGAAGTATAGTTATAAACAATACTGGAGATGTCATCTTAACAAGTGGAGAGGTAAAAGCTTCTGGTGATATTTCTATTACAGGAAATAATTCTGATATAAAATTAAATGGAAAAGTACTAAGTGAAGGTAAGATAGATGTTAAGAGTAAAACTGGAGATATTGAAACAGGAAAAGTTCAAGCTTTAGGAGATATATCTATCTCTACTGAAAAAGATATTATCAATAAAGGTATGATAGTAAGTAATAGCAACATTAATTTAAGCGCTGATGGTATAGTTAACGAAGAAGGAAATACTATCTGGGCTGGAAAAGATGCTGTACTTAATGCTATGAGAGAGATATACAATAGTTTAAATGCTAATATTGTTAGCCAAAATGATATGAAATTAAGTGCTAAGTCTATTACAAATGATGCTGGAACTATTGCTGCTGGTGGTAATTTAGATATAAAAGCTGATAACTTAACAAATAAAAGTAGAGTTGATGTTAAATATGAAATTGTAGATACTGAAAGTTCTAAACAAACAGTTAGATGGGATGATACTTTTAACTACCATCTTGATTCTACAGAGATTTGGATACCAGTTATTGAAAATAAAAGTGTAGTTACTGATAAAGCAACTATAGAAGCAGAAGGAAACTTAAATATCTCTGGATTCTCTTCGGATAAAGCTAAGGTTAATAACTATTCTGGAACTATATTAGCTGGAAAAGATATGACAATCAAGGGAGATATTCTCAATGAAACTGCATACCAAAATTTAAATGTAGTTGATCTATTGAAACTTATACAAGTTAGACTTTCTTGGCAAACTAAGCTTTATATAACTAATGCTCACGGAAACTCTGGAGTATCTTTTGAAGGAAGTCTATATGATGCACTGACTAAAGGATATTTTGGAAGAGGTAGAGAAGCTTATTATAAGGCATTAGCTTTAGTAGATAATCCTTTACTTGACAAAGTACTTTCAAGTGTTCTTGGTAGCGACTGGAAAGGTAAAGATAAACCTATTTCTCAAGATAAATGGAATTTTGACGGTAGCTTCAAATATTATGCAGCTAATGGAAATGCGCAAATAATAGCAGGTGGAAACTTTACTCACACTAATGGAAGTTTAGTAAATAATGGTGGAGAAAGTGGAGGAAATAAAAATGTAAATGTCAATATTGGAGATAACTCTATAGAAGGAGTTGGCTCTAATCTAGATGTTGATATTTCAGATATTAATAGTATTAAAGAGATTGGAGGAGTAAAATATCCTCATGATGTAGAATTAGCAACTGGAAGTATAACTATAGATGGAGTGACTATAACTGCAGAAACAGGAAACTTAGCAGGGGCAATAGCTGTATCAGGAACTGTAAACCCTATAATCTTTATAGATATACCAAAAGGTGAGAATGGTATATTTAAACCTGTAGAGGGAGAGCCACAACCTGGAAAACCTATTTATGAAACTAATATTGATTTTATTGACCCAGATAAATTCTTTGGTTCAGATTATTTCTTTGAACAATTAGGATATGATAAAAATAAAACATCTGCTGTTTTAGGAGATGCATATTATGATTATTTATTACTTAAGGACATAATTCAAAAAGGACTTGGTTACACTGGAAATGTTAGTGCTGAAGATATCCAAGCTCTTATTGATAACGCAGCAGAAATATCTGCCACACTTGGATTAGAACTTGGAAAAGCTCTAACTCAAGACCAAATTAACAACTTAGAACATGACATAGTATGGTATGTTGAAGTAGAAGTTAATGGACAAAAAGTATTAGCTCCACAACTATACTTAGGTAAGAATAGCAGAATAAATATAGCGCAAAACCAAGGTAATGGTGGAACTTCAACAATAAAGGTAGGAGGCGACTTAGTAAGTGACAACACGTCATTTGATAATACTAATGGTAATATTGATGCTGGGGGCAATATTATTATCAAATCTTCTGGAGATATTAATAACAATAGCTCTGGCGGAATGGGGGGTGGAATTAGCTCAGATAAAAACATTGCCGTAGATGCTGCTGGTGACGTTAATATGATAGGTGGTAGCCTCAAAGGAGATAATGTAATTGTTAGTGGAGATAATGTAAATATTGAATCTACACTAGGTGTTGATGAGAAAGGAAATCAAATTATCTCTGATAAAGCAGGTATAGAAGCTGATAATGGAATTCAAATAGATGCGAAAAATGATGTAAATATTAAAGGAGGTTCTTTAACTGCTTCTGGAGAAGAAATTAAACCTGAAGAGGAAGGTGGGGCACCTGGATTTGAAGAGCCTGCACCTGAACAGCCTGAAGTAGTAAAAGATGTTGATTACTATAAAGAATTATTTAAAAAAGAGTCAGCTGATATAATTGAAGGAGATGCTGGTAGCATAAATATTAATGCTGGTGGAGATGTAAATATTAAAGATATTCATACTGTGTCTTCTGAATTTAAGCATGAATATGACAATGGAGGCTTTGCTCAATCTTCATCAACTTCTGCTACTTCTAATGGATCTAATCTTCAAGGATCTAATATTAATATAAATGGAGAAAATGTAAATATTGTAGGTAGCGATTTATCAACTAACGATACAAAAGAGGATGCTAATAAAGATGCGCTTCCAGGATCTATAAATATTAATGCAAAAAATGATGTTAATATAGAGGATTCAAAAGATCTTATTCATCAAGATCAATATCAGAAAAATTTAGGAACTGTAAATGGATTACTAACTCAAGAGTCTTCGCGTAAAGAATTAGAGGCTTCATTATCTCATGGATCAAGTATCAAAACTTCAGGAGATTTAAATGTTTCAGCAGGAAATGACGTAACTCTAAAAGGTAGTGATGTTACTGTTGGAGGAAATGCTAACATAGATGCTGAAAATGATTTAAATATACTTGATGGTAGAAATGAAGTTAAAGAGGAATCTAATGAATCTAGATACCAAGTTTTTGGTGGAGGAAGAACTGATGTTAAGAAGTCATCTTCTACATCTGTTGGAAGTAATATATCAGTAGGTGGAGATTTAAATGCCAATGCTGGAAATAATATAAAAGTAGTTGGAGGAAATATTTCTGCAAATGGGGATACTAATCTATCTGCTGGTAATGATATTTCAATAGAAGCTGGTAAAAATGAATACCATGAAGAGAAAAAAGAGCTTAATATAGGACTATATGTTGAAGGAAGTGCTGGAATTGGTGGAGTTGGAGTCACTGGAAGTGCAAGCACAGCAGATATGTCAACAAGTAGTGAGATAAGTACTGAATGGGGTGGAGAGAGTGCCGCTGGTGAAAACTTAGACGGATCTAATGAAAAAACTCCAACAACTTCAGGTAGACCTCATATGGACCAAATTGTAAGTGGTGAATTTGGTGTTAAATTAGAAAGCAAAAATACTACTATAGATGAAACTACTTGGACAGAAAGCCAAATCTCAGGAGATAATATAAATATTAGCGCAGGAAATAAAGTTGATATAGGTGGAGGAGATTATAAGGCAACTGGTGATATAAGCATAAGCGGTAAACAGGTAGACTCTACTAAGTATACTGATGAAAGAACTGAAAACTCTTCAGGATTCTCAATAGCTGTAAAAAATACTGCAGGGGTTAATAGTGCTATTGTAGATACAATTAATAAAGGTGTTCAAATGGATAGTGCTATTAAGAGTGGAAATGCCAATGATGGTATTCTTGCAGCTCAAGGTGTAGGTGCTGTTACAAATGTAATCTTTAACGATGCGATAGGTGTAACTAATAAACAATCTATAAATGTTTCTATCGAGGATAGTACAAGTAAAACTACTAGTGAAAATGTAAGCTCTGTAGATGCTGGTGGAAGTGTAACAATTAAAGCTACTGAAGGAGATATTAATCTAAATGGTGTAGATGTAAAAGCTGAAGATAATATCAATTTAGATGCTAAAAAAGATATAAATATAACTGCAGCGAAGAAAACATCAACTGAAAATGGATTTAAAGTAGATTTAGAAGCTCAATTAGAAGAATCAGCAGGAGTAAGTGCACTTTGGGGAGCTAATACTGACATAGGAGTTGGAGGAAGTGCAAATCTAGATATTACAAAGAAAAATTCTACTGATTATGAAAATTCAACTATTAGCGCTGGAGGAAATATAAGTATCAAGTCTGGCGGAGATACCAATATTGATGGTGGAAATGTAGAAGCTAAGAAAGATGTAAATCTAGATATAGGTGGAAACTTAAATATAATAAGTAAAAAATCATCGCATGATAACCACGAAATAAATGCAAATGCAGGAGCTAATGTTTCTATAGGAGCCGCATCTAATACTATAGGAAAAGGAGAAGTAGGATTAAGCGGTGGAGGAGGAGATATCTGGAGTAGTGGAGAAACAGTATCTCAATCTGGAATAAAAGCAGGAGGAAACCTAAATGCTGATATAGAAGGAGACTTGAATATAGAAGGAGGAATCCTAGGATCAGAAACAGGAGCAGGAAAAGTAGATGTAGGTGGAAATATCAACATAAAAGATATAACAACAAAAGAGCAAGCAGGAGGAGCGCATATAACTGGTTCTGGAGGATTTACAGGAGACTTTGGAGCAGACGGAACTATAGGAGATATAAAAGATAAAGAGGTAGTAAGTAAAGGAGTTATAGGAGTAGATAACATCACAGCAGGTGGAGATGTAAATATAAATGGAGAAGTAGGAAGTGTAGAAGATATCTATAAGGATATGGAAAATACACAAATAGTAACAAAAGATATCTACCAAAAAGGAGGAGATATTAGCTTATCAGGATCAACAAGTAACATAAAAGATGTAAAAGATAAGGTAGATAGTATCTCAAGTAAGTTTGGAGGAACATCAAAGACATCAGGAATAAATAAAGGAAACGATTCGGATGGAATAAATGTGGGAGGAAAATCAGTAGGAGATAGTGATAGAAATAGCATTATCAAAGGAGGAGACGATAAATATTCAGTATTGGATAAAGATAATGCATTTGACTTGCCACAAAGAGAAGATACTGGAACAGGAGATGTAGTATTAAAAGATACAGCAGGAGAAACTATTATTACTCCTGAAAGTTATACACCATTAGGAGCTGAGCCACCTTCTAGTAAAAAAGATACCTCTGATAATTCTGATGATAAAGAAGATTTATACCATGCAGAGTATGTGGAAACTACTGGATCTGATAAAAAAGTATCATTTGATGATAATGTAAAGGTTAACGAATATGATCCAAGTGAGCCTGGAATAGGAGATGCAACAGTAGATAAGCCGATAAATGATAAGGATATAAATGACAATGAAGATTTATATTATGCAGAATATGTAGAAACTACTGATCCTAAAGTGTCATTTGATGATAAAGTAAAAGTTAACGAATATGATCCAAGTGAACCTGGAATAGGCGATGTAACAGTAGATAAACCAATAAATGATAAGAATATAAATGACAATGAAGATTTATATCAAATAGAACAGGTATATAACAGTGATTCTGATTCTTCAGATGATGATTTATATCAAGCAGAACAAGTTTATAATAGTGATTCTGATTCAGATGGTGATACATCTAGTATAGATGAGAAATCTCCTGAAGAGCAATTAAAGGATTTAGAAGACATCAAGGATCTTATAACTTCTAAAGATGAATTAACTCAAGAGGACAGAGATGATTTAAAACAATTAGATGATGAGATTAGAGAGTTACAAGAAAAAATTCAAAATGATAAGATTGATTCAGATGATGATTCGTCTTCAATAAGCAGTGATGATTCTATTATAAGTGAAAGTGGAAGTGAAGCAAGTCTTGAAAGTAATGCTTCTACTGAAAATAGTTTAGAAGAGCTTTCTGAGAGATTGGCTGATTTCTCTGATCGTTTGGGAAAAGATGCTGAAGAAGCTAATAAGAGAATAGAAGAGTTACAAGAAAAAATTCAAAACGAACTTGATAAGAGTGCAGAAGAGCAAAGAATCAACACTGAAATTGAAAATAGTATAAAAGAAGATATTAAAAACTTCTTAGAAAAACATTTCCCTGAAGAGAGTGAAAAGTTAATCAAAGATAGTAGCAGTGAAAGTGGAGATGACTCTGGATCTGAGAGCAGTCTAAGTGATGAAATTAAAGATTTCTTAGAAAAACATTTCCCTGAAGAGAGTAAGACTTTGATTGATAAATATGCTGACTTAGATGATGATAATGCGTTTGACTTCCCACAAAGAGAAGATACTGATTCAGGAGATGTAACTCTAGAGGATACAGCAAATGAGGAAAAAATTGTAGCAGAGTATTATACACCATTAGGAGCTGAGCCACCATCATCTGTAGGTAAAAAAGATGATAATTCTTTAACAATTAAACAAGTAACTTCTGAGATACATAATGATAAATATAGAGATCAATATGCTAAGTTAGAAAAAATAGAACAAAGTTTACAAAAAGAAAGAGAAAAATTAGCAGAATTACTTGAAAAACAAAAGGAATTAACTGATAAGAAGTTAACTGATAAAGATAAGAAAGAACTCGAAAAGATAGAAAAAGAGCTTAGAAAAACTCTAGATAAAATTAGCTCTCTAACAAAGGAACAACAAAAGACACTTGATAAAATTGATGAGATTAGAAGAACTGATATAACTGAGGATGATATTGTTTATGAGGAAATTCCTGGAGCTGTATTCAAAAAAGATTTAGGAGAAACAGAGAGTAATAAGATAAAAGTCAATGATGATTACTCACAAGTTAAAGATTTGATTCCAAATGGAAGTGATCAAGATGAACATATCTACGCTGAAATAGATAAGGATGCAGGATTTGCTGATACTGATAAAAATATAAATGAAGAAAAAAGTGTAGATGAGCAATTAAAAGACTTAAGTGATATTAGAGATGTAATCTTGAATAAAGGAGAATTGACTTCAGAGGATAAAGAAGATCTAAAGCAACTTGAAAAAGAGATAGAGGAATTAAAAGATAAGGGAGCTAAAGATGAAGAAGCTATTTATGAAGAGATAGGAGAGAAAACTTCTAATGCTGAAGAAGGATGGAAGGATAATCCTATATATGAATCTTTAGATAATTATCTGACTAAAACTGTAGATGGTGATGATGTAAGTGATGCTGGAACGATTTATGAAGAGGTAGAAGATGTAAAGGATGTAAAAAAAGCCTCAACTGAATCTAAATTAAGTCTAAAAGATAAAGTGTTAGTAGGTGTTGCTCCTGGAAAAGCTGTAAATGATGCAAGTAAAAAGTTTAGTAGTGCAAAAGATAAATTCGATAAGGCAAAAACTAATGAGGCTAAAGAAAAAGCTTTAGATGCTATGAATAAAGCAATTGATCATATGAGAGATTTAGAAAGTCATATTTTAGATAAAAATAAAGGAAAACCTTCTAAAGAATTAGATAGATTGCAAGATTCTATACATGAAGCTAATAAAGATTATAGAGAGGCTGTTTTAAAAAATATTGGAGTGGATTTAACACCACAACCATCAGCAAAACCAGTAGAGCCACCACCATATAAGAATCCACCTTCTTATGAAGAGGCTATAAAAAGCTTAAATAAAGGAAATGGAATAGAAAATGGTGATTTAAATTTAAAGAATAATGATAAATATAAAGTTTTAAATGATGATAATGCATTTGATTTTCCAAAAAGAGAAGATAATGGAGCAGGAGATGTAGTATTAAAAGATACAGCTGGAGAGAGTGTAATTGTTGCTGAACATTATACACCATTAGGAGCTGAGCCACCATCAAATGATGGAACAAGACCAAAAGATCCACCACCATATAAAGCACCACCACCTTACCCAGGAAATCAAAAAATAGAGAAGCAAGTGCCACCGTATAAAGCACCACCTGCTTATCAAGAAAAAAATATGAAAAATAATAATAACTCTGAAAATATTGTAAAACTTGAAAAGCAAATAGAGAGTTTACATAAAGATATCGAGAGAGTTCAAAAAATTGAAGCGATTACTGGAGGAGACCTTGGAACAGGAACAGTTTTAGATGATTTGAAACACAAATTAGAAAAAGCAGAAAAAGAGCTTGCAGATGTTCAAGATAAAGTATTAGAAGGTTTATCTGAAAATGATAAGAAAGTCTATAAGGATCTTAGTAAAGAGTTAGGAAACTTAACTAAGAGGCAAGAAGAGTTAACAAATAAACAACCTCTTTCAGCTGAAGCTGTAGCAGAATTAAATAAAATAGAACAAGAGCTAAAAGATGTTTTAGATAAATTAAACTCTATTTCAGGAAAAAATTCTGGAATTTCTCAAGGAGATAAGTATGGAGCACTTTCAGGGGATAATGCATTTGATTTACCACAAAGAGAAGATAATGCTTCAGGAGATGTAACTCTTAAAGATACAGCAAATGAAGAGAAAATTGTGGCAGAACATTATATTCCATTAGGAGCTGAACCACCTCATTTAGGAAGTGATAAAAAGGCATCAACAAATCAACCTATTGTAAGTAAGAATTCTAAAAATGATAATGCTCTTTCGATTAAAAATGTAGTTAGAGAAATACATAACGATAAATATAGAGATCAATATGCTAAGTTAGAAAAAACAGAGCAAAAATTACAAAAAGAAAGAGAGAAGTTAACAGAATTACTTGAGAAGCAAGCTGAGTTAACTAATAAAAAGTTAACTAGCAAAGATAAAAAAGAATTAAATAAGTTAGAGAAAGATCTTAAAAAGACTCTAGATAAAATTAATTCTTTAACAGGTGAACAACAAAAGATAGTAGATAAAATTGATGAGATTAGAAGAACTGATATAACTGAGGATGATATTGTTTATGAACAAATTCCTGGAGCTGTTTTCAAGAAAGACTTAGGAGAAGTAGAGAATAACAAGATAAAAATAAATGATGACTATTCACAAGTTAAGGATTCTATTGAAAATGAAAATGATCAAGAAGAACATATTTATGCAGAGGTAGATGTAAACGCAGGTCCTGCTTATACTGATAGAAATTCAGGAGAAGAAAAGAGTATAGAAGAACAATTAAAGGATTTAAATGATATTAAAGACATAATTTTGAGTAAAGGAAACTTAACTCCAGAGGATAGAGAAGATCTTAAACAGTTAGAAAAAGAAATAAATCAGTTGAAAGGTGAGAATGGTGATGACGACACCGATCCAACACCAGAACCACCATCAAGACCACCACAACCACCAAAATATAAGAACCCACCTTCTTATGAGGAAGCTATTAAAGCCTTAAATAAGAATAGTTCTGGAAATATATCAAAGAATTCTCAAGATGTTAATTTAAAAGGCATTTTATCGAAAGATTCTGTAAATTCAGAACAAGCTTCTAACAAGAAAGTTACTTTTAATGGTGAAGTTGAAGTAAAAACATTTGATAAAGAAAATGCGAGTGATAAACTTTCAGATAGTTATAAAGAGTCTTTAAGTACAGTAAATAGAGAAGATAAAACTTCAGATAAACATATTTATGAAACTATAGGTGGAGATACTGAAGGTGTTAAGACAATTTATGAAACTATAGGTGAGGATGTTGGAAATGTTAAAACAATCTACGAAACTATAGGAGAAAAAAATTCTAATGTTGATGAAGGATGGCAAGATAATCCTATATATGAATCTTTAGATGAACATATCTATGAAACGATTGATAGTGATAATGAAACAACTTATGAAAAAACAAAAGAGCCAAATAAAGTAGAGGCTGAATCTGGACTAAGCATAAAAGATAAAGTTTTATTAGGGATTAATCCTAAAAAAGTAATAAAAGATGCAGATAAAAGTTTTGATAAAGCAAAAGATAAGTTTGATAATGCTAAAACTTCTGAAGAGAGAGAAAAAGCTTTAGATGCTATGGACAAAGCTATTGATCATATGAGAGATATTGAAAAGAGTATCTTGGATAAAAATATAAATAGTGGAAAACTTAATGAAGAGTTAGAAGCAATACAATTCTTTATACATGAAGCTAATAAAGATTATAGAGAGGCTACTTTAAAACATATTACAGGTAGAGATGATTTTGATCCAAGACCAGATTTACCACCAAGACCACAACCACCAAAATATAAGAACCCACCTTCTTATGAGGAAGCAATAAAGAGTTTGAATAAAGGAGCTGGAACAGGAAAAGGTGATGTAAATTTATCAAATAAATATGAAGTATTAGATAAGGATAATGCTTTTGACTTTCCTAAGGATAGTGGTGAAAGAGTTAGTATAAAAGATATAGCTAATGAACCAGAAATTAAGCCTGAAAAATATATTCCTTTAGGAGCGGAGCCTCAAGGGAATGCTGAAAAAACTCTAGATTCTCTTGGAAAACAATTGGATGTATTACAAAAAGTTCAATCTCAAATAACTTCAAAAGGACAGTTAGGTGAAAATGATAAAAAACTTTTAGGTTCAGTTGAAAAGCAAGCTCAAGACATAATTAAGAAGATAGATGAAACTCTTACTAAGAATCCACCAAAATATAAAAACCCACCATCTTATGATGAAACAATGAAAAAAATAAAATCCACTGATAAATATAATGTTTTAAGTGGGGATAATGCTTTTGATTTTCCAAATGATGATGGAGGAAGTGTAACTTTAAAGGACACAGCCAATGAACCTGAAATTATTCCAGAAAAATATGAAAATTTAAACACTAAAAATCCTAATCAAAAAAGTATTGATGATATGAGTAATGAGGAATATATTGATAGTGTTAGAAAAGATATTGAAAGAGTTCAAAAGATAGTTGAGATTACTGGTGGAGATGAAGCTACCGAAGCTGCTCTTAGAGAATTAAATCAAAAATTGGATAATGCCCTTGCAGAAATTGGTCAGTCTGATGATTCAATGTTAAAAGGATTAAGTGAAAAAGATCAACTTAGATATAAAAATTTAGCTTCAGATTTAGCTCATTTACAATCACAGCAAGTAAGTTTGATGAAAAAAGCTAATCTAAATCCAAGTGATAATATCAAGTTAGATAAGATTCAAGATGAGATGGAAAATATTAAAGAAATTTTAAACGGGCTAGAGAAAAAAGGAAATAAAGTAAAGCCTGTTGTACCACCAAAGCCATCAAAATCAAAGATAGATAGTGTTTTAGGAAAAAATACAGTTGGAGATGTAATTATAAAACCACCTGTGCCACCAAAACCGTCAAATTTAAAAAATGATAATGTTTCAGGAAAAGTGATAGAAGGAAACATAGTTGTTAAACCACCTATACCAGCAAAGCCATCAAAGTTAAAGATAGATAGTGTTTTAGGAAAAAATACAGGAAATGGTGATATTGATATCTCTGTAGAAAGACAACATCCACTATTCTCAACTAGATATGATCACTTAGATTCTATTAATTCTTCTATAAAGAAAAATGAAGAGAAACTAGAAAATTTATTTAAGAAACAAGCAGAGTTAGCTAGTAAAAATTTATCTGCTAAAAATAATAAAGATTTAGATAAAATAGAGAAAGAACTTGCAAAAGTAAGTGGAGAAATGAATACTCTTTTACAAGAGAAAGTTAAAACAGAAGATGAAATAAATAAGATAAGAGATATCTATTCAAAAGAGTTAGGGACAGAAAAGAAAAAGGATGTATTGACTATAAAAGATACAGATAAATCAGAGAACAAGCTAACTAATGGTGGAGAAGGAGCTAATAAAACTTCTAATGAAAATACGTTAGCAAGAACAGAATCTACAACTTCAACAGATAGTAACTTCAGTACAAATTCTGGTCTATGGAAAGATAAAAATAGTAAATCTTTAGAAGACTTATTAAGTATTCAAGATAAAATAAGTACGGATAAAGAGGAAGCAAAATCAGAAAAAGTAGAGAAAAGTGAAGATAAGAAAAGTAAGAATCCATTCAAGAATCTTTTCTCAAAGAAAACTGATGGTTCTAGTAAAAAGAATGATAAGAATTCAAATAAGAATGCTATAAAAAATCCATTTGCATCAAAACCAAAAGCTGATAGAGAAGGATATAAAAAAGTTGGAGATACTTATGTAAAGAGTGAGCAGGAAGCAAAAAGACAACTTGACTTAGCTCTTGATAATCCAAATATACCAAAAGAACATCTTCAAGACTTTGCTAAGAGAACTTTCTTAAATAAAGGTATAGCTGGACCTGAAGAAGGAAAGAAAAATATTGTAACTGAGAGAATTACAAACTCAGGAGAGCAAGATCAAGAAAGACTTAAGACTCTTTATGATAGAATAGGTAATGATTTTGAAGGAACAAGAAAAGAGATGAATAGAGAGGTTGCTGATCAGTTAGCAAATAATGATAAGCTTGCTAGTCTAATCTTAGGTGAAGTTTTTGCAGATCCTGAAAAAGCTCAAGAATTACTAGATATATATGAAATTAGCCCTCAAGAAGCATTAGATGATGTTTTGGCTGGAAAATATATGGAAGGACTTCAAATAGATCAAGATTTTGTAAAGGACGTTGCAAAAATTATTGATGAAACTAGAGGAGAAATTTTTGAGAAGTTTACGGGAGAAAAATACAAAGCCCCTAACCTTGTTTTCGGAAATAATTTACCTGGTACAACTGGAATTTTTTCAAATGGAGAAATGAAAATAGATTTACGTCAGCAAAATGGAATAAAAGATGTGATAAATATACTTCTTCACGAAGGAACTCATAATGAGCAAAGCTTGATAAAAGAAGGAAATTCTGACAGAGTTGAAGATAGTGTAAGAGATTTATATGCTATGAATTCTGATGGTGGATATATAATACCTGCAGATCCAGATGGTTATAAAAATCAACCTGTTGAATCAGAAGCTTTTGATGCAATGAAAGGTGAAGAGATAGTAAAACATCTTTTAGATACTGCAGTAAATACATTAAAAGGTGAAATATATGTAGTTCCAGATAAAGACTTTGATGATATTAGTATCAGTCAATATTTTGATGACTCATCATCAATTAGTTCAGAAGGTTCAAATGTAAGTCAAGAAAAAGACTTGAATTATTATACTCAAAAGATAGATGATATGTTAAAACAACAAGAAGATATTATTTTCTCACCAGATATAGACAAGGAGAAAAGTGAAGCTTTCAAAGAAGAGTATGCTGCTCTTAGAGAAGAGATTGGAAATATTCTTGGAAACAATCAAGATATAATGCTTACTTCTAAAGAAAAAGAAAAACTAGAAGATATGTTGGAAAAGATAGAGCGTATTGATGATAGAATTGCTCAATCACAAAGTGGGCCATTAGAGCATAGAATTGATATCGGAAATGGTGTAACTGTTCTTACTAGAAGTAACAAAGATATCTTAGATAGTTTGAAAATTGTAGCTGACAATGCTGATAAGCTTCCAGCTGAACATTTAGAATCATATTTAAAAGATTTTTATAATGGAACTAATGAGCAAGCTTTAGCTACTAAGGTTAAAGAAAACATTGGTAATGGAGAGCAGATATTTGTTTCTAAAGGAGAAGTAGAACATGATAAAGCATCTTTAGAGGCTTTGAAAAAAATTGAGGCAGCTCTTGAAAAAAAAAAGGGAAGTCAAGTAGCTTTGAAAGAAGATAATGATGGAACTAAAAAAAGTAAAAAGAAGGCAAATGAAACTCCAGAAGTGAGAGAAAAAGATAGAAATAACAGAGATGTTATTACTAGATCTTCTAAGGATGTTAAGGATAATCTAAAAAAAGTAGCAGAGATGTCTAAAAAATTACCACCTGAACACTTAACTGATTACTTAGGAAGAGTTGTTTTGAACTCTGATCAAAAAGAGATTAATAGAAACAACAAAGATGGAGAGAGTATTGTAAAAAATCCTAAATTAGATTTAGATTCTGAAGCAGCTAAAAATCTAGGAGATATATATGCAAGCATATATGATAAAAGTGATAAGACACTAAATTCTCAACTAGACAAGGAACTTGTAGATAAGCTTAAATCTAATTCAGAAATTAATGACTTACTTACTAACAATGAAGTTACTAAAGAGAATCTAGAGAAGTTAGCTAAAACAGTTGCTAGTTTAAAGAAAGAGATTTATGAAAATTCAACTGGAAGAGAATATAGCAGTGTACAAGTAAGAATAGAGAAGAGTACAGGGGACATTAATGGAAAATTACAAGGGAATGTACTGACACTTTATTTAAGAGATGGAGCTAATATGGTTGACTATCTTGGTACAGCAGTACATGAGTTAAAGCACAATGATCAAAATAATATAAGAAAAGATAGCAATGAAAGTGGACCTCTACCTTATCTATATGGTATAAATACAAGTAAAGATGGATATATTGAACCTAATGTAGATGTAAATGCTTATAAAGATCAACCTGTTGAAGCTGAAGCTTTCCAAATACAAAAAGAAGTTCTCGCAGTATTTAAGGATGGATTTGTTGATCCAACTCTTATTCCAAAGAAAGCATTAAGTACAAAAGATAAGTTAAATCTAAAATTAAATCCTGATAAATTAGTATCTGATGCTACTAAAGGATCTGGAAAATTAAGAGAAGATTTGAAAAACTCTTTTGGTGAAGGTGCAATACAAGCTGGAATAGGAAAAGTTAGAGGTGATATAGAAAATCTTGAATCTCTTAAAAAAGTTTTCCTTGAAAAAAACCAAGATGGAAAATATAATCAACAAATAAAGGATTTACAAAAAGAGATCAATGATAACTATACAGCTATTCTAATAGCTAAAAAGGATCTAACTTCTGAGCAAAATAAATTAGCTGAAGCAGCTGGTGGAGAGAGTTCAATTGATGAAAAACTCTATGTAGATTCGTATGAAGATATAGATAAACTTGTAGATAGATCTTTGAATAAAAAATTAGAAGAATACAAAGATAGACTTGTTAAAGAGTTAGGGCTTGATTCAGAAACTGTTAATAAAGTCTTCAAAGAACATGAAAAGGAAATGAATGATTATGCCAAAAGATATCTAAAAAAATCTTTAAGCACTGACTTTACTGGAATTATATCACATCAAGAGATAGAACAAAGTTTAGATAAAGCTTTTAATGACGAGCTAAAAAGGGTAACTGGTAAAGAACAGGATATTAGAGGAGAATTTGTAAGAAAAACAACCGAAAATGGAGTTATATATGAAAGAACTCCAAAGGGAATAAACAAGCAGCTAGATATATTAGCTAAAAATAAAAATATTCCAGCTGACCATTTACAAGATTACTTATCGAATCTATTTACTCATAAGGGACCTAAGGAGGCTTTCAAAAAGACTAAATCTGGAGAAGTAGTAGTAGATACTACTGATGTTCATATATTTGGAGAGCAAGGAACAAAAAATTTAAAGAGCTTGTATGATAGAATACCTAATGATTTTGAAGCTACAAGGAAGGAAATGGATTCACAATTAGTTTCAGTTTTAGGGAAAAATGAGCATTTAAATAATATAGTAGGTCAAGCTTTAGAGAAAAAAATGGATGCTATGAAGAAAATTTATGAGAAAAATCCTGAAGGGTTGGTAGAGAGTCTTTATAATATCAATATAAAAGGTATAGGTAAAGAAGATGTTGAATCTATAGTAAGAAGTGTTGAAGAAGGAAGAAGAGAGATATTTGAATCTACTACTGGTATTCCATATACTGAAAGTGAAATAAAGATTTCATCTGATGTAAAAGCTAAAGGACAAGATGCATTAGCTGCTCATAATTCTAATGATGGTTCAATAGAGATATCTATTGACAAAATAACAACTTTAGGGGTTCTACTTGATGCTATAATGCATGAAACTTTACACCATGAGCAAACTCTGATATCTAATAATAAAGATAAGGTTCCTGAGAGTGTAAGAGATTACTATGCGACACAGTTAGCAGGATATATTACTCCATATAATGATACTCAAGATGCTATTAGACACTACTATGAGCAGACTATAGAGAGAGAAGCTTTTGAAGTAATGAATGCTAAAGAAGTTTTAAAAGAGATAGCTAGAAATATATTAGGAGAAAAATCTGAAGTTGATAAATTAATCAATAAAGAGCTAAAAAATGCACTTACTGAGTATAAGGATGTATTAAAAAATATGTATCCTAATATGAAAGAAGAAATAGATATTGCTTTTAAAGAGAATTCTAAGGAGATAAGTGATGGTGCCAGGAGCTACTTGGAAGATGTCTTAAAAGAAAAAAATAGTTTACCCTCTAAAGAGGAATTAAAAGAGTTACTAGATGATGCTTTTGTAGCAGAGCTTGAAAAATGGAAATTGAAGGAACAAGAAGAAGAGTTTGTAAGAGTTGACGAAGGAGATCGTACACTGTTTTTAAGAACGCCAGAAGGTGTGAAAAAACAACTAGGATTAGTAGCAAAAGATAAAAATAACATACCTTCTGAGCATGTTCAAGAATTTTTGGCGAATACTTTCTTAGATAAAGGAAATAAGGAGAGTATCAAAAAAGATGATGGAAATGCTGTAATCACTAATTCATCTGAAGTAGAATTAGATCGTGAGGCTAAGAAAAATTTATCTTCTCTATATTCAAAGTTAGATAATAACTTTAAAGATACTAGAAATAATATGAATAAAGAACTCATAAATGATTTAGGGAAGAATAAAAAACTACAGGATTTTATTCTTCAAGGTGGAAAAGTTGATGTAGATTTCTTAAAATTAGCTTATGAACGTCAACCGGAAGCTGTAATTAATAGTATTTATGATATGAATATAGCTGGAACTTCTGATGAGATGATTCAAAATATATACTCAGCTATCCAAGAAGGAAGAAAGGAAGTTTTTGAAAAAGCTTTAGATGTAGAATATAGACCTTCAGATATTGTTTTTACAACAAGTTCAGATGATAGTGCAGAGATTGCTTCATATAATCCTAAAACAGAAAATGTAGAATTTTATAGAGATAGAGCAGATAGTTTTGGAGTAGCTTTAGATTATTTACTTCATGAATCACAACATCATGAACAGAAAATTATTGCTAATGCTAAGGGAACTAATAAAATTCCAGAAGGCTTAGGAGAGAAATATAAAATTAATATGAAAGGTTATATTACTCCAGATAGTGAAAGTGATATGTTTGGATGGGAAATGTATAAGGCTCAGCCGACTGAAGCAGAAGCTTTTGATGTAATGAAAGCTAAAGATGTTATTAATTCTCTAGTTCAAAATATCATCTCTGGAACTAATAATGCTAATCAAAAAAATCAGAACTCTAATGAACAGAAATTTGTAAAAGGAGATAAAGAAGATATAGGAGCAGAAGGAAAACTTTATGGGCTTGCTTTAGGTAAGCCTAAAAGACCTGAAGAGGGAAATCCTAGTCAAAGTAATATAAATATTGAAACAAAAACTGAAAATTTAAAGCTTGGTGAAATTCCATTAATATTTGGAGAAAGTAGTAATTATCTTTCAGCATCCTTAGCACAAGGAGGTAATTCTGGAGCTAATAAATCTGCTAATAGTTACTTAGCTGTTTTCAATGGAGATGATGGAGTTAAAAGGCTTGAAGAACTTGCACAAAAATTTATGGAAAGAACTTTGACAGAAGAGGATTTAGAAGATTATTCTAACTATAAAGTTTATGGTAGTTCAATTGATATTTTCCATGCTCAAGATACTGATGAGAATAGAGTTTCAAGTTCTAGTAATATGGATTTATTAAAAGAGTTATTAGGGACTCAATTAGGAGCACAAGGATTACAAAAGATGTACCAAGGTATGAAAGAATTACAAGTTAATCCTGATAATCAGATTTCTAAAGAGAAATATAAAGAGGGAATGAAAGAATTCTTTGATGCTAAAATGATAGTAACTTTAAACAAAACACTAGATGGAGGAGCACAAGCTTATATAGATATGAGTTCATTCTTTACTACAGATCAAGATATAGATTTAGAAAAAGTAGCAGAGAAAATTTATGATGAGGACTCGGATATGTATGACTCTAGTGAAGCTGTTATGTTAAGATATATCTTAGAAAAACATTCTGGTAATCCAAATGTAAAATATATGTTAGAAGGACAGTTAATTGATATCTCAGAGGGATTAAAAAATAAAATCTCTAAAAAATAAAAAGGTTTTAACTTTTTAAAATTAATTAGAGGAGAGTATTACAAATAAAATTGTAATTCTCTCCTCTTTTTATACTTAAAGTAATTGTATTCTTTTTACTATTTTGGCATGTTAATAGTATCAATTATAAGAGTAACAGGGCCGTCATTTAAAATTTCAACCTTCATGTCAGCACCAAAAATTCCAGCCTCTGTTTTAATCCCATAACTTTTACATTTTTCTAAAAATTTTTCATATAGTGGTTTAGCTATTTCAGGTCTAGCTGCATCAACAAATCCAGGACGACGCCCTTTTATACAATCTCCATAGAGTGTAAATTGTGATATAATAAGTAATTCTCCACCTATTTCTTCTAATCCTAAATTCATTTTTCCATTTTCATCTTCAAAAACTCTTAGATCTTTGATTTTTTTAGATAACCAATTAATTTCCTTATCTCCATCAGTATGAGTTATACCGAGCAAAACCATAAATCCTTGATTTATTTTTCCTACAATTTTACCATCTACACTCACACTAGAATATTTAACTCTTTGTATAACAGCTCTCATATTTCACCTCTAAAAAAATATTTCTGCTTTACATGATAACATTATTTTTTTGAAAAAAAAAGATGTTTTATAGTAAAAAAAGAAAAATAATGATATAATGATATGACGTACTATGATAAAATATAAGGAGAGAGTGGTATGAAAAAATCAAGGGTACTAACAGACTTTGCAAGAGTTATAAATTCAGATAGATATCAATATACAGAGAGTGATATTTTTTTAATGGAGCATATGGAAAATAAAATAGCTGTATTTGATGTATATTTTAGAAAAACAGAAGATGGTGGTTTTGCTGTAGTAGCTGGAGTACAAGAAGTAATAAATCTCATAGAGATATTAAATAGTACCTCGGAAGAGGAAAAAAGAATGTATTTTTCTGAGATATTAGAGGAAGAACATTTAGTAGATTATCTATCTAAAATGAAGTTTACTGGAGATATTTTATCGATGAGAGATGGCGAAATAGCATATCCAAACGAACCAATATTAACAGTAAAAGCCCCACTTATACAGGCTAAAATATTAGAAACACCAATTTTAAATATAATTAATATGCAAATGGCAATAGCAACAAAAGCTTCAAGAGTAACAAGAGCTGCCGACCCAATAGCTGTATCTTCTTTTGGAAGTAGAAGAGCTCATGGATTTGATAGTGCTGTGGCAGGTAATAAGGCAGCAGTAATAGGAGGATGTTTAAATCATTCTAATTTAGTTACTGAGTATAAATATGGAATACCTAGTGTCGGAACCATGGCACATTCATACATACAAACCTTTGGTGTAGGAAGTCAAGCTGAGAAAAAGGCTTTTGAAACTTTTATAAATCATAGAAAAAATAGAGAGAAGAATAGTTTAATTCTTTTAATAGATACATATAATACTTTAAAAATGGGTATAAAAAATGCTATAGAAGCTTTTAAAAACTGTGGAATAGATGATTCTTATGAAGGAATGTATGGAGTTAGAATAGACTCTGGAGATTTGGCATATCTTTCAAAAAAATGTAGGACCATGTTAGATGAGGCTGGCTTAAAAAAAGCTAAGATAATTTTGACAAACTCATTGAATGAAGAGCTTATTCGTTCATTGAGAGAGCAAGGAGTTTGTGCTGATTTATATGGTGTTGGAGATGAAATAGCTGTGAGCAAATCTAATCCATGCTTTGGAGGAGTGTATAAGATAGTAGAAATAGATAATGAGCCAGTTATAAAACTTTCAGAAGATGTGGTGAAAATATCTAATCCGGGATTTAAAGAGGTATATAGAGTTTATGATAGATACGGATTTGCTTATGCTGATTTGATAACTCTTATGAAAGGGGATAAGGATAAAGCGTTACTAATTAACGGAGAAACACTCACAATAAGAGATGAGAAATATGAGTTTAAATCAAGTGAGCTAAAAGAGGGCGAATACACAGTAAAAAGACTTACTAGGGAATACGTAGTAGATGGAGAGATTATTATGTCGGAGTATGAAAAATTGTTTGATATAATGGCTTCTCAAAGATATTATTTAGAGAGTTTAAAAAAAATATCTGAAGAGAGAAAAAGATTAGAAAATCCACATAAATATAAGGTGGACTTATCATCTGATTTGATAGAATTGAAGTATAATCTTATTAAAGGAATAAAAGCTGAAATAGAAAAATAGGCTTGATTAAGATATATCAAGGACTTTGGGGGTTATGAGAGGAAGTTGAATTAACTAAGCTATTTAAGTACTAGTATCAGAGCTAAAACTTTTATTTATTTTATCTATACGAGCTTTAGTTAATCAACTTCTTTAGATATAAAATAATTTTTAGTTTTTTAATAAATAACTATGATTATTTTAATTTTAATGCTGTAACTAATAGCTCGGCTGTAGATTGATTAGTTGCAATAGGAATTTTATGTACATCAGCAAGTCTTATAAGAGCTGAGATATCTGGCTCGTGAGGTTGTGCAGTAAGTGGATCTCTAAAGAAGAATACTGCTTCCATCTCATTCATAGCTATATCTGCTCCGATCTGTTGATCACCACCTATTGGACCAGATTGATATCTATGGACATTTAATCCAGTTGCTTCAATAATTCTTTTTCCAGTTGTACCAGTTGCAACTAATGGGTAGTTTTTAAAAAACTCAACATGTTTTTTAGCAAACTCAACTAGATCATCTTTCATGTTGTCATGGGCTATAAGAGCTATTTTTTTCATAATTCTATCCTCCTTGATAATAAGCTAAGATAATTATACAATGAAATTAAAAAAATCTCAAAACTTTTTAAGGAAGTGGAAAAAATGGAGTTTAGTAAAATAAAATATATTGAAAGAAAAACTGGTGAGATTAAGGTAGAGAAAGTTCCAGGAGAAAAGTATCTAAAATTTTTATACTACAATCCTTTAGGAAAATTACCTCTAAATTTGCTAGTGAGAAAAAAATTTCTTACAGAATATTATGGAAAACAGATGAATAAGCCAGAATCTGTAAAAAAAATTCCTAGTTTTATTAAAGAAGCAGATATAAACATAAGTGAAGCTAAAAAAAAGATAGAGGAGTTTACGTCTTTTAATGATTTTTTTTATAGGGAGCTAAAAGATGGAGCGAGGGTTATAGATTTTGACGAAAATCATCTTATCTCACCTGCAGATGGTAAAATATTAGTATTTGAAAATTTAGACATGGAAAAAGAACTCTATATAAAGGGAGATAAGTTTACCCTAGATGAGTTTTTTGCAAATAGAGCTTTAGCAGAAAAATATAGAGATGGGGTTTTTATGATAATCAGACTTGCCCCTATTGACTATCATAGATTTCATTTTCCAGCAGATGGAAAAATAAGTGAGAGTAAATTAGTAGACGGATTGTATTATTCTGTTTCAACTCATGCTATAAAGAAAAACTTTAGAATTTTATGTGAAAATAAGAGGGAATTTTCTATTTTAAAAACAGAAAAGTTTGGAGATATAGCAATGTTTGAAGTAGGGGCTACTATGGTAGGTGGAATAAAACAAAGTTATATTCCTAATACTGATGTAAAAAAAGGAGAGGAAAAGGGTTATTTTTATTTTGGTGGATCTACCTGTGTTTTAGTATTTGAAAAGGGAAAAGTAGATATAGATAGGGATTTAGTAGAAAATACTAAAAAAGGAATAGAAACAAAAGTTTATATGGGAGAGAAAATAGGAGTAACTCGGGATTAAAATATGAGAAAAAGAAGATATTTTAAGCTGGGGGATTTAGTAATATATCTATTTTTTATATTATTTTTTTATAATTTGGGAGTAAAGGTGCTAGAGTTTGGAAATGAAAAGCCATCAAAAGTGGAGATCTATGTAGATGGTACACTTAAATATGTTTATCCACTTCAAAAAGAGGAGAGGGATATATTTGTAGACACTGTATTAGGTGGAGTAAATGTGAAATTAAAAGATAATATGGTGAGGGTAACAACTTCAAATTCTCCTAGGAAGTTAAATGTAAAAAGAGGTTGGATAAGTTCACCTGGAGAGGTTATTATAGGGATACCAGATAGATTGCTCATAAAAATAGTAGGGGATAAAAAAGGTGATGATGAATTGGATTATATCATAAGATAGAGGTGAATATAATGAGACGGACAAAAGGGCTAAAACTTTTTGGGATAGGATTAATTTTGATAATCATTCAAAGTTTTTTGCAACAGCATGATACATTTAGAGAGATATATAGTAAATATGTGGGATATCTTGTACCTGTAATCTATGCTTTTTTTATAACAGTTTTTTTAGAGCCAATAGTTTCTTCAATTGAAAAGAGATTTAAGATAAAAAGGTTATACTCTGTCATATTAACTATAATTTTTGTAAGTTTATTTGTGTTATTAGCAATAGCTGTAATAGTTCCTCAGATAGGAAAAAGTATTGAAGAACTCTACAATAAGCTTCCATATATGCAACAGCAGGCTGAAAAATATGTGGAGCTGAGTATAAAATTTTTAAAAGAAAATGATATACTTTTGATGGGAGAGACTGAAATTCATGAGAGTATTAATAAACTTATCAAAGATAATATGAAATATATACAGGATTTTGGAATATCTGCATTGTGGAATATTGTTTGGTGGAGCATAGCTTTTACAAAATTTTTTATTGGATTTTTCTTGGCTTTTTTAATTTTAATAGATAAGGAGTATTTCATCAGATTTTTGAAAAATATTTTTACTATAGGTTTTGGTCAGAAGAAAAGTAGTGAGATAATGATATTTTTGGAAGATTCAAGAAAGGTACTTATGAACTATGTCTGGGGGAGAATAATTGTTTCTTCAGCAGTTGGAGTGATAACGTTTGGAGTGATGTTTATCAGTGGGACTCCGTACGCTTTTTTGAGTGGAGTAATGATAGGAATAGGAAATATGATACCCTATATAGGATCAATAATAGCTGGAACCTTAGCTGTATTTTTAGTGGCTTTAGCTGAACCTTTCAAATTGATATTTTTAGCTTTGGCAATAATTATAGCTCAAACTGTTGATGGTTGGGTAATAGGACCTAAAATAGTTAGTGAAACTGTGGGAATGGGAACATTTTGGATAGTGGTTTCTGTTCTTATAGGGGGAAGCTTATTTGGACCTGTTGGAATGTTTTTTGGTGTTCCAGTATTTGGTATGATAAAATTGATATATATAAAACTTTTAAATAAAAGAGGAGATAGTAATTGATGACGGATAAGTTAACATTGATAGCATCTGCCACTATGGGAGTAGAGAGTATAGTAAGAGATGAGTGTGTGGCGTTAGGTTTTGAAAATGTCAAGGCTTTCAATGGAAGAGTTGAATTTGAAGGAACACTTAGGGATATAGCCAAGGCAAATATACACCTGAGGTGTGCTGATAGAGTTTTTATAAAAATGGGAGAGTTTAGAGCTCTTACTTTTGATGAGTTATTTAATAACATAAAAAGGCTTCCGTGGGGAGATCTCATTGAAGAAAATGGAGAGTTTCCAGTAAGTTGGGTAAGTTCAGTAAAGTCTAAACTTTTTTCTAAATCAGATATACAAAAAATTACTAAAAAAGCTATTGTAGAGAAGATGAAAGAGAGATATGGGAAGAGTTATTTCTATGAAGATGGAGCAAAGTTTGCTATAAAGATTCAAGCTCATAATGATATTTTTTTAGTAATGGTAGATACAAGTGGAGAAGGATTACATAAAAGAGGATATAGAGCTATAAAAAACGAAGCTCCTATAAAAGAGACAATGGCTGCTGCTTTAGTCCTACTTTCAAAATGGAAGGGTGGAGAGCTACCATTAGTTGATCCTATGTGTGGAACTGGAACCTTACTCATAGAAGCAGCTATGATAGCTAGAAATATAGCTCCAGGAGCAAATAGAAACTTTGTTTCTGAAGCTTGGAAGCTCATTCCTGAAAATGATTGGATAGATGTTAGAGATGAGGCTTTTTCAATGGAAGATTATGAAAAAGAGGTAAAAATTTTTGGCTCTGATATAGATGCTGATACAGTTGAGATAGCTAAAAAAAATATAGTAAAAGCTGGAGTAGAATCTGATATACAACTTAAGTGTCAAAACTTCTTAGATATTGAAAGAGATGAGGAGTATGGAGCCTTACTTACAAATCCACCATATGGGGATAGACTTCTAGATGATGAGTCAGTAGAGAGATTGTATGGATTACTAGGAGATATTTGTAGAATGAGGTTACCTAAGTGGTCATACTACATAATCACATCTTATGAAGGTTTTGAAAAAGCTTTTGGAAAGAGAGCTACAAAGAACAGAAAATTGTATAATGGTGGGATAGAATGTCACTATTATCAGTATTACGGAGAGAAAAATGCAAAGAAAAGAGTGTAATGAGATTTTAAAATTTTCTACTGAGGTGATACTTCAAGTTTTTATAAAGATAAATAAAAGAGTAGAGGAGCTAAAAAATAATGATGAGCTATCAGCTTTAGAAATTTTAGAAAATGAAGTGATTCCTAAGTATGAAAAGCTGTATAAGGCTTTGAAGATAGAGTTTGGAGAAAATGAAGATATAGATAGTGAAAAATTTATAAGTATAAAAAAATATATCTATGATATAATGAAAGAGAACAATTTCACAGAGGAGTTTATTAAAACTCAAATGAAATTGAGAGAAGAGTTCCAAGGTGAATCTGGGGCTGAGGTTGTAAAAAAATTATATGAGTATGAGAAAAAGCAAATGGAAAATACTAAGTATAATCTTTTAGAGAAGGTGAATAAAGTCTTAGATAAAGAAGATGAACTTAGTATGGAGTTGAAAAATGCTATCCAAGAAGAGGAGCAGATAGAGTGTATCTATAAACTTCAACCTGTGAGAGAGGAATATAGAGCCTTAGAAGAAAAAATACTAAGAGTTCAAAAAAATATAGATGTATTGAAGAAAAAAATAGATTCTGAATGGGCATATGAGATATATGGAACAGTATCTAAAGATGAGATGTTAAATACATATAATCAAACTATGAAAAAATAAAAAAATATGATAGAATAAGGAGGCAATATGAAAAACTGGAAAATACTTATCCTTTTAGTGATAATAGTTGGAGGATTTTATTATTTCACTCAAAAGGGAGCTGAAAAGACACTAAACATTAAGGAGGAAAAACAAGTGGAGAATATAGTATTAAATGCTAAAATAAAGACAGCTAAGGGAGATATTAACTTAAAATTATTCCCAGAGGTTGCTCCTATTACAGTTACTAACTTTGTACATCTAGCAAAAAGAGGGTATTATAATGGATTAAAATTCCACAGAGTGATAGCTGATTTTATGATTCAAGGAGGAGATCCAACAGGAACAGGTGCTGGAGGACCTGGATACCAATTTGGAGATGAGTTCAAAGAGGGAGTAGTATTTGATAAAAAAGGATTATTGGCAATGGCTAATGCTGGACCAAATACAAATGGATCACAGTTTTTTATTACTCATGTACCTACTGAGTGGTTAAATTATAAACATACTATTTTTGGAGAAGTTGTATCTGAAGCTGATCAGAAGGTAGTAGATAGCATAGCTCAAGGAGATGTAATGGAAACTGTTGAAATCTCTGGAGATGTAGATACTTTCTTAAAATCTCAAGCTGAAATGGTAAAAAATATAGATGAAATTTTAGCTCAAACTATGCCAGAATTAGGAAAATAATTGAATATAAAAGGAAGGAATTTTATCAAATATTTTAAGTGGGAAGATTCCTTCTTTTTTTATTGCAAAAATACATGTTAAAACTTTGAAAGAATGATAATCTCTCAAGTTTTTTATTTCAATGTTATATTGAAAAAATACTATAAATATGGTAAAATTTTTAGATTGAGATATCTTTTCGATTAAAGATGGAGGAAAAAATATGATAAAAATATACATAGCTCCAATAGCTGGAGTTACTGATTATACATATAGAGGAATATTAAAAGAATTTAATCCAGATATGCTATTTACAGAGATGGTAAGTATTAATGCCATGGAGTGTGCTGCAGAGAAAACTTTAAGAGTCATATTAAGACTTAGAGAAGGAGATTCTGTTCAACTATTTGGAAAAGATATACCTAAAATGGTAGAGAGTGCTAAAGCCATTGAAAAAATGGGAGTAAAACATATAGATATTAATTCTGGTTGTCCTGTAAAAAAGATCACAAGTAATGGGTATGGGTCAGCATTAATGGCAAATCCAGATCATATAAGAGCTATATTATCGGAGCTGAGAAGTGCCCTTAATGATGATACTGGATTATCTATCAAGATAAGAGCTGGATATAAGGAGTTTAAAAACCCAGTAGAGATAGCAAAAATAGCAGAAGAAGTTGGATGTAAACATATTACTGTTCATGGAAGAACTAGAGAACAGATGTATACTGGTAAAGCTGATTGGGATATAATTAAGGCAGTTAAGGAAAGTGTAGGTATTCCTGTAATAGGAAATGGAGATATATTTACAGCTGAGGATGCTAAGGAAAGAATAGAGCATTCAGGAGTTGATGGAGTGATGTTAGCTAGGGGAATATTTGGTAATCCTTGGTTAATAAGAGATATTAGAGAATATTTAGAATATGGAAGAGTTTTACACCCTATAACTTCATTAGATAGAATAAATATGGCAATAGAACATACTAAAAGAACTCAGTTTGATCATCCAGAAAGACCTTTTATATTTGAACTTAGAAAACATATTTGTTGGTATTTAAAAGGGATAAGAAATTCAAATCCAATTAAAGATAAGATAAATCACACTGATAAGTACGAAGAGGTTTTAGACTTATTGAATATATTAAAAGCTGAAATAGAAAAAGAGGGAGTTGAAGAGTAATGGCAGAAACGCCGCTTATGAGTCAATATAGAGAGATAAAATCCCAATATACAGATAGTATATTATTATTTAGACTTGGTGATTTTTATGAAATGTTTTTTGATGATGCTGTTACAGCTTCAAAGGAGTTAGGACTTACTCTAACAAGTAGAAACAGAGAAAAAGATTTAGATATACCATTAGCTGGTGTACCCTACCATTCAGTGGCTTCATACATAGCTAAACTTGTGGCTAAAGGGTATAAAGTAGCTATATGTGATCAAGTAGAAGATCCAAAGTCAGCCAAGGGAATAGTAAAAAGAGAAGTTACTCGAATAATCACACCTGGAACAGTTATAGATACTGATTTTTTAGATGAAAAAAGTAATAACTATCTGATGGGTATAAAAATAACAGATGAGTATGTGGCATTGGCCTATATTGATATTACTACTGGTGAGTTTAAAGCTAGCGAAATATATGGAAAAGAGAGTTTTTTTAAGTTATTAGGGGAGATAAATAAAGTTGCACCTAAGGAGATACTTTTAGATGAAGCATCTTATGATAGATATATAGAGGAATTTAAAAAACATAATTCACTGAGTGAGATAAAGTTTACTAAGACTGTAGAAAGGAAAAAAGCCGATTCATATCTAAAGGATTATTTTAAAGTAATATCTTTAGAAAGCTATGGTTTGAAGGATAAAAAAGGAGCGATAAAAGCTTCAGCCATGGTATTAGAATATGTAGTAGAACTACAAAAAGGGAAGGAGCTACCTATTACAAGTTTGAGCTATATCAATAGTGAAAAAGTGATGGAACTAAATATTACAACGCAGAGGAATTTAGATATAGTGGATAATTATAGGGAAAGAAATAGTGCTGGAACTCTTTTGTGGGTATTAGATGAATGTATGACATCTATGGGAAGTAGATTATTAAAAAAATTTTTAAAAAACCCACTTCTAGATGTAGAAAAGATAAAAAAAAGACAAGAAGATGTAGGTTATTTTATAGAGAATGTACTTTTGAGAGAAGAGATTAGAGAAAAATTAAAAGATATCTATGATATTGAAAGAATATTAGGAAAACTTATTTTAGAAACAGAAAATGGTAGAGATCTAATAGCATTGAAAAAATCTATAAAAAACTCTCTAGAGATATATAAGCTTTTAAAAGGAAATTCTCTTTTTGAGATAGATATAAAAGTTCTTGTAGAGATCTATAATATTATAGAAAAAGCCATAGTAGATGAGCCACCTTTTTCAATAAGAGAGGGAGGAGTAATAAGATCAGGTTATAATGCAGACCTTGATGAGTTACATGGAATATCTAAAGACGGAAAAGATTATATTTTAGAGATAGAGAATAGAGAAAGAGAAAGAACAGGAATAAAGGGGCTTAAGATAAAATATAATAAGGTGTTTGGATACTTCATTGAGGTAACTAAGGTAAACTCAGCCTTAGTACCAGAAGATTATATCAGAAAGCAGACTCTGGCTAATGCAGAGAGATATATAGTTGCTGATCTAAAGGAATATGAGGAAAAAGTATTAAATGCTAAGGAAAGAATAGAGACTTTAGAGTACCATCTATTTAAGGAGTTGACAGCAGAAATAAAAAAATATAGAGAGGACCTACAAAATTTAGCTTACAAGGTAGCTTATTTAGATGTGATTACAGATTTTTCACATATAGCTATAAAAAATTCCTATGTGCGGCCAGATGTAGATGATGGAGGAGATATAGAGATAATAGCTGGAAGGCATCCAGTCATAGAAAAATTAATACCAGTTGGAGAATTTGTAAAAAATAATATAGTTTTTGATGATAAAAGAGAGATAATAATTCTTACGGGACCTAATATGTCTGGTAAATCTACATATATGAAACAAACAGCTCTTATAATAATAATGGCACATATAGGGTCATATGTTCCAGCTAACTATGCAAAGATTGGACTTGTAGATAAGATATTTACTAGGGTTGGTGCTAGTGATGATTTGCTTACTGGACAGTCTACCTTTATGTTGGAGATGAGTGAAGTAGCTAATATAGTTAATAGTGCTACTAAAAAGTCTTTCATTATTTTAGATGAAATAGGAAGAGGAACTTCTACTTTTGATGGTATCTCAATAGCTACAGCTATTACAGAATATATTCATGAGAAAATTGGAGCCAAGACAATATTTGCTACACATTATCATGAGCTTACTCAGCTTGAAGATAAACTTGAAAAATCTGAAAATTTTAGAATAGAAGTAAAGGAAGATGAAAATGAGATAATTTTCTTAAGAGAAATAGTAAAAGGTGGAGCAGATAAATCTTATGGAATAGAAGTTGCAAGACTTGCAGGTTTGCCAAAAGAGATACTAGAAAGATCAAAAGCTATTTTAAAAAGATTAGAGGAAAGAAAAGAAATAGTTGAAAAAAATCTTGGTGGGGAGCAATTACTTTTATTTGGAAATATCGCTTCACAAAATAAAGAATGTTCAAAAAAAGAGACTCCTAAAATAGGAGAGTTAACTAAAGAACAAAAGATAGTAATGCGAGTATTAGATGAAATAGAACCTGAAAAATTAACACCATTGGAGGCATTATTAAAGCTTAATGAGTTGAAAAAAATATTAAATGGGAGTTAAAATATGGATAAAAAAAAGATAATATATGGAATCATAGCTATTATAGTTGTGATATTAGGATATTTTAATTACTTTGGAGAAGAAAAAGATTTAAGTGAGTTAGAGCAAGTAATAGAGACAACTAATGTAACTTATAAAAATGAAGATTATATTGTAGAAGCTGAGTTACAAAAAGATTATGTAAAAGAAAATGAAACAGGATTTGAAAAGGCTAAGGCAAAAGTAAATGATATGTTAATCTCTGGGGATAATGTATTTATTGATAAATTAAGAAATTTAGCTTTGAAAAATAATATCTTAGGAATAAGTCCAAATGGTTGGAGCTTTAAGGCTGAAACTGCTGATTACAATAAGCTTAAAGATGAGATAAAATCTACTACTGGTGTAACTGCTACAAATGAGAAAAGAGGTATAAAAATATCTGGGAAAAATTTTATAACTGATTCTAAGATGAGTTATATAGAACTTACTGAGGATGTGACATTAGAAAATGAAAGTGTAGCTATAAAAGGAGATAAAGGTGAATACAGTGATTTGACAAAGATTGTTGTACTTTCTGATAATATTACTCTTGAAGGTAGGGGAGATAATCTAGGGCTAGTAGATGGAAATTTTAAGACTTTGAAATATAATTCAGAAAGTAGAATATTAGAGGCTTGGGAACCATTTGACATTCTGTATAAGGGGATAAAGTTATCAGCAGAATCTCTATATTTTAAAGAGGATACAGAGGCATTAAAAATTTCTAAAAATGTTGTAATAGAAACTAATGGATTTAAGATTTATGTAGATAGATTAGATAAGAAAGATAATAGTGAAATAATAAAAATTGCTGGAAAAATAAAAGGTAGTGATGGGGTTTACTCTTTTGAAGGAGATAAGGGAGAGTACAATACTGAAAGTAAAATCTTAACTATCTTAGGAAATATAAAGGGAAATTCAACTAAGGGAGAGAAGTTATTTGGAGATAGATTGGTCTACAATACAGAGAGTAAACTCATGACTTTTTATGCAGAAAAAAATGTGAAGTATTCTTCAGAAGATGGAGAGTTAGTAGCAAAAATTTTTAGTTATAACACTGAAACTAAAGAGATGAATACAGATGGAGCCTATACTTTTATCGGACCTAAGTATGAGAGTAAAGGAAAAAATCTCTATTATAATGAGAGAACAAAAGATATAAAAATAACAGATGGGTATCTTTTAGATAAGAATAAAAATCAAAAACTTAGTGGAAAAAATATAGCTCATAATTTGATAACACAAGATAGTTCTATAGTTGGAAAGGCACTCATGGAAGATGAAAAATATTCCCTTTCGAGTGAGAGTATTATCTATACAGGAATAGATAAAAATGCTAAAATAAATGGTGAATATATTGTCAAATCTCAAGATAGTGGAATGAAACTTTATGGAAAAGATGCTATTTATAATCAAGGAAATGGTGAATTCTTAAGTGCTGGCAATGTAAAATTACAAAATGGAAACTATATGGCTAATGGAACAGATCTTACTTATAATACAAAAACTGGATTAGGAAAATTGGGAAGTAGTATAGAGATAGTAAATCCTAAAGACAACATAAGAATAACTGGGGATACTTTCTCTTTCAAAAATGGAGAGTATTTAGAGATAGCTGGAAATCTTCATATGGAAGGGGAAAATGTCATTGTAGATTCAGAGGTAGCTAAATATGACTTAAGGGATAAAAATATCTACATTCCAGAAAAAATAGATTTTAAGACGAAAGATGGAAAAACTTATGGTATAATGAGTAATGGAGTTTACTATCCAAAGGGTTCAAAATTTGTTGGAGATAATTTCAATGGTAAGAGTAATACAGCAACTCTTACAAGTAAGAAGATGACGTATTTTTCTCAAGAGGAGAAAGCGTTATTTAAAGGTAAGGTATTGATGAAAGATACAGATTTTGTATTCAAGGGAGAGAGTGTTGAATACTATCCAAAAACTGAAGTGATAAAATCATTAGAGAAATATGTTGTTGATTATAGAGATTTTGTATTTAAAGGCGATAATGGAGTCTTTAATAATAAAACTGGAATTCTAGATGGAAATAGATCTGATATCACTAGTATAAATGGAGATAGATTTATTTCAGATAAGGTTCATGGAGATTTAAATGAGATGATAATTGATTTTACTGGAAATGTAAATGGACATGTAAATGATGAGGGAGTTATCACAACATTTAGTGGGGAATTTTCAAGAGTTTATTTTAAAAATGTTGGAAAGTATGAAATACTAAGAAGTGAGATAAGAGATAATGCTGTATTTATTCAAGATAATAAAAAATTAGAATCTGACTATATAGAGGTAGATTCTAATAGAAACTTACTTTTTTCTAATGAGAATACAAAATTTACTCTAGTAGATGAGATAAATGGACAGATAACTATAGAATCGGCAGTGGCAGAGATAGATATAAAAAGAGATCTAGCTATATTGATAGGAAATGTTCATATTAAAAATAATAATCCTGAATATGGTTTGAGTGAGGTAACAGCAGATAGAGGGATAATCAAGCAAAAAGTTGGAACAGTAGAGTTAATAGGAAAGGTAAAAATAGAGAATAATGAGTCAATAGTACAGGCAGACAGAGGAATTTATAATATGAATACTAAGAAAATAAAAGCTTCTGGAAATGTTTATGTAGACTATAAGAAATAAGGAGAGAATATGATAAATTTATCAGCTCAAAATTTATGTAAAAGTTATAAAAAAAGAAAAGTTGTGGATAGTGTTAGTCTTGATGTAAAAAAAGGTGAGATAGTAGGACTTTTAGGACCAAATGGAGCTGGAAAAACAACAACTTTCTACATGATAATGGGGATAGTAAGACCTGAGAGTGGAAAGGTGTTTTGTGATAATGTGGAGGTTACAGATTATCCAATGTACAAAAGAGCTAATATGGGTATTGGTTATCTTGCTCAAGAACCATCAATTTTTAGAAATTTAACAGTTGAAGAAAATATAGCTGCTGTACTTGAGATGAAAGGAATAAATAAAGCAGAACAAAAAGAAACAATCAATAAACTTCTTGAGGAGTTTAAGCTTACTCATGTTCAAAAATCTTTAGGATTTTCTCTTTCTGGTGGTGAGAGAAGAAGAGTGGAGATAGCAAGAACAATAGCTAATAATCCTAGTTTTATCTTATTAGATGAGCCTTTTGCTGGAGTTGACCCAATAGCAGTAGAGGATATACAACAGATAATAAGATATTTAAAAAATAGAGGTTTAGGAATACTAATTACTGACCACAGTGTAAGAGAGACGCTTAGAATTACTGAGAAAGCCTATATAATGGCTCAAGGAAAAGTACTTATAAGTGGAACTCCTGAAGAGATAGCGGAGAATGAAACTGCTAGAAAAATCTATCTAGGAGAAAAGTTCAAATTGGACTAGATCATTAAATTTTAAAAATTGTTCCAAGTTCAAGAAAGTTGATTAATTAGGCTTATCTCACTAAAAACACAAAACTCGTTTCACTCAAACAGTTGTGTTTTTAAGCGTTCGATTTCGCTGTATTAATCTAACTTTCTCTCACTACTTCCACAATTTTTGAAAATTAATCATAATAAGATAACAAAGGAAAAAATTTAATTTAAAAATAGAAACAAACTGGAGGAAATATGCTAACAGGAAATCAAATCAGAAAAGAGTTCATAGAATTCTTTAAAAAGAAAAATCACAAACATTTTGAAAGTGCATCTCTAATTCCAGATGATCCAACACTTTTATTAACAGTTGCAGGAATGGTACCATTTAAACCTTATTTTTTAGGTCAAAAGGAAGCTCCATATCCAAGAGTAACTACTTATCAAAAATCAATCAGAACTAATGATTTAGAAAATGTTGGAAGAACAGCTAGGCACCATACTTTTTTTGAAATGTTAGGAAACTTCTCATTTGGAGATTATTTCAAAGAGGAAGCAATAGTTTGGTCTTGGGAATTTGTAACAGAAGTATTAGGACTAGACAAGGACAAATTATGGGTATCTGTATTTACAACAGATGACGAAGCTGAAAAAATTTGGATAGAGAAATGTAACTTTCCTAAGGAGAGAATAGTAAGACTAGGAGAGGATGAAAACTGGTGGGCAGCTGGACCAACAGGTTCTTGTGGACCTTGTTCAGAAATCCACGTAGATTTAGGACCAGCTTATGGAGGAGATGAGAACTCTAAGCTTGGAGATGAGGGAACAGACAACCGTTTCATAGAGATTTGGAACCTAGTATTTACAGAGTGGAACAGAATGGAAGATGGATCATTAGAACCACTACCTAAGAAAAATATAGATACTGGAGCTGGACTAGAAAGAGTTACAGCTATGGTACAAGGAAAATCTAATAACTTTGAAACAGACTTATTATTCCCACTAGTAGAAGAGGCTGGAAGATTAACTGATACTAAATATGGAGAAGATAAAGAAAAAGATTTCTCTTTAAAAGTTATAACTGACCACTCAAGAGCAGTTACTTTCTTAATAAATGATGGAGTAATTCCATCTAATGAAGGAAGAGGATATGTATTAAGAAGAATCTTAAGAAGAGCTGTAAGACACGGAAGATTATTAGGAGAATCAGAGTTATTCCTATATAAGATGGTAGATAAAGTTGTAGAGATGATGAATGAAGCTTATCCAGATTTAAATGATAACTTAGAGCACATCAAAAAAGTAGTTAAGATAGAGGAAGAAAAATTCTCTCGTACTCTTGACCAAGGAATACAACTTGTAAACCAAGAGATAGAAAAAGTAAAATCAGAAGGTGGAAAGAAACTTTCTGGAGATATAACTTTCAGATTATATGACACTTATGGATTCCCATATGAGTTAACTGAAGAGATATGTGAAGAGAAAGGTGTAGAGGTTTCAAGAGAAGAGTTTGAAGCTAAGATGGAAGAGCAAAAAGAGAAAGCTAGAGCATCTAGAGAAGTTGTAATGGAAAAAGGGCAAGATAGCTTTATCGAAGAGTTCTATGATAAATATGGAGCTACTAATTTTGTAGGATATGAAACTTTAAAAGAGACAGCTAAATTATTAAGTATCAGAGAGGGAAAAGATGGAAAAACTCTTATGATATTTGATACAACTCCTTTCTATGGAGAGTCTGGAGGACAAATTGCTGATACAGGAGTTATCTCTGGAAATGGATTTGAAGGAAAAGTAGTAGATGTTCAAAAACAAAAAGGAATATTTACTCATACAGTTGAAGTAATAAAAGGAGAAGCTAAAGAGGGAGAGGAGTATCTATTAGAAGTAGATGAGATGAATAGACTTGCTACTGCTAAAAACCATACAGCTACTCACTTATTACACAAGGCTTTAAGAGAGGTACTTGGAACTCACGTACAACAAGCTGGTTCATTAGTAAATGGACAAAGATTAAGATTTGATTTCAACCACTATGAAGCTATGACTTCTGAAGAGATTGAAAAAGTAGAGAATTTAGTAAATGAAAAAATAGCTGAATCTCTATGTGTAACAGTAAGAAATATGAGTATGGACGAAGCTAAAAAAGAGGGAGCTATGGCTCTATTTGGAGATAAATATGGGGATATAGTAAGAGTTGTAAAAGTAGATGATTTCTCTATTGAGCTTTGTGGAGGAACTCATATCGATAATATAGCTAAGATAGGATTATTCAAAATAGAGTCTGAAAGTGGAATAGCTGCTGGAGTAAGAAGAATAGAGGCAGTTACAGGACTTGGAGCTTATGAATTAGTTAAGAAAATGGAGAGAACACTTAAAGAGATAGCTAAGACAGTAAAATCTGATGAGGCTAATGTAGTTGAAAGAGTTGAAAAGATGACTGAAACTTTAAGAGAGAACTCTAAAGAGATAGAGACATTAAAAGCTAAGATAACTAACTATGAAGCTGGTTCATTAAATGATGCTGCTGAAGAGATAAATGGAGTAAAAGTTGTAATAAAAACTTTCAAAGATAAAACAGCTGAAGAGTTAAGACAAATGGTAGACTCTTTAAAAGATAAACTAGGAAGTTGTGTAGTTGTACTTGCTTCTGGAGAGGATAAAGCTGTATTTGCTGTAGGAGTAACTAAGGACTTAATAGGAAAAGTTAAAGCTGGAAACTTAGTAAAAGAAGCTGCTCAAATAGCTGGAGGAAATGGAGGAGGAAGACCTGACTTTGCTCAAGCTGGAGGAAAAGATGCTTCTAAGATAGAGGAAGCTGTAGCTAAAGTTAAAGAAACTCTAAAAACTTTATTATAAGGGGTAAAAATGTTTAAAAAATATGTTGCCTTAGATGTTGGTGATGTGAGAATAGGTGTGGCTAAATCTGATATAATGGGGATATTAGCCACTCCCCTTGAAGTTATTGACAGAAGAAAAGTAAAGGCAGTAAAAAGAATAGAGGAGATACTTATTCAGGAGAATACAAAATCTCTTGTAATAGGGATACCAAAAAGCTTAGATGGAACAGAAAAAAGACAAGCTGAAAAAGTTAGAGAATTTATAGAAAAGCTCAATAAGAGTATTGAGGGATTAGAAATCTTTGAAGTAGATGAAAGACTTACTACTGTTTCTGCTGACAGACTTTTGAATGAGACTAATAAAAAAGGTGCATTAGAAAAGAGAAAAGTAGTAGATAAGGTAGCAGCTGCTATAATACTTCAAGCTTTCTTAGACAGAAAAAAATAGAGTTGGAGGGGAAAATGAGTTCAAAATTAATGATGAGATTGCTCCTTATAATAATGGTAGTCTGTGGAGCTATGTGGTTAAGTTTTGCTAAACCTACTAAATTAGGACTTGATTTAAAAGGTGGAGTATATGTGGTATTAGAAGCGATACCAGAAGAGGGAGTTACTATTGATTCAGAAGCGATGGATAGACTTATAGAGGTACTAGATAGAAGAATAAATGGTCTAGGGGTTGCTGAGTCTGTAGTACAAAAAGCTGGAGATAATAGGGTAATTATTGAATTACCAGGGATAAGTAATACAGAAGATGCTATTAAAATGATAGGAAAAACAGCACTTTTGGAGTTTAAGATTATGAATCAAGATGGAACCTTAGGAGAGACTCTACTTACAGGAGGAGCACTTAAAAAGGCTGATGTTTCATATGATAACTTAGGTAGACCTCAAATTCAGTTTGAGATGAATCAAGAGGGAGCTGTAAAATTTGCTGAAATAACTAGAAATAATATAGGAAAGCAATTAGCTATAACTCTAGATGGAGCTGTACAAACAGCACCTATGATAAATTCTGAAATTCCAAGTGGAAGTGGAGTAATTACAGGAAATTATACTGTTGAAGAGGCTAAGGCTACTGCTACTCTTTTGAATGCTGGAGCACTTCCAGTGAAGGCTGAAATAGCTGAAACAAGAACAGTAGGAGCATCTCTAGGTGATGAATCAATAGCACAAAGTAAAAATGCAGCTATGTTTGCTATGGCTTTAATAGGTATATTTATGATAGTATTTTATAGATTACCTGGAATAGTTGCAGATATAGCTTTATTGATATTTGGACTTATAACTTTTGGAAGTTTGAATTTTATAGATGCGACACTTACTTTACCAGGTATAGCTGGTCTTATTCTTTCAGCTGGTATGGCTGTTGACGCCAATGTAATTATCTTTGAAAGAATAAAAGAAGAGTTAAGATTAGGAAATAGTATTACAAATAGTATTGGTGTAGGATTTAATAAGGGGTTTGTAGCTATATTTGACTCAAATGTCACTACTCTCATAATTACAACAATTCTATTTACATTTGGAACAGGACCAGTAAAAGGTTTTGCTGTAACTCTAACAATAGGTACGTTGGCATCTATGTTTACAGCTATTACAATAACAAAAATATTGTTATTAGTATTTGTAAAAGTATTTAAATTTGAAAGATCAGAGTTATTTGGAGTGAAGGGGGGAGAGATATGCAAGTAGGAATAATAAGAAATACTAAAAAGTTTTTAGGACTTTCTGTTGTATTGGTTATAATTTCCCTTGGAGTACTTTTAACTAGAGGTTTAAATTATGGAATAGATTTTTCTGGAGGAAGTCTTACACAGGTAAAATTTGAAAAAGTTGTTTCTCTAACTGAAATAAATAGTGTACTAGATGGAGTGGCAAAAAATATTCCTCAGCTTAGTGGAAACAGCAGAAAAGTGCAAGTATCTGAGGGAAACACTGTCATTATAAGAACTCAAGAGTTAACTGAAGCACAAAAAGAGGCTTTATTAGATAGTTTGAATACAGTAGGAAAATATGATATAGATAAGGTGGAAAAAGTTGGAGCTAGTATAGGAAAAGAGCTAAAAACTTCAGCTATATACTCACTGCTAATTGGTTCTGTCTTAATAGTAGCTTACATAACTTTCAGATTTGAATTTATATTTTCATTAGGGGCTATAATAGCTTTGATACATGATTTAATTATAGCAATAGGGGTAATATCACTTTTAGGTTATGAGATAGATACTCCATTTATAGCAGCTGTATTAACTATATTAGGATATTCTATTAATGATACGATAGTTGTATTTGATAGAATTAGAGAGAATATAAAGCGTAAAACAAAACAAAAACTTACTTTTGAAGAGCTTTTAGATAAGAGTATAAATCAAGTTATGATAAGATCAATAAATACATCAGTTACAACACTTTTTGCTATAATAGCAATATTAATTTTTGGTGGAGATTCACTTAGAACTTTTATAGTGACACTTTTAGTGGGAATATTAGCTGGAACATATAGTTCCGTATTTATAGCAACTCCAATAGTTTATCTATTAGATAAAAAGAAAAGAGATGGAGGAAATTCTGGAATAGAGAAAAAACTTCAAAAGGAAGAAACTAAAGAAGCAAAAGAAAAAATACTAGTTTAAAGAATATTTTTAGCTACTCAGCTATTTTTAAAAGAAAATTAAGAATTGTTCCATATTCCAAGAAGTTGATTAACTACGAGTTCATCTCACTAAAAATGCAAGGGTTAAGTCTTCGACTTATTGCATTTTTTAGCGTTCGATTTCGCTGAGTTAATCTAACTTCTCTTCATAAATTACACAATTCTTTGAGTTTTCTTTGAGTTATTAGCTGAGTAGTTACAATATTTTTCAAATAAATTTATAGTGAAAGTGAGATTATTGCAGAGAGAGGGAACAAAATGAGAGCATGGTTAGAAATAGAGATGGATAATTTAATTTTTAACATAAATAAAATAAGAGAAAAAGTAAATAATAGGGAGATAATGGCAGTAGTCAAAGCTAATAGCTATGGATTTGGAGCAAAGGAAACTGTGAGATATCTATCAGAGCATGGAGTAAAAGCTTTTGCTGTGGCTTGTTTAGATGAGGCAATGGATCTAAAAGAAGCTGGAATAGAAAATGAAATATTAATTTTAGGAATACTATTTCCTGAAGAGATAGAAGTTGCTAATGAAAATAATATTCAAATAACAGTTGGAAATTGGAAGCAATTAGAATATATAAAGAAAAATACTTTAAAAGTAGGTATACATATAAAGATAGATACAGGTATGGGAAGATTAGGATTTTTACCAGAAGAGGGAGAGAGAGTAATAGATTACTGTCTTGAAAATGCTATAAATATAATGGGTATCTATTCACATCTTTCTGATGCAGATGGATTTAATAAAGAATCAGATGATTATACAGAAACTCAAATTAAAAAATTTCAAATTTTTGAAAAGTATAAAGACAGAGTAAAATATCTTCATATTTTAAATAGTGGAGGTATTTTAAGGTTCAATGAGAAAATTAGTGGAAATATTGTAAGAGCTGGAATATGTATGTATGGTATGATAGCTAATTATAGAGTAGAGGATTTAAAGAGAGTATTTTGTGTAAAAACAAAGATTTTATCAATAAGAACAGTAGAAGATGATTCTTTTATCTCATATGGAAGAAAATATGTACTTCATAAAGGGGAAACATTTGCTACTATTGGAATGGGATATGCAGATGGAATAAAGAAAGAGTTTTCAAATAAAAGCTATGTTATTATTGAAGAGGAAAAATGTCCAATAATTGGAGAGATATGTATGGATATGTGTATGGTAAAAATACCAGAGTCCATAAAGAATAAAATATCTCTTGGTACAGAGGTAATTGTAGTGAGAGATGATATCATAGAGGAGATAAATATAGAACATAAGTGTTCTTGGGATATACTTACAGGGATAGGTAGAAGAGTATATAGAGTATATAAGGAGAATGGAAAACCATATTTAGTAACAAGATAAGGAGCGAAAATGGCAAAAATAATTTTGCAAAAGGGAAAAGAGAAGAAAATTCAAAACTTTTATCCTAATGTATTTAAAGATGAAGTAAAAAATATAATAGGAAAGATAGAAAATGGAGATGTAGTAGATGTTTGTGCTGAGGATATGACATTTGTAGGAAGAGGATATGTAACTGACTCTACATCTGCTTATGTGAGAGTACTTACTACAAAAGATGAAAAGATAGATAAAGATTTTATCTTAAATAAAATAAGAAGTGCCTATAAAAAGAGAGAACACTTATATAATGAAACAAACTGTATAAGAGCATTTTTCTCAGAGGGAGATGGGATTCCAGGACTTATAATAGATAAATTTGACAAATATGTAGCAGTACAATTTAGAAATTCTGGAGTAGAAAGATTTAGACAAGAGATAATAAATGCTATTAAAAAAGTTATGAAACCAAAGGGAATCTATGAAAGAAGTGACGTAGAAAATAGAACTCATGAGGGAGTAGAGCAAAAGACAGGAATTATCTTTGGTGAAATTCCAGAAAGAGTTATTATGGAGGATAATGGACTTAAGTATGGAATAGATATTATAGATGGACAAAAAACAGGATTTTTCTTAGATCAAAGAGATTCTAGAAAATTTATTAGAAAGTATTTAAATAAAGATACTAGATTCTTAGATGTATTTTCTAGTAGTGGTGGATTTTCTATGGCTGCTTTAAAAGAGAATTGCAAAAAGGTTGTAGCTATAGATAAGGAACCTCATGCTCTTGAACTATGTAGAGAAAATTATGAATTAAATGGGTTTGAAGGAAATTATACAACTATGGAAGGAGATGCTTTTTTACTTCTTAAGACACTTGTAGGAAGAGAAGAAAAGTATGATGTAATTACATTAGATCCACCATCTTTAATTAAGAGAAAGGCTGATATCCACAAAGGAAGAGATTTTTTCTTTGATCTATGTGATGATAGCTTTAAACTTTTAGAAGATGGAGGAATATTGGGAGTAATTACTTGTGCTTATCATATCTCCCTTCAAGATTTAATAGAAGTTACAAGAATGGCAGCCTCTAAAAATGGAAAACTTTTACAAGTGATAGGAATAAATTATCAGCCAGAAGACCATCCATGGATATTACATGTTCCAGAAACTTTATATTTAAAAGCACTATGGGTGAGAATAATTAATAGTTAGAAGGTGTGAATTATGTATTTAGATATTATTATATTAGTAGTATTGATTTTAGCGATCTTAGATGGATTAAAAAATGGATTTTTTGTAGAATTTTTATCAGTATTTGGTTTAGTTATCAATTTTATAGCAGCTAGATATTTTACTCCAATATTGATAAAATTTTTAAATCTTAAGTCAAATGATATTAATTATTTTATAGTCTATATAGTTATATTTTGGGCTGTTTATATTGTAATAGGACTACTATTACATTTCTTAAAAAATATTATGGAAACTTTGACAAAAGGGTTTATATTGAGAATTTTAGGTGGTTTAATAGGAGTTGCAAAAGGAGCAGTATTAGCCTTAGTGGTAGTTTTTATATTCAATTTTACAAGTGATTTATTTCCAGAGATAAAAAAATATGGGAATAACAGTAGAGCAGTAGAAACATTGTTAAAAGTAGCACCACTTATAGAGGAGTATATTCCGAAAGTATTTAAAGAGAGAATAGAAGCTGTAAAAAATGAGAAATTGATAGATAAGTATATAAATAAGATTTTTTAGGAGAGGTATATGAAATTAATAGATAAGTATATTTTAAATGAGATAAAGATTCCTATTCTCTTTGGAGTATCTCTATTTACCTTCATATTTTTGATAGATATTATAGTAGCTATGATGGAAAATATTATCGTAAAGGGAATATCCATAATAGATGTAATAAGAATTTTGTCATTCTATCTTCCGCCTATACTTTCACAAACTATACCAATGGGAATGTTTCTAGGGATAATGTTAACTTTTTCAAAGTTTACTAGAACAAGTGAGGCTACTGCTATGAGTGCTATTGGTATGTCATTAAAGGATATTGTGAAACCTATATTTGTAGCAGCTTGTTGTGTTACTCTTTTTATATTTTTCTTACAAGAGAGTATTATTCCAAGGTCAGTTGCAAAGTTACAGTTTTTAACTGCTAAAATAGCTTATGAAAATCCTATATTTCAACTTAAAGAGAAGACTTTTATAGATGAAGTAGACGAGTATAATCTATATATTGATAAGATGGTAGGAAAGGATAAAAAAGCAAAAGGAGTTTTGATATTTCAAAAGGTGGAAGATAAACCATTTCCAACTGTAATAGTTGGAGAGGAAGCCTATTGGAAAGATTCAGCTATGGTACTTACAAATTCAAAATTTTATAATTTTAATGATGAAGGGAAAGAAGTTTTAAGAGGGAAGTTTGATGAGAAAAAAATACCATTAGCTGCATATTTTAGCGAGATTGAGATAAGGGTAAAGGATATTGAAGCTATGGGAATAGGGACATTATTAAAAGAGATGAAGAATAAAACAGCTGCTGAGAAGTTGTCTTATAAGGTTGAGATAAATAAAAAGCTAGCAGTACCACTTTCTACAATGATGTTATCGTTGTTGGGAGTATTTCTTTCAATAGGACATCATAGAAGTGGTAAGGGAGCTAATTTTGCCTTGAGTTTGATAGTAATATTTTCTTATATCACCTGTTTAAATGTTGGAATGGTAATGGCGACTAAAGGTGTTATACCAGCATTTGTAGGAGTTTGGCTACCTAATTTGATACTTTTTCTATTGACATTCTATATGTATAAGAAAAAGATAGAGGTGATATAATGAAAATTATTGATAGATATATCAGTAAAAATTTTATAAAATCTTTTATGTTAAGTCTTGTAGCTTTTATGGGAATATTTATAGTAAGTCAACTTTTCAAAGTAGTAAAATACCTAAGTGATGGAAGATTTACTCCAGGAGATGCTGTTTACTACATAGTTACACTTCTTCCTAGAACCTTTATAGATGTAGCACCATTAGCAGTATTATTAGGAAGTATGATGACTATAAGTACTATGGCTTCAAATTTAGAGATTATTTCTCTAAAAACTTCTGGAATAAAATTTAGAAGGATAGTATTATTTCCTATTATAATATCAGCTATAATATCTGGAGTGGTGTTTTTTGTAAATGATACTCTTTATCCAATTTCTTTGAAAATAAATAGAGATTTGAGAAGTGGGGAGGTACAAAAAAGAGTTGCTCCTATAGAAAAAAGAAATGCTTTTTTAAGAGGGGAGGATTCTAACTATATATATCTTATGCAAAAGGTAAATAGAGAGACAGGATTTGCTGAAAATATAGAGATAGTAGATTTAAATAAAAGTTTTGATAAAATAGAGAGAATAATAACAGCTCCAGAGGGAAGATATAATTTTAGCAAAAAAGTATGGATGCTAAAAGATGTAAATATCTACTATGGAGATGATAATAAAAAGCCAGAAACAAAGGAATTTTTTTCAGATAGCAAATATGGAGATAGTCCTGAGCATTTTATAACTCTTACTGTTGAGCCAAGAACTCTTACTATAAAAGATTTGAAAAAGACTATTAGAGAGATGAAGAGTATTGGTGGAGATACTAGAGAGCTTTTGGTGGAGTTAGGAAATAGATACTCCTTCCCATTTGCAAGTTTCGTAATATCATTTTTAGGGCTTGCATTGGGAGGAAGATATGTGAGAGGAACTTCAGCTGTAAGTCTAGGTATTTGTGTTTTATTAGGTTATGGTTATTATGTAGTACAAGCTTCTTTTGAAGCTTTGAGTATCAATGGATTTTTAAATCCATTTTTGGGAGGTTGGCTTCCCAATATAATGTTTTTAGCAGTTGGAATTTATCTGTTGAATAAGGCTGAATATTAGTAGTAAAGAATGGAGAGGATTAATGAGTATAGAGATAAGAAAGCTTAGTAATGGAATACCTGTACTTATGGATAATATAGATAGTATAAATACTATAAGTCTGGGTATATTTGTAAAAACAGGATCAAGAGATGAGTATCCTGAGGAGAATGGAGTATCTCACTATATAGAGCATATGATGTTTAAAGGAACAACTAACAGAACTGCTAAAGATATTTCTGAAGAGGTAGATAATGAGGGTGGAATGATAAATGCCTATACAAGTAGAGATACAACTTGCTATTACATTCAAATGTTATCTAACAAGATAGAAAAGGGAGTAGAGATACTTTCAGATATGTTTGCCAACTCTACTTTTACAGAGGAAAATCTTGAAAAAGAGAGAAATGTAATAATAGAAGAGATAAGAATGTATGAGGATATTCCAGAGGAAACTATCCACGATGAGAATATAAAATTTGCTGTAACAGGAACTCAATCAAATAGTGTATTAGGAACAATAGAGAGTTTAAATGGAATAGATAGAGATAGATTTGTAAAATATTTTAAAGATCAATATAGAGCTTCTAATTTAGTTATTTCAGTAGCTGGGAAGATGGATTGTGATAAGTTATTTGAGATGCTAGAAAAAGGATTTGGAAAGTTAGAAGATTATCCTGTAGAGAGAAATATAGATAACAATTACACTATTAACAGTGGAGAAAATAAAATAGTTAGAGATACTAACCAAGTTCATCTATGTTTTAATACTAAAGGGGTAAGCCTTGTAGATGAGATGAAATATCCAGCAGCTATTATCTCTAGTGTATTAGGTGGAAATATGAGTTCAAGACTTTTCCAAAAGATTAGAGAGGAGAGAGGACTAGCTTATTCTGTTTATACATACTCAAGTGCTTTCTTAGAGGGAGGGATTTTTACTGTTTATGCAGGAACCACTCATGAAAGTTATCGTGATGTAATAGATATAATAAGAGCTGAATTTGAAGATATAAGAAAGAATGGAATAACAGCTTACGAGCTTCAAAAATCTAAAAATCAATTCTTAAGTATGCTTACATTTAGCTTAGAGGGAAGCAAAGGAAGAATGAATAGAATGGCAAATTCTTATCTATTATATGGAGAGGTAATAGATATAGATAAGATAATCAATTCCATAGAGAAAATAACTTTAGATGATATTAAAGAAACAGCTAAGGTTATTTTTGATGAAAAATATTATTCATGGACAATTTTAGGGAATATATAAGGAGAAATAGAGATGGAAAAAGTAAAAGTACAAGTTTTAATATCTGAGGGAGTTACTCTTCCAAAATATGAAACATCTGGTTCAGCTGGAATGGATGTTAGAGCAAATATTTCTGAGCCAATAGTTTTAGGATCATTAGAGAGAGTATTAGTTCCAACAGGGATAAAAATGGCAATACCAGAGGGATATGAGGTACAGGTAAGACCAAGAAGTGGACTTGCACTAAAACACGGTATCAGTATGGCTAATACACCTGGAACAATAGATAGTGATTATAGAGGAGAGATTGGAGTTATTCTTATTAATCTTAGTAAAGAGGAATATGTAATAGAGCCTCAAGAAAGAATAGGACAGCTTGTATTAAATAAAGTGGCACAGATGGATTTTGAAGTTGTAGAAAGTTTAGATGAAACTGAAAGAGGTGCTGGAGGATTTGGGCACACTGGAAAATAAGAGGTAGTAGATGAAGAGTAGTAGAGATATAAAGCTTTTTTTTAAAAGATTAAAAAAAATGAATAACTTCCTTGTTTTAAATGCAATAATAATAGTGGCAATAAGTATATCTACTATATATAGTGCAACTATTACAAGGACTTCATCATTTTATATAAAAGAGAGTATTTGGGCTGTAATAGGAGTATTTAGTTATTTATTTGTCACTATGATAGACTACAGAAAATATTTAAAGTACTATAAAGTTTTGTATCTTTTAAATATAGTGATTTTGTGCTCTGTTTTTTTGTTAGGAGTGAGTAGATTAGGAGCTCAAAGATGGATAGACTTAGGTCCTGTGAGTATACAGCCATCAGAGATTGGAAAGGTTTTGTTAGTGATAACTTTATCAGCATTTTTATCTACATACTTTAAAGATAGAGTTGTAGGGATAAAAAGTGTAATAATTGCTGGAGCACATATGGCTCCAGTTTTATTACTTATTTTAAAGCAACCTGATTTGGGAACAACACTGATAATACTTATGACTTTTAGTGTAATTATATTTATGTGTGGTTTGGATTGGAAAACCATAATAATTTTTGGAATAAGTGGAATGGCCTTTGTTCCATTTGCTTATTTTTTCCTATTGAAAGATTATCAAAGACAAAGAGTTCTTACTTTTTTAAATCCAGAAGCAGATCTATTAGGGAGTGGTTGGAATGTAACACAGTCTATGATAGCTATAGGGTCAGGAAAGCTTTACGGAAAAGGATTTTTAAATAGCAGTCAAAGTAAGCTTAAATTTCTACCAGAAGCTCATACAGACTTTATAGTTTCAGTTTTTTTAGAAGAAAGAGGTTTTATAGGAGGAGCTTTACTTTTTTTGCTATATATTATTTTAATTATGCAAATAATATATGTGGCTGAAACAACTAGTGATAGATTTGGAAAACTTGTATGTTATGGTATAGCCGCTATTTTCTTTTTTCATTTTGTGATAAATGTAGGAATGACTATGGGAATTATGCCAGTTACAGGGAAACCATTGCTACTTATGAGTTATGGAGGAACTTCACTACTTATTAGTTTTATAATGTTGGGTATAGTCCAAAGTGTGAGAATATATAGAGACTAGGAGAGATATGGAATATATAATAGATAGGGAGTATGAAGATGTAAGGTTAGATAAATTTTTAAGAAAAAATTTACCTAATATGTCACTCAGTGAAATTTTTAAATGTATAAGAGTAGGGAAAATAAAGGTAAATGGAAAAAAAGCTAAGGAGAGTTATCGGCTTCAAAGATATGATATAGTAAAGTTATTTTTTACAGTAGAAAATAAAGAGGACAAAAGGGAAAATAAGATTGAAACAGAAGAATTAAAGGAGATAAAAAAGCTTATTATATACGAAGATGAAAATCTTTTAATTTTGAATAAAAAAGCTGGTATGGTAATGCATAAGGGAAGTGCACATAAATATGGTGTTTCTGAAATATTAAAGGAGTACTTAAAAAATCCTAATTTTAATTTTATCAATAGGATTGATAAAGCTACTTCAGGGATAGTTGTAGGAGCTAAAACTCTTGTAGTAACTAGAGAGTTATCTGAAGATATAAGAGAGAGAAAAATAGAGAAGAAATATTATATTCTAGTTGAAGGAAGGATAAAAAAAGCAGAGTTTCAAATAAAAAGTTACTTGAAAAGGTTAGATGATAGGGTTGTAGAGTTAGAAAAATATGAAGAGGGAGCTAAAGAGAGTTTAAGTTTTTTTAAAGTTATAGAATATGGAAAAGATTGTACATTACTAGAGGGTAAATTAGAAAGTGGAAGGACACATCAGTTGAGAGTACAGCTAGCCTCAATGGGAAATCCAATAGTAGGAGATACTAAATATGGAAAAAGCAAAGATAGGATGATGTATCTGTTTTCTCACTATCTAAAAATAGATAGGTATGGAGTAGAAATAGATTTGCCAATTCCAAAAGAATATATTCAAAGATTATCTAAATAAATTTATATAGGAGGAAAAATGGAGAACACAGGAATTTTAGAGAAATTGTACAAGATTTCTGAGAGGGGAAGTACAGTAAAACAGGAAGTTATAGGAGGATTAACTACGTTTTTAGCTATGTCTTATATTATATTTGTTAATCCTTCAATTTTAGGAATGACAGGAATGGACAAGGGAGCTTTAATTACAGTTACTTGTTTGACATCAGCACTAGCAACTATTATTTCTGGAGTTTGGGCAAATGCACCATTTGCTTTAGCACCAGGTATGGGATTGAATGCTTTCTTTACATTTACACTTGTATTAGGAAGAGGCCTATCTTGGGAAACTTCATTAGGTATTGTATTTATGTCAGGAATATTTTTCTTTATACTATCTTTAGGTGGAATTAGAGAGAAAATAGCTTATGCTATTCCTATGCCATTAAAAATAGCAGTAGGTGGAGGAATAGGACTTTTTATTACATTTATAGGATTAATTAATATAGGGTTAGTTGCAGCTAATCCTGCTACAATAGTAGGACTAGGAGAGATGAAACTTACTACAATTTTAGGAATAATAGGACTTATTGTAGCAATTGCTTTAGAAATAAAACAAGTTAAAGGAGGTATGCTAATAGGAATAGTTATTACTACAATTTTAGGATTTGTAACAGGAAATATAGCTCTTCCAGAAAAAGTGGTATCACTTCCACCAAGTATAGCTCCAATAGCAGGAAAATTAGATATAGTTGGAGCATTTAAACTATCACTAATAGGACCTATATTTTCATTTATGTTTGTTGACCTATTTGACACCTTAGGAACATTAATCTCTTGCTCAAGACAGGCAGGAATCATTGATAAAGATGGAAAAATTCAAGGCTTTGGAAGAATGCTTTACACAGATGTTTTTTCAACAATAATAGGGTCAGTTTTAGGTACAAGTACAGTAACAACTTATGTTGAGTCAGCTGCTGGGGTAGCGGTAGGAGCTAAGACAGGATTAGCTTCAGTAGTGACAGGATTACTATTTTTATTTGCATTATTATTTTCTCCATTGGTAGCTGTAGTGCCAGGATATGCAACAGCTTCAGCTTTAATTATAGTAGGAGTATATATGTTTAAGCATATAAAAGATTTAGATTTTGGAGATTTAAAAACTTTATTTCCTTGTTTCATAATAATTGTAATGATGCCGCTTACATATAGTATCAGTACAGGATTGAGCTTAGGATTTTTAAGCTATATTCTCATTCATTTGATTACTGGAGATTTTAAAAAGTTAAATATGACGCTATTATTTATAGGAGCACTTTGTTTGGTGAATTTAGTGGTATAAAAGTTATATAAAGAGATTATTTAATAGAAAAGGGGCTGTTGCAAATTGCAATAGCCCTTTTATATATAAATTTATAAATTATCTTAGATATTCAGAAAAAATTGAAAATTTAACAGACTCTATTGAAATTTTCATATTACTATTAATCTTAATTTTTAGTATATTATTTTTATCTATTATAGATTTTATAGTGTGGTTAAAAATAGCATGAAAATTTTTCTTTTCATTTGGTAAGTTAGCATGTATTATATTATTAATTTTCAGCTGTTCAGTAGAAATAGAATTTTCTCCCTCAATACTAATGGATATATAAAGAGGTTCCTCTCTTTTTTCTCTATTTCTTATATTTTTAATTCTTACAACTGCCTCTATAAGATCTTCCTTTTTTAAAGTTGGAGGAATATCTAGATTATATTCGAAATTAGCGGAGTGTAGATCTTTAAAATCTGTAGTTAGGAAATTATATTGACTAATTGTTTGTTCACCACACATATCTATTTGCATAAGTTTTTTGATCTTATCAGTGGAAAGTCTTTTTCCTAAGAGATACATGAGTTTTGTAACAGCTGCTTCAGGGGTTAAGTCTGCTCCACTAATTACACCAACATCAGTCAGCTTAGCACTTGCTTCATAGAGTCCCATCTTTACAAAACCTCTAGTACACTGAGTGATATCAACTATTATTATACCTTTTGAAGCTATATATTTGAGTACATCTAAAAATTCTTGATTAGTAGGAGCATTTCCATTTCCAAATGTCTTTAAAATAACTCCTTTTATAGAATTTGCTTCAAAAATACTTTTTAGATAACTTGGATTTAGACCAGGAAAAAGTTCTAGAATAATTACTTCACTATCTATTGTAATATCAGCATAAAATTTATCTTTCTTAGTTGGAAGAATTCTATCTTTTATCACTCTAATATCAGCTCCAACTTCAGCAATTGCTGGATAGTTAGGAGAGGAAAAACCAAAATAGTTGGTAGCATCAATCTTTCTAGAACGATTACCTCTAAGTAGGCTGTCTCTAAAAAATATACATACCTCTGGAATAAGTTTTACTCCATATAATTCATTTCCAGCAATATGTATGGCTGTGATAAGGTTTTGGAGTGCATCACTTCTAGGAAATTGTAAAGGAACTTGAGATCCTGTAAGTATCACTGGTTTATTTAAATTTTTTAGCATAAATGAGAGAGCAGAGGCTGTAAAAGCCATAGTATCAGTTCCATGTAAAATAACAAAGCCTCTATATTTATCATAATTTTTTGAAATGAATCTAGCTATATCTTTCCAAATTTCAGGAGACATATCGGATGAATCTATCAGTGGAGTAAATTGGTAGTAATTGGTAGAATATTTTTCAAGAATAGGGTGTTCTTTAGTTATCTCATTCCAGTCATTAGCAGGTCTAAGAGGACTATTAGGATCATTTTTATCACTGTGTACCATTCCAATAGTTCCACCTGTATTTATTATCATAACTTTATCAAGCATTTCTTCCTCCAGGATTTTATCATTTAAATTTACTTTTTTATGATATATTATTATGATTATATTTTCAATTTAAATAATGAAAAGAGGCTGTTGTAATTTAAAAATTTACAACAGCCTCTTCATATATCATAGTTAAATATTATTTGTTGTAATTAAAGAATCCTTCACCAGTTTTTCTTCCAAGTTTTCCTCCTCTAACCATTTTTCTTAATAATGGATGAGGTCTATATTTGGAATCTCCAAATTCATTATAAAGAACTTCCATAATAGCTAGACAAACATCTAATCCTATTAAATCTCCTAGAGCAAGAGGTCCCATTGGATGATTAGCTCCAAGTTTCATAGCATTATCTATTCCTTCTGCTGAAGCAACTCCATCAGCTAAAATTCCAGCAGCTTCGTTTATCATAGGAATTAATACTCTGTTAACAACAAATCCTGCTGCTTCTTCTACTTGTACAGGTACTTTTCCAATCTCTTCAGATATTTTTTTAATTTTTTCTACCATTTCAACTGGAGTATTTAATCCTGCAATTACTTCTACAAGTTTCATTACAGGTACTGGATTAAAGAAATGCATTCCTATTACAGGTCTTTTTAAGCCTGCTCCAATTTCAGTTATTGATAAAGAAGAAGTATTAGTTGCAAACATTGCCTCTGGTTTACAAATTTCATCTAATTCTTTAAAAGTTTGTTGTTTAACAGCCATATTTTCTAAAGCAGCTTCAACTACTAAATCACAATCTTTACAAATTTCTTTTGTTCCAGTTGTTATTTTGGCTAATATAGCATCAGCAGTAGCTTGCTCCATTTTTCCTTTAGCTACCATTTTTTCAAATCCCTTAGCTATCTTAGCTTTTCCATTAGCTGCAAATTCTTGATTTATATCACAAAGAAATACTTCATATCCTTCTGTTTGTGCAAATGTTTGTGCTATACCAGAACCCATAGTTCCTGCACCAATTACTCCTATCTTCATTAATTACCTCCTAAATTTACTATATAATATCAATTTTTAGAATTTTATTATCTATTTTTGAATCCTTCTACTTTTCTTTTTTCTAAAAATGCTTTCATTCCTTCTCTTTGATCTTCAGACTCAAAACAACTTCCAAAAAGTTTTTCTTCTAGTATGATTGCTTGATCCATGTCTAAATCCAACCCTTCATTTATAGCTTTTTTACAAGCTCTAACTGCTATTGGGGCGTTTTTAGCTATTTTAGTTGCTAATTTCTTAGCAGCTGGTAATAACTCTTCTAAAGGATATACAGCATTAACTAATCCTAATCTATATGCCTCATCAGCTTTTATGTTTACAGCTCCATATATTATTTCTTTAGCTTTTCCAATTGGAATTAAACGAGCTAGTCTTTGAGTTCCACCAAATCCTGGAGTAATTCCTAAACCTACTTCAGGTTGCCCAAATGTTGCTGTATCAGAACAAAGTCTAATATCACAGCTCATAGCAATTTCACAACCTCCACCTAGAGCAAATCCATTTACAGCGGCAATAACTGGGATAGGAAAAGTTTCAATTTTTCTAAACACATCATTTCCTATCTTTCCAAAAGCTTCTCCTTCAGCTTTTGTGAGAGTGCTCATCTCTCCTATATCAGCACCAGCAACAAATGATTTATCTCCAGCTCCTGTAAGTACTAAAGCTCTTGTATTTTCTAAATCCACTCCATTTAGAGTAGCATCTAACTCTTTTAATACCTCACTATTTAAAGCATTTAAAGCTTTTGGACGATTTATAGTTATTACTCCTATAAAACCTTCTTGTTCGTATGTAATAAAATTCATTTAAAACCCTCCTTGGAATATAAATTGAATTATATTAAGAGCAGATTTAGCTGCTCTTAATAATATTATAGATTAAGATAAGTGAGTTGTTTTAAAATTAGTCCTCTCTTTTAACGATAGCAGAACATCCCATTCCCCCACCGATACATAAAGTTGCTAATCCAGTTTTTGCATTACGTTTTTGCATTTCATGTAATAGAGTTACTAAAATACGGCATCCTGAAGCTCCTACTGGATGTCCAAGAGCGATAGCCCCTCCATTTACATTTAATTTAGATAAATCAAATCCTAAGTCTTTTCCAACTGCGATTGATTGAGCTGCAAAAGCTTCATTTGCTTCTATTAAATCAAAGTCTTTGATTTCCATTCCAGTTCTTGCAAGAACTCTTCTTGTAGACTCAACTGGTCCAATTCCCATGATAGATGGCTCTACTCCTCCTAGTGCTCCATCTACCCAAGTAGCCATTGGTTTTACTCCTAATTCTTTAGCTTTTTCTTCAGACATAACAATAATAGCAGCAGCACCATCGTTGATACTTGAAGCATTTCCAGCTGTAACCATTCCATCTTTTTTGAAAGCTGGTTTTAATTTAGCTATTCCTTCAGCAGTAGTGCCAGGTCTAGGCCCTTCATCAGTATCTACTATGATATCTCCTTTTTTACCTTTAATTACTACTGGTACTATTTCATCTTTAAATTTTCCTTCTTCTTGTGCTTTTACAGCCTTTTGTTGGCTATCAGCAGCAAATTTATCCAATTCTTCACGAGTTAATCCCCATTGATCACAGATATTTTCTGCTGTAATTCCCATGTGGTAACCATTGAATGCATCCCATAAAGCATCATTTACCATTGAGTCTACTAATTCTGCATTTCCTAAACGATATCCATAACGTCCTTTTCTTAATAAGTATGGAGCTGAAGACATATTTTCAGTTCCACCTGCTACTACGATATCAGCTTGCCCTGATTGAATCATTGCAGCAGCCATGTTAACTGTATGTAATCCTGAACCACAAACTACGTTTAAAGTAACTGCTGGAGTTTTTATTGATAATCCTGCTTTTATTGAAGCTTGACGTGCAATATTTTGACCTAATCCAGCTTGGATAACGCATCCAAATAACACTTGATCAACTTTTTCAGCAGGAATTCCCGCTCTGTTTAAAGCTTCTTTAATAACTATTGAACCAAGCTCAGCAGCTGGAACATTACTTAAAGCTCCTCCCATTGCTCCGATTGCTGTACGACACGCACCTGCTAAAACTACTTTTTTTGCCATAACCTTATCCTCCATTTGATTTATTCTAAATAAAGGCATTAATACCCTCATCCATTCTTTCACATAAGTAGATATTATCACATTGTTATTTTATTTGCAATAGATTATTTTATTTTTTTTATTTATGCTTTCTTATTTTCAAAAATATGCTAAAATTTTGACTTTTATATATTTTTTTAGAAAAATATATATTTTTATTTCTGGTTATTATGCTTTATATTTGTATACTATTTTAATAATTAAAACATTATTTTAGAATGATTTTTTGTGTTAAAAAAATAGAACTTCTATGTTATGTTGGTAATTTTTTAATCAATTAAACATCGATATATCCAAGTTTTATTATCTAAAAAAAATTTGATTTTTACTGAATAAAGCATTAAAAATTAACGACTAGAATGTTTTAAAACTTTACATTCAAAAGGTGCAAGCTCAAACTCTTTTACCTTAACTGAATAATCATTATGATTTATATAGATTTTTACTCTATTTTCTAGATTTCCTCTTTCAACTACTTCTACACCTTCAGGAGTAATTTCTTCTACTATATCTGCTCCTTCAAGAACTTTTTCCATAATCTTAGTCATAAGTTTATCTTCTAATCCACAACCTATATAGTAAACCTCTCCAGCCCCAACTTTATTTTTTGTCACAGCTGAAAACTCGTTATAGAATTTATCATCATATTTCATTAAAGTTTGTGCAGTAGTAGGTACAAGCATATCTCTAAATATTCCAGCTCTTCCCTCTACACCTTCAAACTCTTCTATACCTTTTAATGGTAGCTCATCATACTCTTGTAAGCTTTCTGTTTCCTCTATATATACCCCAGTTAAATCAGTATATCTTACAGGTAACATCTCATTTAATGTCAAGTTATTATCTATATCTTTTATAGCATTACGGTAAGTAAATACAACTTTACCACCATTATTTACAAACTCTTTTATCTTAGCTACAAACTCTTCTTTCCAAATTATCATAAATGGAAGGATTACTACTTCATATTTAAAAATATCCATTGTATGAGGAATGATGTCTATCATTATATTTTTTTCATAGAAAACTTTATGTATTCTCTTCATCTCACTATGACAATCTAATAGTATACTTTGTTTTTGTATTCTAAAAGATGCTAATGAATCATAGTCATATATCATAGCTACTTTACTGTTTATTGGAGTTTCTAAAGATTTTTCATTTTCCTTAGCTACTCTAAAGAAGTCTTGAACCTCATAAAATTTTCTTCTCTTTTGGTTGTCAGCATCTATTACACCATAACAAAATTGTTCTGCTCCTTTAGTAGCTCCACGATATCTGAAGTAAATAAATGTTTCAGCACCTCTAGCTACTCCTTGATATGACCACATCTTAGCTTGATTAGGTCTTGGAAGATATCCAGTTATATCATGTCCTTGAGCCCCCATTATCCCCTCTGTTATCCAGAAATTTTGTCTTTTCAACCCTCTCATATAATCCAAACCAAAAGCTATTTCACAAGGTGGAATAGGGTTCTTTTGTCCTCCCCATACTGGATAGTTATTGTAAGCTACTACATCTAATTTTTCTGCTAACTTAGAGTAGTCCACATGCTTATCTAATCCTCCACCCGGAAAATCGTGAATAATTACTGCCTCTGGAATTATATTTCTGATTATCTCAACCTGCATATCAGAATATCTTACAATACTCTCACTTCTAAATCTTTCCCAATCTAATCTTAAAGCTGGATTATGAGTAGTAATTGTAGCGGCTGGTACAGGTATCTCTTCAAAAGAGTTATACTCTTGAGACCAGAAAGTTGTTCCATAAGTTTCATTTAATTTATTGATATCTCCATTAAATTTTTTAGAAAGAAATTTTTGGAATTCTCTTTCACAACATTTACAGAAACACTCATCGCTTCCTTCATGTCCAAACTCATTATCAAGTTGCCAAGCCACTATATTTTTTTCATCTTTATAGTGTTCTACAAGTGTTGTTACAATTTTTTTAGAATACTCTACATATTTTTCACTGTTATAACAGCTTGTATGACGTCCACCAAATCTTCTTTTTTGACCATTTTCAAATTCTGATAATACTTCAGGATATTTTTTAGCAATCCAAGCTGGAATTGTAGCTGTTGGTGTTCCAAAAATTACTTTTAACCCTTTCTCACTAGCTTTTTTTATAACCATATCGAAGAAGGAAAAATCAAATTTTCCCTCTTCCTTTTCCATAATATGCCAAGCAAACTCTCCTATCCTGATTATATTACTCCCAAGCTCTATTATATTGTCTAAGTCCTTATCTATCATTGATATATCCCATTGTTCAGGATAATAATCTACTCCTAACCACATATTATACTCTCCTTCTTACTAAGCATTAGCTCTTTTTTCAGTTAATTTCTCTATAATCTCATCATAATATTCATCATTTAATTTATAATATTTTTTATATATTACATATCCCATAGCTGATAATAACATAGGGAAAATTATCATTAAACTTCTTATTCCCATTATAGCAGAAACTGTTTGTTGTACATTAGCTACATATCCCACTAAAGACAATCCTATTCCTATTAACCAACCACTTACAGCTGAAGCAGATTTAACAAGTAGTGTTTGGACAGAGAAAATTACACTTTCATTTCTACTTCCAAATTTAAACTCTCCATAATCTACAACGTCGGCTAACATAACTGTTGAAATACCTAAAGAAAGTCCAGAACCTAATTTAGCAACTATACCACAAGCAGCAACTAGAGTTGCACTTTCTGGAGCAATATATCCAGCTAAACATAATAATCCAAAACCTATAACTGGTAAGCTACAAGCTAAGAAAAATACTTTCTTTCTTCCTATTTTAGTTGATAACATTGGAAAAGCCATTAGTGCTGCTATTTCAGCTATTCCAGAAAAGCCTGTAAATACAGAGAATAATGCTTCTCTTCCTACCACATATTTGAAATAGTAGATAGCTACCCCTCCAGAGATTTGAGCAACTAAGTTATACATTAAAACTGTTCCTATTAAAGCTACTAATTGATCATTTTTGAAAATCAATCTAAATGTATCTTTTAAATTTACCTTTGGAGCTTTTTGGTCACTTACTATTTGTTCCTTTACATTTATAACCGTTAAAGTTGAAGCAAATATGAAGAAAATTGCTATTCCAACTGCTAGTAGAGAAAATCCTCTTCCCTCATTTCCATTTCCAAGTAATCCTATAACTGGTAGTCCAAAACTTCCTATACTTAACCATGCTAAACTAGCAAATATTCTAGGTACAACAGCTATCTTCTCTCTCTCTTTTTTGTCACTAGATAGAGCTGGTATCATAGACCAGAAAGGAATATCCATTACTGTATAAGTCATTCCCCATAAAATATAAGCAACAGAGATATAAGCATATAACATTTTTCCTTCTAATCCATTTGGTTTAAAAAACATAGCTATTAATACAACAGCATTTAAAATAGTTCCTATAAGTATCCAAGGTCTAAATTTTCCCCATCTACTTCTTGTGTTATCAACTATCATTCCCATCATAGGGTCATTGATTGCATCCCATAATCTTGCTACTAAAAATAGTGTACCAACAAAAGCAGGCACCATTCCTACTACGTCAGTTAAATAATACATTAAAAAAATATATATTATAGCACAAGCATAATCTTTTCCTAATGCTCCTATTCCATATGAAAGTTTCATTTTAAAATCTACCATTTTTAATCCCCCTTATAATTTATTTTATCTCTTTTAATTTAAATATTTTGCTTTGAAAATCTTGTGTTTCTGAATCTTTAGAAAAATATCTATCAGGTTGCGGGAAAACTATTCCTACATTCATAAGTTCATCTCCATAAGCTTCAAATTCATCATTGACCAAATATTTTTTCTCTGAATTTAACCCTTTTAAGATAACTTTTTTATTATAACCAGGATTTGGTTCAGCTAAAATTTGGAAATATCCAACTAAAGCTTCAGATTTATCTTTGTTGACTACTATCCAAGATGTTGTATTTCCTTCAAATGGACTCTCTATTCTATAAAAATCTCCAAATTGAATTAACTTTCTATTTTCTTTATAGAAATCTAGATATTTAATTACTTTTTTATCCATCTCTTCATCAAAAATAAGTGGATTTAACTCATAACCAAAGTTTCCAAAATAAGCTACATGATTTCTAATATCTAAACTTGTTTTTCTAGCGGTTTGATGGTTAGGAATATCTGAAACATGAGCCCCCATAGTGAGTAATGGATATCCCATTGAAGTCCCATGTTGAACTTTTAATCTAACTATTGCATCAGTATCATCACTTGTCCATACTTGTGGCATATAATATAACATACCAGCGTCAAATCTTCCACCACCAGAAGCACAAGACTCAAATAGTACATGTGGATATTTTGTAGTTATTTTTTCTAATATTCTATATAGTCCTAAAATATATTTATGAGGTAAATCTCTATAAGTTATCTCTGTCATATTTCTATTCATATCCCATTTAACATAAGATATTGGAGCTTCAGCAAATCTCTCATCAAGTACAGAAATTATATAATCTTGTACATCTTCTTTCGATAGATCTAAGATATATTGATTTCTTCCTAGAGATAGTTTTCTTCCCTTTACTCCTAATATCCAATCAAAGTGTTTCTTATAAAGTTCACTCTCTTTACTTATCATCTCTGGTTCAAACCAAAGTCCAAACTTCATTCCTTCAGCTTCTACTTTTTCAGCCAACCCTTTTATACCATTAGGTAATTTTTCTAAGTTAGGGAACCAATCTCCTAAAGAACTTTTATCATCATTTCTCTTTCCAAACCAACCATCGTCTAATACAAAAAGTTCAAATCCAAGTTTTTTAGCTTTTCTTACCATATTTAGAAGTTTTTCTTCATTGAAATCAAAATATGTTGCTTCCCAGTTATTTATAAGAATTGGTCTCTCCTTCTCTTTCCACTCTCCTCTCATAAGTCTCTCTCTATATAGTGAATGGAAATTTTGGCTTAAGCTATTAAGTCCTGTACTTGTAAAAGAGATTATAGCTTCTGGTGTTTGAAAGCTTTCTCCTCCATTCAAACTCCAAGAGAAATCAAAAGGATTTATTCCCATAGTCACTCTTGTAGCATCAAAATGGTCTACCTCTACATGTGCTAAAAAGTTTCCAGAATAAACTAATGAAAACCCAATAGCCTCTCCCATATCCTCATCTGTATTAGGTCTTTTTAAAATAATAAAAGGATTTTGATGAGCACTACTTGCTCCCCTTGTACTATCTATATATTGACTTCCTACCTCTAATTTTCTAGTTTTAAGATGTCTTTCTCTCGCCCAAGCTCCTGAAAAGTGTAACATCTCATAGTTATAATCTGGTAAGTCCAATGATAAACTCATTGCTCTATTTAATTTTAGATTTTGTTTTCCATAATTTTCAAATCTAGCATTTCTAGTTAAAATATCTCTTTCGTTGAAAATAGTGTAGGTAAGATATAAGCTACACTCTAAAATTTCATCCTCTAAAGTAATCTCTAAAGTTTCAGCTTCCTCTTCTGATAACACATAAGTAGCTGGTAATCCTTGTAATTTTTCTTTCCCCTTATAAATTCTATATCCTTTATATACAAAATTACTTACCCTACTTCCATTTTCATCCTCTATCTCGAAAGCTGGCTTTCTAAAATCTGTTGTTCCATATGATGGGTACTCCTGTTTGAAATACTCTAATGAAAATCCTGGATCCTCTTCATAATGAGCTATTATTCCAATTCCAACTTCAGGTTTATAGAAAAAATGTGAAAAATCTTCTCTATGTCTTATTTTTTTTCCAAAATAAAGTTGCCCTAATTGTCCATTTTGCATAACATTAAAAACATAACTAAAATTTTTCCCTTGTAAATGAAACTCTTTTTTATTTTTATTTATTCTTATCATATTTCATCCTTTCTAAAAATAACTAACTAGTAAAAAAAATATTTTTTTCTCGTTAAAATTGTTCAAGTATAAGATTTTTTATCTGTTTTTCAACATAATAATAGCATATTACCAAGAAATTTTTCAATATGCTTGAAGTGTTTTTTAGTAAAAATTTTACTGATTTCATATTTTAAATTAGTATTTTGTTTCTGATATCACTTAAGTTTAAAAATTTTGTTGACAACTTTTGTTGATTGTGGTATATATTATTTATTAGCCAGTAATTTATTAGAGTGCTAAGGAGGTAATTAAAAATGAGAAAAGAAGCAAAGGTATTTCAAGCAGAAACTAAGGAATTATTAAATTTAATGATACACTCTATTTATACAAATAGAGAGATTTTTCTAAGAGAGCTAATATCAAATGCTAGTGATGCTATTGATAAGATAAAATTTGAAGCTCTCACAGATAGCGAAATTTTAAAAGAGGATAAAGAATTTAAAATAGTTATCTCTGTAGATAAGAATAAAAAAGAGATAACAATTACAGATAATGGAATAGGAATGACTTATGATGAAGTAGCTGAAAATATAGGAACTATTGCAAAATCTGGTTCGAAAGCTTTTAAAGAAAAATTAGAGAATACTTCAAAAGATGATATAGATATCATTGGACAATTTGGAGTAGGATTCTATTCTGGATTTATGGTAGCTGATAAGATGACTCTTATTACAAAATCTCCAAAATCTGATATGGGAGTAAAGTGGACATCTACTGGAAATGGTTCTTATGAGATAGAAGAGTTTGAAAAGAAAGAGAGAGGAACTTCTATCACTCTTACTATAAAAGATGGAGAGGAGTTTATGACTTTCTTAGAAGATTGGAAAATAAGAGATTTAGTTAAAAAATACTCTGACTATGTAAGATACCCTATTATTTTCAATGATGAAACAATTAACTCTACAAAACCAATTTGGAAAACAGATAAATCTCAACTTAAAGATGAAAATTATAATGAGTTCTATAAATCTACTTTCCACGATTGGGAAGATCCTATGTTCCACTTTCATCTAAAAGTACAAGGTAATATTGAATATACCGCTTTATTATATATTCCTAAAAAAGCTCCAATGGATTTTTACTCAAAAGATTATAAAAAAGGATTACAACTTTATACAAAAAATGTCTTTATAATGGATAAATGTGATGAGCTAATTCCAGAATATTTTAGTTTTGTAAAAGGACTTGTAGATTGTGATGACTTATCACTAAATATTTCAAGAGAGATTTTACAACAAAATAGTGAGCTTACTACTATTTCTAAAAATCTTGAGAAAAAAATCATATCAGAGCTTGAATATGTATTAAAAAATGATAGAGAAAAATATATTGAGTTTTGGGAAGCTTTTGGTAGAAATATAAAATTTGGTATCCACGATATGTTTGGAATGAATAAAGACAAACTTCAAAACTTATTAATATTTAGAAGTTCTCTAGATGATAAGTATGTTACATTGAAAGAGTATGTAGAGCGTATGGGAGAAGAGAAAAAAGAGATTCTTTATGTAGTAGGAGAGGATTTAGCCACTGTAAAATCTCTACCTAAGATGGAAGCTCTAAAAGAAAAAGGAATAGAAGTCTTAATCTTAACTGATAAGATTGATGAATTTGCTTTAAAAACTATGAATGAGTTTGAAGGAAAAACTTTTAAATCAATAAGTGATTCTGATTTTAAATTAGAAGAAAATAAGGAAAAAGAGGAAGAGATTAAAAGATTATCTGAAGATAATAAATCTATGCTAGATAAGATAAAAGAGAGCTTAACGGGGAAAATAGTAGATGTTGAGTTAAGTAATAACTTAGGTAATGGTGCTTCTGCTCTACTTGCTAAGGGAGAAATCTCTCTTGAGATGGAAAAAGTATTATCTCAAATTCCTGGAAATGAAAATATAAAAGCTGAAAAGATTTTAGCATTAAATCCAGAACACCCTTTATTTGTAAAACTTCAAGAGTGTAAAGATACTCCTAAATTTGATGATTTATTAGATGTTCTTTATACAGAGGCTCTTATGTTAGAAGGATTCCAAATAGAAAATCCTGTAGAGTTTATTAAAAAATTAAATAATTTATTGAAATAGAAAATATTTATAAATTATAGAGATAAATTTGAAAGTATATTCGATATAGGAGGTATAATATGACAATTGATGAAGGAATAAGAGGTCTTAATTACGATTCAAAAAAGGTACTAGCTTATGATGGAGAGACTATTAGTCAATTTTTACCTAAGGAGAGTAGTCTTTCTACAGATAAGTTTATAGTTACAACAAGAGCTAAAAGAAACATTACAGACAAACTTTTTGATATTTCTGTAGTAACAAGTACTTTAGATAGAATTTATTTAGGAGCTATATTTTTAGCAAATCAGAGATTAATGGAAAATTTGCCAACAGAGGTTAGTTGTGAAAAAAAATCTCTTTCTTTTAGAGTCAATAACTTGAGCGGCTTAGATAGTAATGAGGCAAGTGCAACTATTGAAAATCCAACTTTAAGTACTGTGATGGGAAAGATTAATGATATAGCACAATTGTGGTTAGATAAATATAGCGCTACAAATAAACATTCGACGATTTTAGATTATAAAGAAAGTATGCTTTATTCAGAAGCTCAGATGATGGCAGAGTTTGGATTAGAAGCAAAAAATTTGATCAATAAGTTAAATATAAATTATGAAAATGTAGGAAAAAAACAGATTTATCTATGTAGACTTAAACAAATTTATTATTCAGCTAGTATGAATGCTGTTATTCAACCTTCAAATCTTATAGCTGATAGTATTACTTGGGAAGATTTTCAAGCAAAAGGAGTCAATAATGATAATCCACCAGTATATGTTTCAAATATAGATTTTGGAAGAGTTGTATATATAAAATTTGAGACTACAGAAAATAGTGATAAAGTAAAAGAAGCTTTCTCGGCGGCAGTAAGAGGAGTTGATATAAGTCAGAACTTAGATTATACAAATATCTTAAAGAATTCATCATTTAATCTAATAGTAGTTGGTGGAACAATAGACGAAAGTAAGGGGGTTGGATTACAAGCTTTAGATGATATGAGAGCAGTTTTAAATTCAGGGCTTACATTTTCGAAGAGTAATCCTAGTTTTCCAATCTCATATACAACTACTTTTCTAAAAAATAACGAATTGGCTATTACAAGTACAAAAACTGAGTATGTAGAGGTGAAAACAGAGGTTTTTAATAGTGGAGAACTTGTATTAGAGCATTATGGGGCATATATAGCTAGATTTTTTGTTGACTGGGAAGAGCTAAATTATGATAGTAAAGGAAATGAAATAGTAACTAAAAACTCTTGGAGTGATAATGGATATAATAAAACAGCTCCATTTAAGACTATTATACCTTTACCTGCTAATAGTAGAAATATAAACATCAAGGCAGAAGGAGCAACAGGACTTATATGGGAGCCATGGAGAACTTCTGTAAATAAGAGAAATTTGCCATTAGTAGAAAGAAGAAATGTCACTATTAGAGGAACAACGTTATCACAAAATGGAACAGTAACGCCTGATAGGTAGTGATGAATATGTTGGCCATTATTGATATAAGAGATAAGAATAGTTATAGAAGTGGAATAAAAAAGTTAAGAGGATGGTTAAAAAAGGGAGAAACTAGCAATGAAGAAATTGTAGTGATTGACGGGAATATTCCAAATAAGAAGCTTACTTTATATTTTGATAATTTAGCTGGTACATATACTCTAAGAAGTATGAGTGTGAATAGTGGAGTAAAACAAGATATTTCTTATAGTTATGTGGTATCAAATAAAACTCTTTATGGTGCATTTAATGATATTGTAAATAAAGGATTAAATTTTTCAGATTTTAATGCTTGCAAATCTGTATTAATAAATGTGATATTTGATTCAGCTAGATTTGAATATTTTTTTGATTATGTAGAAAAGCATATCAGATTTCAAGATATAGGAAGTATCCCTATTGAATTTTATAATTTTAGTTTTAGAGACTATGCTCATATAAGGGAGTTTAGTCATAAAAAATTATATGAGGGACTTACACTTTTAGATGCAGAACGTTATTATTTTAGCAATAAATTTACAGGGAATAAAAATGATGCTTTAAGAGCTATAAAATTTTTTAAAAGTCTATAATTTAATAAAATAACTAGAGCAAGTTGGGTAGTGATTACCAAACTTGCTCTTTATTTATGACTATTTGGATATTTTGTAAAAGTTATAGATTTTATAATTAAAATATAAGTTCTTTAATATTTTCCTCAGGTTTTTCATCTAAAGGTATAGTTGTATAATCTATTTTAGAGAAATTTATTTTTTTCAAATCTATTTTTCTGATTTGGCTGTTATACATAGTTTTATAATAAAATTCTTTATCGTTTAAACTGCTGATGGCTGTCCATTGAGTTGCACTTGGGAGATCTTTTGGAATATAAGTCTTATGTTCAGCTGGATATTCTACTCCTATTGGTAGATCAAAATTATTTAATATATGAATAGCTTCATTAATAGCTTCTTTTGAAGTATTAGCTGGCTTCATAGTATTGAGGAAATAAAAAGCTCTTACAAATCTTGATGGAGGAGTGATATCTCCAGGCAAGCCTATAGCTCCAGTTCCAGCTCCAAATGAGAAAAATTCTTGTCCATTTATATTAAAATTTTTAGCATTTCCAGCATAAAGATTAATATAGTTATTAAGATTTTTCATGTGCCACTCATAGTCAGGAGAGTTAGTTAAAACACCTATCTTATTCTCATGAATTTTTATCTCACCATTGTTTATAATTTCAATAACAATATTTCCGCCTTTTGTATCAGCTACCCTCCAATGAGCTGTAGGAAGAGGATTACCATCTTTATCATAACCAATGTTTACAATTTTTATTTTCTTTAAACCTTCTTTTACTTCATCAACAGTTGAGAAATTTGATAGTATCCAACTTACAAGTTGCATATCTACAATGGATTTTTTTGAATTTTTTTTATCAAATTTAGCTAAACTTCCATAATGAGGAAAGTAAAATAAACCAGCATTAAGACCAGCTTCATTTATCCCTTCTCCTATAAACATATCGGTGATAAGACTAGCTCCCACATAACCATATTTTCCTTTCCACTTATATCCTTCAAATTTTCCATCTGGAGTAAGAGATTGATATTCTTTTTCTCTTGGAGAGATAACTAATTTACTGTTGAGATTACTTTCTCCATATTCAATAGTTCTAGCTTGTATTGTTTTGTTATCCAAAGTTTTTATGGTGATACCTGTACAAGCTAGCGCTAAACTACAAAAGGTAAAAAATAGTATAAATATTAGTCTCATAAAGGGCCTCCTAAGCTTTTAATTTAAATATAGCGTATATGAATTTATATAGTTAATTTTTTTAAAGTCTCTTCAGTAAATTTCTTTATTTCAGCTGTTTTACCTTCGAGTGCTAAGTTTAAAATATTATTGAAATCTTTATTCAAATTTTCTAATATTTTTTTATGATTTTCTTTCATTTCATAAAATTCTATTACATTTTCAATTCTTTTTTTTAGAAAATATGGAACAAAAGGTTTTTCTAAAATATCTTTCACGCCTAATTCATAAGCTTCATACATAATTTTTTCAGAATTTTTAGCTGTAATGATAAAAATTGGTACTTCATCAGCTATTTTTTTATATTTTATAGCTCGTAATACCTCTATACCACTTACTCTTGGCATAACTAAATCCAATAGAATTGCAATTGTTTTATGAGAATTTTCTTTTATATATTCTAATGCTTCATCTCCATCTGATGCTTCAACTATTTTATATTTTTTTTTAAAAATATTACTTAATATTGCTCTATTCATTTCTAAATCATCTACAATTAGTAATGTATCTCTTCTAATCATTTTTCCTCCCCAATCAATAAATATTATCAAAATATTTATTTAAATCCAAAATTTTTTATAATATTAGATTTTTATTTATTCCTTTAGAGCAAGTGGCATTAAAATGTATAAATAATCCTCTACATCATTTTCTTTTATCTTTACAGAACTATTTGAGGCTACGAATTCTAATGTGATATCCTTAGATTTATTCAGATTTTGGATAAAATCAGATAAAAATTTTGTATTTAGGGCTATTTTCATATTTTCTCCTTCATAGTTGACTACTAACTCCTCATTTATCTTGGCTACTTCATTTACTCCATGAACTTGCATTTCTTTTCCATTGAAATAGAAAGTAGCACCGTATTTTGTCTCATTATTATTTCTTACAAATATAGTTATTCTTTTTAAAATTTTCATAAATATTTCAGCATTTATAGTCAATTTTTTATTGTAATTGTTATTTAGTAAGATCCCTTTGTAATTAGGAAAAGCCATGTCTATTATTCTACTTACTATAAGAACATCTGGAGTTTTAAAGAAAATTTGTCTATTGATAAAATAAAAGGTTATTTCTGTGCTTTCTATACTTCTTAGTAACTTAGTTAGAGCTTCTACTGTATTTAATGGAATACTTACTTCTATTTTACTTTTTATCCTTTCTAATTCTTTTTCTAAATAGACTAACCTATATGTATCTGTCGTGATGAACTTTAATCTGTTATCTTCACTTTCCAGTCTGATACAATTTATGGAAAGATTATCACTAGATGGGGAAGCGGCATATTTTATTTTTTCAAATATCTCTGCTAATTCTATGCTATTAATTTTAAATTCCTCTATTTTTTCAGAAAAATTTTCATTTACTAGAATTTTAGGAAAATCCTCAGCATTCATCAAAGAAAATTCTGAAGATGAATCGGAACTTTCTATCAATAAATTTCCATCTATTTCAGAAAAAATTACGGTATCATCTTTTAATTCTTTTAAATACTCTTCTATTAACTGATACTGAAATACAAGTTTTCCAGCTTCTATTATCTCCTTACACTGCATTTCAGTAGTAATAGTTGTTTCTAGATTAGTTCCGCAAAAGAAAAGATTATCACCTCTTGTTTCTATATAAGCACAAGAGATAATAGGTTTTATTTTATTCTCATTAATCGTTTTTTCTATTATTCTCAATCTCTTTAAAAATTCTATTCTTTGTATTCTTATTTTCAATTTCTTTCCTCCTTAGCTAAGAAGTTTTAAAAAAACTTATGCTTATTTTTTTCGCAGTATACTTTTAATTTGTGTAGTGTTTTCTTTTCAATCTGTCTAACTCTTTCACGTGTTATATTAAAGGTTTGTCCTATCTCTTCAAGAGTGTGTATTTCTTCACCATCAAGTCCAAATCTTAGCTTTAGTATCTGTTTTTCTCTATCGGCTAGAACTTTTACTATCTGTCTAACTTCAGACCTCTGGATTTCTTCGATTATACTATCTTCAAGAGTATTATCTTCCCCATCAGCTATGACATCCTCTAACTGAATGTCATCTCCTATACTCATACTCAGAGACATAGGATCTTGAAAAGCTACCATGATTTCTTCTATTTTTTCTTTTTCTATTTCTAACTCTTCAGATATTTCATCAACAGTAGGATATACACCATATTCTCTAACTCTTTTTAAAACATATCTATTAACTTTACTCAATAGATCATATTTATATGAAGGTATTCTTATACCTCGTCCTTTACAAATGATAGCCTTTGTTATAGATTGTTTTATCCACCATACAGCATAGGTAGAAAATCTAAATCCTTTATTCATATCAAATTTTTCTATGGCATAGATTAATCCAAAATTACCTTCACTGATCAAGTCTATAAGACTAAGGCCTCTATTTACATAATTTTTAGCCACGTTCACTACAAGTCTTAAATTAGAAACAATCAACTTATTCTTAGCTTCATTATCCCCAGCTTTTGCTTTTTTCAATAACTCAATCTCTTCGTCTTTTTTTAATATTTCATAATTTCTTATATCTTCTAGATAATATGAAATAAGGTCCTTATCTAAAGTCATTTCGCATCCCCACTTTTTATTTTAATATTAATTAATAAAATTCTTCTTTCAGTTCTCTTTTCATGAGCTCCTCTACCATTTCACGAGCATCTGCATTATTATAAATAATATTATATGTAGCTTCTACTATTGGCATAGATATATTCAAACTTTGAGCTTGTTCATATACAGCTTTTACAGTTGGAACTCCTTCAGCTACCATTGTCATACTTTTTAAAATCTCATGAATAGTTTGTCCTCTTCCTAGGCACTCTCCGACATACCTATTTCTACTATGCTTACTAGCACAAGTCACTATTAGATCTCCTATCCCACTAAGTCCAGAAAAAGTTCTCTCATCAGCTCCTAATGCTTTTCCAAATCTTGTCATTTCAGCTATGCCCCTAGTTATTAAAGCAGCTTTTGTATTGTCTCCAAAACCTATACCATCTGCAATTCCAGCACCTATTGCGAGACAATTTTTAACAGCTGCTCCAATCTCAACACCTATTATATCTTCATTTAAATATACTCTAAAATCTTTTGTGTTGAATAATTCCTGTATTTCGGCTGCTTTATCTTTTTTGCCAGCTGCTACTATTGTAGTAGGAAGGCCAATAGATACTTCTTCAGCGTGTGTTGGTCCAGATAGTATCACTATATTTTTGTGATACTTTCCTATTATCTCATCTTTTATTACTTCTGATAATCTCATACCAGTAGATACTTCTATTCCTTTAGCTGTATTGACTAATATCATCTCTTCGGTAATTTGAGGAGAAAATTGTCTTATTACAGTTCTTAATACTTGAGATGGAACTGAAAAAATTACATATCTAACATCCTTTAGTAGATCCTTACTTTCAGAAGTTATATTTAAGTTATTGGGTAGTTTGACACCAGGAAGATATCTCGTGTTTTCCCTTGAATTTTGAATATTTTCAGCTTGTTGTTTATTATATTCCCAAAGTGTCACATCATATCCTTTTCCAGCAAGGACAAGTCCTAAAGCAGTTCCCCAGCTTCCTGATCCTATTATTACAACTTTTTTCATATACTTCCTCCTATTTTAGCTTAAATTTGTTTTCTGTTCCTTTTAGAAGTCTTTTAATATTACTTTTATGCTTGTATACAACAAATAATCCTATAATAATCGTCATTAATACTAAAGGTAGCTTATTTAAATTATTTTGTGTAGGATAAAAATATGTGAGTAATGGTAACATAATAGCTGATATAATTGATCCTAAAGATATATATTTAGTTATTGTCACAACAGCTATAAATATAATTATGAGTGTAAAAGTTACTTGAGGAATTAAAAATAAAAATACTCCTAAACTTGTTGCTACACCTTTACCACCATTAAAATTTAAAAAAAATGAGAATGTATGTCCTATTATAGCTATCATACCTATAATTAGAAGAAAATTTCCTGTTATTCCAAATTTACTGGCTATAAAAGGAGGTAAAAATCCTTTTATAGCATCAGCTATGAGAACTATTATACCATATTTAACTCCTAAAACTCTATAGGCATTTGTAGCTCCAGAATTTTTACTACCATGTTCTCTTATATCAATACCTTTACAATATTTTCCTATCCATACTCCGTTAGGTAGTGCACCAAATATATATCCTATTACAATAAAAATTACTAGTTTCATATCTCTCTCCTATTTGTAAAATCTTCCAACTACCTCAATATGAGAAGTTCCTGGAAACATGTCTACAGGCTGAACTTCATCTATTTTATATCCTAATCTACTTAGAATCTCAGCATCTCTTGCAAAAGTAGATGGGTTACACGATATATATACTATTTCTTTTATACCATTTTTTGCTATTTTTATCAAACTTTTTTCTTCGACTCCTTTTCTAGGTGGATCAAATATCACAGAATCTATTCTTTTTTTAGAATTTAGAAGTTCCATAATTTTATTTTCTACACTTCCATTTATAAACTCTATATTTTTTATTCTGTTCTCTTGGGCTGTTTTTATTCCATCTAATGTAGCAGCTTCTACTAACTCTATTGCATATACCTTTTTTGCTTTTTTAGAAAGAATCATAGCAATAGTACCTGTTCCAGAGTAAGCATCTACTATATATTTATTTTCTATATTAAAAAAATAATCTATGGCTATTTTATATAATTTTTTTGTCTGTGTTAAATTTATTTGAAAAAAAGATCTAGGGGATATATTAAAGTTAATTCCACTTATTTCCTCTTTTAGATTTTTTTCTCCCCAAATAAAGATGTTTTTCTCTCCTAGAGCAAAATTAGTTCTTTTATTATTTAATGAAACATATATAGATTTTATTGAAGTTATTTTATTTTTTAGCTCCATTAAAATATCCTTATATCTTTTTTCTACTTTAGTTGCATTAATAATAAGAACTACCATCGCTTCTCCTTTGGAATTTGTTCTTACCATTATATGTCTAAGTATCCCACTATGTTCTTTCTCATCATATACAGGAACTTTCTCTCTGTTAAGGATTTTCTTTAACTCTCTTATAATTTCATTTCCTAATCTTGAGTTTAAAATATTTTCTTCCACTTGGAACACATCATGAGATTTTCTTTTAAAAAATCCTGTGATTATTTCTCCTTTATATTTTGAAAAAGGTTCTATTATCTTATTACGATAATGATATGGATCTTCACTTCCTATTACATCTTTAACTAGAATATCTAATTTCCCTATTTTTTTCATTACATCTTCAACCATAGCTTTTTTATACTTTAGTTGAGCTTCATACTTTAACATTCCAAAGTCACAACCTTGAAAATCTTCAAAGGAAATTTTAGTAATATCCTCTACTCTCTCTTCTCCAGCAGAGATTATCTCCTCTATAAGTCCTCTAGCATAAGTTTTCTTTACAGATATAATTTTTATTTTTAAAGTATCTCCAGGAACAGACATAGGGACAAAGATAGCAAAATCATTATAATATCCCAAACCTTCTCCACCATTAACTATTTTTTCTATCTTTATTTCTATTATTTTTCCTTTTTTTAACATTATTTTTCCTCTATCTTAAAAAATTCTATATCTTGAGAAATTGACATCTTTTTCTTTTCTCTCATTTCATTTCCAATTTTTTCTAAATCCATGATAGAGTCATACTCTATCTCTTTTTTAGAAAGTTCTTTTAATAGTTCATCATAGATTTTTCTATCTTCTTTTAGACTTAAATCTATTTTTGAAACTTTTATAAGTAAGGCTCCATGTAATATCCAGATAGATATTATACTTATCAGAAGTATGCTTAAATTTTTCAATTTTATCCTATCCTTTCAACCACTCTAAGTTTTGATGAATGAGCTCTATTATTAAATTCTATCTCCTTTCCAGCAGGTACTATTGGTTTTTTTGTGATCAATTTTATTTTAGCTTTCCAACCACATACACATATAGGAAGTCCCGGAGGACATTTACAGGAGGTAGCTAGGTCTTTGAATTTTTTTTTAACTAATCTATCTTCAAGTGAATGAAAAGTTATTATTCCTAGTCTTCCTCCTATTTTTAATGAATCTACAGCTTTATCTATTGCTTTTTCTAAAACTTCTAATTCTCTATTTACCTCTATTCTTATAGCTTGAAAAGTTTTTTTAGCTGGATGTTTTTGAGCTCTTTCAAGATAAGCTCTTTTTATTATTGTTACTAATTCTCCTGTTGTTTCTATCTTTTTTCCTATTCTAGATTCACAGATAAATCTTGCTATTTTTCTAGCATTTCTCTCTTCTCCATACTCAAAAATTATTTTTGCTAATTTTTCTTCTGGATATTCATTAACTACCTCATAAGCTGATAAAGGATTACTTCTATTCATTCTCATATCAAGTCTTGTGTCATATCTATATGAAAATCCTCTCTCTGGGTCATCTAATTGAGTGGATGATACACCTATATCCATAAGTATTCCATCTACTTTATCATATCCAGCCATGTAAAGTACCATATCTAGGTTCTCAAAATTATTTTTAAAAACTTGCCATTTCTTTCTATATTTTTCTAATCGTTTTTTTGCAAAGTCTATAGCTTGTTGATCTTGGTCTATAGAGATAAGATGCCCTTTCTCAGAAAGTTCTTTCAGTATCCCTTCCGAATGTCCACCACCACCGAGGGTACAATCTAAATATACGCCATTTTTATCTATTACTAAATTATCTATACACTCTCTATATAAGACAGGTATATGATATTCGCTCACGATATCTTCCATCTCACACTCCTAATCTTATTTTACAAAAAGAGAGAAGCTAAAGCTTCCCTACTTAAAATATCAGCATAAAAATTAATTTTCTTAAAATTATAAAAAAGAAATATGCTATAATTGGAGAAATATCCATTCTCATATTTCCCATAGGTATAAGCACTCTAAAAGGTCTTAATATTGGCTCTGTTGTATTATATACCAAATCTGTAAATCCATTTCTTGACATAGGTGCTAGCCAAGATAGTATAACTCTTATGAGTATAAGAGTATTTATAACTGTAATTAATAAGTCTACTATTCTTGCTATTAAAATCATAATTGATACCTCTTTCTACTTTGAATTTAAAAAATAATGCTTTGCCTTAGATGTGTACTCCCAACCTGACCAAAGAGTTAGAACTACTGGGATTAACATCATATAAAAATTGTAAATATTTCTTCCAAATAACATCATTATAAGAATGACAATCATTTGACTAGTTGTTTTATATTTTCCCAATTTTCCAGCTGGAATAACTTCACCTTTAGCAGCAGCTAGCATTCTTATACCACTTATTAAAAATTCTCTAGCTATTACAACAATAGACATCCAAGAAGGAATATAACCTAGATCTACAAAAATAACTAAAGCTGAAATTACAAGGACTTTATCAGCTAAAGGATCCATTATTTTTCCAAAGTCTGTAATTAAATTATGTTTTCTTGCTAAATACCCATCGAAAAAATCTGTGAGTGAGGCAATCACAAATATCATGAAGGCTATTATTCTATATGTGAATCCTCCAATATCCGAAAATTGAAGAAAATATATAAAGGGTACGGCAAGTATAAGTCTTAAAAATGTTAATTTATTAGGCAAATTCATTTTTATGCTCTCCTTTGATTAAAACTATTTTTCATTCTCTACTATTGGACCAACAAAGTCATATTCAAAATTTTGTTCAAATTTTACCTTTACTATTTCACCAGGTTTTGCTGTTCCATCTGTTGTGAGAACTTTTCCATCTATTTCTAGAGCCTGTCCTCTTGTTCTTCCTTCTAGTAAATATTCGCTTTCACTAGATATTCCATCTATCATTACTTCTATCTCTTGCCCTAGAAGTCTTTTATTTTTTCTCTCAGCTATTTCACTTTGTAAATTTACAAGTTCTGAATATCTTTTTTCCTTTACCTCCTCAGGAATTTGATTTGGTAAGTTATAAGCCACTGTATCCTCTTCTCTCGAATACTTGAATACCCCTACATAATCAAATTTAAATTCTTTTACATAGTCCATTAACTCTTGAAAATTTTCTTCAGTTTCTCCTGGGAATCCAACTATAAGAGTTGTTCTTATGGTAGCTTCTGGAATAGCTTTTCTTATTCTAGTTAAAACATCTTTTACCTGTTTTCCACTTTTTGCTCTTGCCATATTTCTCAAAATATTATCAGAAACATGTTGAATAGGTACATCAAAATATTTACAAATTTTTTCTTCTGATTTCATAACCTCTATAAGTTCATCTGTTACATATTCTGGATGCATATAATAAGTTCTAAGCCATTTTAGTCCCTCTATCTTACATAGCTCTTTCATTAGAGAAGCTAGTTTTTTATCTCCATATAAATCTATTCCATACTCTGTTGTTTCTTGTGCTAATAGGTTTATCTCTCTTACCCCTGAATCTACTAGTTTTTTAGCTTCTTTTACAATATCTTCTATTGTTCTACTCCTTAGTTTTCCTCTCATTTGTGGGATTATACAATAAGTACAAGCTTTATTACATCCTTCTGAGATTTTTAAATAAGCAGTATGTGAGGCTGTTGTTAGAAGTCTATCTGTATTAGCATTTGCCAAAAATGTCATACTTCTTGTTTCAACAACTTTCTTATTTTCTAAAATTTCGTCTACTACTTTTTCTATTTTATCTATATCTCCGGTTCCAATTACTGCGTCTACTTCTGGAAGTTCTTTTAAAATTTCTTCTGAATATTTTTGTGCTAAACATCCTGCAACAACTAATTTTTTTAAATTTCCTGTCTCTTTAAATTCACTAATTTCTAAGATAGTCTCTATTGATTCCTCTTTAGCATCTCCAATAAATCCACAAGTATTTACTATTACTATATCAGCTTCTGATATTTCACTTGTAAGTTCCATTCCTTTTCTTTTTGATAAAATTCCTAAATAGTGTTCACTATCTACTAAATTTTTACTACAACCTAAGCTAATTAAAGCTAATTTCATCCTCTGCTTTTCTCCTTACTAACTATTTTAGTTTTAAAAGAAAAATTAAAGAATAACGAAGATTGAAAAGAATATTAGAGTAACTTAGCTAAAGCGAACACTAAAAAATACAACTGTTTGAGGCATAGCCGAGTTTTGTATTTTTAGTGAGGTAAGCTTTAGTTACTCTTTATTCTTTGAACGAAAGTTATTCTTAATTTTTCTTCCAGTTATTATACTCTTTTTTTACTTAAACTAATTTTTCCATTATCAGTAGAGATAACTTTTACATCGAATATATCTCCTACTTTTAATACATCTTCTACCTTCTCTACTCTCTCTTGAGAGATTTCAGAAATATGTAAAAGTCCCTCTTTACCTGGTAATATTTCCATAAATGCTCCAAATTTTTGAATACTTACAACTTTACCAGAGTAAACTTCTCCTACTTCTATATCTTTTACAAACGAGTTAACAAGTCTTATAGTTTCATTTAAAGCTACCTCGTCTTTGCAGAAGATAGAAACCTTTCCATCATCATCTATATCTATAGTAGCTCCTGTCTGATCTATTATTCCCTTAATATTTTTTCCGCCAGGCCCTATTAATACAGCTATTTTATCAGTAGATATATTCATTTGATAAATTCTTGGAACATTTGATTTGATAGGTGTTGGTGTGGGAATAGTATTATTCATTAACTCTAAGATTTCATTTCTAGCATCCAAGGCTTGTTTTAATGCTATTCTCATTATCTCTTCTGTAATTCCAGTAATTTTTATATCCATTTGAAGTGCAGTAATTCCATTTTTAGTTCCTGCTACTTTAAAGTCCATATCTCCTAAATGATCTTCAAGGCCCATAATATCTGTTAATACAGTGAACTCATCTCCCTCTTTAATAAGTCCCATTGCTATTCCTGCTACATGCTCTTTTATAGGTACTCCTGCTGCCATAAGTGATAGAGAACCACCACATATAGATGCTTGAGATGATGAACCATTAGATTCTGTAATCTCTGATACAACTCTTATTGTATATGGGAACTCCTCTTCAGATGGTATTACATATTTTAATGCTCTTTCAGCTAATGAACCATGTCCTAACTCTCTTCTTCCTGGACTTCCCATTCTTCCAGTTTCTCCAACTGAATATGGTGGGAAGTTATAGTGTAAATAGAATTTTTTATAATACTCTTTTTCTAAATCGTCAACTAATTGTTCATCCTCTTTTGTTCCTAAAGTAGTTACTACAACAGCTTGAGTCTCTCCTCTTGTAAACATAGCTGAACCATGAGGTATTGGTAAGCAGTTTACCTCTGCAAATAGAGGTCTAATTTCAGTAGTTTTTCTTCCGTCTACTCTATGTTTGTGGTAAAGGATAGCATCTCTTACTAATTTTTTCATTAAATCATGATAGTATCCTTTGAATTCTATTAAGACATCTTCAGGAATCTCTACTTCCTCTCCCTCTCCATAGTTCTCTACTTTGAAAGTTTCTAATAACTCTTCTTCTAATGAATCTACTGCTTCCTCTCTATTTTTCTTACCTAATGTAAGTACAGCAGCTTGAAGTCTTTCCATTCCTCTTTCATCTATAAAGTTTTTAACTAGTGGCATAACCTCTGGTTTTACAAACTCTATTTTCTCTTTTCCAATTTCTTTAGCAAAAGCTTCTTGGAAATCACAAATCTTTTTGATATTTTCATGAGCAAACATTATAGCTTTAAGCATAGTTTCCTCATCTAATTCATTAGCTCCAGCCTCAACCATGTTGATAGCTTCTCTTGTTCCAGCAACAGAAAGTTCTAATTCACTTGTTTCTAGCTCTTCTGGAGTAGGGTTTAATATAAACTCTCCATCTTTATATCCTATTACAACTCCAGCTACTGGGCCTAAAAATGGTAAGTCTGATAACATTAAAGCCATTGATGAACCAATTATTCCTAAATAATCTGGTGTATTTTTCTCATCAAAAGAAAACACAGTATTTACTATATGTACATCGTAGTTAAATCCATCTGGAAACATTGGTCTTATAGGTCTATCTATAAGTCTTGCTGTAAGTGTTGCATTGGTCGATGGTTTTCCCTCTCTTTTATTAAATCCTCCAGGAAATTTTCCTGCTGCGTAAAATTTTTCTATATAGTCAACTGTAAGTGGGAAAAAATCATTTTCCTTTCTTGGCTCCTTACTTCTATTTACTGTACTTAGTAAAACAGTATCTCCATATTGAACCATTACAGCTCCACATGACTGTCTTGCTATTTTTCCAGTAGAAAATGTAAGTGTTCTACCAGCTAATTCCATTTGAACTTTTCTTTCGTCAAACATAATTCCTCCTAATATTAAATTTTAGGATTAGGAAGTAAATAATAAGGAGCAAAGAAACAAATTTATATTTCCTTACCTCTTACTACTTAATCTTCCCAATCTTATTTTTTAAATTATTATATCATTTTTAACATTAAAAATCAAATTTTACCTAAGTCTTTTATTTTTTTTAAAAAATTGTTATAATAGAATAAGTTGGAATTTTTTAGTTATAAGGAGGAGGAATGAAAAAAACTACTTCTATATACTTTTTACTTTTATTGCTCTTTTTCATATCAATAGAGAGCTTTGGTAAGAGTATGAATATAACCTCAAAAGAGGATGTTGAAATAAAAAAACTTCAAGAGCAGATAAAGGTTCTAGAGAATAGAATTATACAACTAGAAGAGATTAAGAAAAATAAACTTACTAAAAATAAAAAGGATTTGAAAATAGGACTTGCTCTCAGTGGAGGTGGAGCTAAGGGGCTTGCTCATATAGGAGTTTTAAAAGTTTTAGAGGAGTTAGGAATAAGGCCTGATTACATTTCAGGAACAAGTATGGGGGCTGTAATTGCTGCTCTTTATTCTACTGGATATTCACTTGAGGAGATTGAAGCTATTTTAACTAAAAGTGATTGGGATAGTTTTATTAACGGAACGTTTCTAGACCATAAAATTCCACTTGAAAAGAAGGTTATCAATAAAAAATATGCCTTATCTGTTAGGTATGATAATAAATTTAACTTTTCACTACCTAAGGGATTTGGAAATAATCAGTTACTTTATTTTGAATTAAAGAAGCTTCTAAGTAGTGTTGGAGATATTAAAAATTTTGATAACTTACCTATTCCTCTTAGAATAATTACTACTGATTTAAATACTGGAGATGCGGTAGCTATGAGTAGTGGGGATTTAGCAAAAGTGGTTACTGCTAGTGTAGCTATTCCAACTGTATTTGATCCCGTAGAGATAGATGGACGGCTTTATGTGGATGGTCTTGTTTCAAGAAATTTCCCAGTTATTGATGTAATTAATATGGGAGCTGATATAGTTATTGGAAGCGATGTAGGAAATGAGGTAAAGGATAAGAAAGATTATAATATAATAAGCGTGCTAAATCAGCTTGTAGCTATACAGAGTGCATCTTCTACTAATGAACAAAAAGAGTTGACTTCGATTTTGATATCCCCAGATGTTTTGATGTACTCAGCAACGGATTTAGATAAAGGGAATTTATTTATTAAAAAAGGTGAGGAAGCTGCTAGAAAGCAGATTGAATATTTGAAAGATTTAGGTAATACTAGTGTTGTTGAAAAAAAGGTTTTTGAAAGACCTGATACATTGATAATAAGAAATATCAAGTATAAAAATGAAATATCTGAAAAAAATAAATTAATTGTAAATAGCACACTTGATAAGATTTTAAATAGAGAAATAACTTTAGATGAGTTAGAGAGTTATATGTTAAAAGTTTATGGAAATGATATTATAAGTCGTATTTACTATGAGCTAGAAGGAGATACTTTAGTAGTAGATGTGAACATAACTCCTAATAATTCTTTTGGTGTAGGTGTAAATTATCTTACAGGTTATGGCACTACATTTGATGTTGGAACTACTCTTACAAATTTTGGTAAGATAGGAAATAACACTCTTGTTGATTTACAAATAGGAGATTATCTAGGAATTAATTTAAAAAATTTTGCATACTATGGTTATTCAAATAAAATAGGAATTTTTGCAAATATAGGATATAATGAAAATCCATTTTTTATATATGATGGAAATGAAAAAATCTCTGACTCATTAATTAAAAGCGTAGATTTTGAAGCAGGAATACTTACTCAGTATAATAATCAATTAACGGCCTCTTATGGGCTTAAAACTTCTTATAATGAGCTTGAACAGAAGACAGGTTCTTTTAATTCTGAAGATATTGAGTATTCTAAAAATTATAACGGAGCTTTTGCTAGAGCTATATTTGATACACTTGATTCTAATGAATTTCCTAGCTCTGGAGTTAAGTTAAACTTTGAATATAGCTGGGAGGGAAGTTTTGATAAATCAGGATCAAATTTCTATGGGCCATTGTATACATTTGATGGATATCTTCCTTTAGGAAAGAAATTTGTTTTTAACTATGGACTTTATGGAGGGGTCATATCTGGAGATGAGGTTACATCAATAGATAAGTTCATAAGACTTGGTGGAACTAAAAATAATTTACAAAATAGAGATTTTGCTTTTTATGGTTATAACTATCAAAGAAAACTTGTAGACGAGTTTTTAATAGGAAAGCTTGCAATAATTTATAAATTAGACTCTAATCTTTATTTAAGTACGCGTTGGAATATTGGGACATATAGTGATTTGCTTTCTGAAAATTATTCTAATGGAAGAAAAATTTGGAAGGATTATTCGCAAGGATTTGGAATTGCTCTTACATATGATAGTATTTTAGGTCCACTTGAATTTTCAGTTTCACGAGCTAATGAAAAAGGAGATATTTTATCGCAAATAAGTATTGGATATATTTTTGAGTAGTTCATATCTATAAATAAAAGTCTTTTTGATAAAAAAGAGCAGCCTATATTGTAGTGAACACTCTTTTTTAGACACTATTATTTAATTATTGATTAATAAGGATTGACTTTTGTATTCTGCAGGTGTTAATCCTTTTAATTTTATTTTTATTCTTTATCTAAATTATTTTTTCTTGACAGACTTTGAATTATATTTTTTCTTCATAATCTTTTAATATAAAAACTATGTTGATATTGTCAAGTTTAATCACTATGAAATGTTAATTTTTCTATCTTTTTATTACTACTAAATACTTTATCTAACATATCTATTATTTGATTTGAATTAGAAGATGACGATATATTATACGAAACTATATACTTCCTACAAGTATCTAATATTAGAGATAAGTATATTTTAGTTCCTCTTAAATTAAATTCTGTTATATCTGTAAACTATTTTTTATTTGCTTTATTTGCTTCAAATTCTTTTCTAAATATGGTTGTCAGTGATTTTTCAAATAGTTCCTTGATAAGATGAACATTTTCTTCTGTTAATTTAGCCATAAAAAACTACACCCTCCATCTTAGATATTTAAGAAAGAGGGGTTACTACATATCTGCTCTTTTTTATTTTTTTAACTGCGATTAAAATAGAACTAAAATTAAAAAGTGTTATTTATTCAGCATAAAGTTCATCAAGTTTGGCTTGAATTTTTTCATCTTCTAAATACTCGTCATAAGTCATAGTTTTATCTAAAATTCCATTAGGAGTGATTTCAATAATTCTGTTAGCTATTGTTTGAATAAACTCATGGTCATGAGCTCCAAATAAAATTGTTCCTTTGAAGTTGATTAAAGCTTTGTTTAATGATGTAATTGACTCAAGATCTAAGTGGTCATTAGGATTGTCAAACATAAGTACATTAGCATTAGTAAGCATCATCCTAGCTATCATACATCTTACTTTTTCTCCTCCAGATAAAACTGAACAACTTTTTAATGTTTCCTCACCAGTAAATAACATTCTACCTAAGAATCCTCTTACAAAAGCTTCGTGTTGGTCAGGAGAATATGGTCTTAACCAATCGATTAGATTTAAATCTTTATTTTCAAAAAATTTAGTATTATCCTTTGGCATATATGCTTGGCTAGTAGTAACTCCCCAAGTGTAGCTTCCAGAATCTGGTTCCATTTCTCCACTTAATATATTTAATAAAGTAGTTTTAACAATATCATTTTTAGCTAAGAATACAACTTTATCTCCAGTATAGATAGTGAATGAAATGTTATCTAATACCTTTACTCCATCTACTGTTTTAGTTAGGTTTTCAACTTTAAGCATGTTATTTCCAGCTTCTCTCTCTTGCTTAAATTCAACAAATGGATATTTTCTATTAGAGATTTGCATATCTTCAAGTTGTAATTTATCAAGTAATTTTTTTCTTGAAGTAGCTTGCTTAGATTTAGATGCATTAGCACTGAATCTAGCAATAAACTCTTGTAATTCTTGTCTTTTTTGCTCAAGCTTTTTATTTTTAGCAGAGATAAGTTTTGTCATAAGTTGGTTTGACTCATACCAGAAGTCATAGTTTCCAACATACATTTTAATTTTTCCATAATCTATATCTGTGATATGTGTACATACTTTATTTAAGAAGTGTCTATCGTGAGATACAACTATTACAGTAGTATCATCTAAATCCATTAAGAAATTTTCAAGCCAAGTTATAGCTTTAATATCAAGTCCGTTTGTAGGCTCATCTAATAGTAGTACATCAGGATGTCCAAATAGAGCTTGAGCAAGTAATACCTTAACTTTTTCTGGCTCTCCTAACTCTTTCATATATTTATGATGTAAATCAGTACCAATTCCTAATCCCATAAGTAGAGTTTCAGCTTCTGTTTCAGCTTCCCAACCATTGAGTTCAGCAAACTCTCCTTCTAACTCTCCAGCTCTAATACCATCTTCATCAGTGAACTCTTCTTTAGCATATATAGCATTTTTTTCAACAATGATATCCCATAATTTTTTATGTCCCATTAAAACCACATCTAAAACTTTATCCTCTTCATGTGCAAAGTGGTTTTGGTTCAGAACTGCCATTCTTTTATTTTTATCAAAAATTACCTCTCCCTCAGTAGGCTCTAATACTCCTGAAAGGATTTTTACAAATGTAGACTTACCAGCACCATTAGCTCCTATAAGTCCATAACAGTTTCCAGATGTAAACTTGATATTTACATCTTCGAAAAGTTTTCTACCAGAAAATCTCATGCCTAGATTACTAGTTGCTATCATTTAAATAATTCCTCCTTATTTACTCTTAAAAAATTTCATAATATTATATCATTTATTTTATAGGTTTACAATACTATTAAAAAATATATTGAGTTTTTTTAAGTTTTAGCATATAATATAACCTGAATGCTTAAAATAATTTAAGGAGAAAAAAATGCCGTCTATATTTGATAAATTTAAAATAAAAAATATAGAATTAAGAAATAGAATAGTTCTTCCACCACTTGTAAGATTTTCTATTATAGGCTTAGATGGTTATGTTACAGATGAGTTAGTAGATTGGTATGAAGAGGTTCTTTGTGGTGGAGTGGGATTCGTGATAGTTGAAGCTACAGCTGTAAGTGAGGATGGTAAGCTTAGAGAAAATCAGCTTGGAATATGGAATGACTCTTTTATCTTTGGACTTAAAAGAATAGCAGACAAATGCCATGAATATAATGTTCCTGTACTTATACAGATACATCATGCAGGGTTTAAAGAAAAAATAAAAGATATAGATAAATTTATCCTTGATGAGATTTTAGAAAAATTTAAATTAGCTTTTAAAAGAGCAAAACTTGCAGGTTTTGATGGAGTAGAGATACATGGAGCCCATACCTATCTTATCTCTCAGCTTAATTCAAGACTATGGAATACTAGAGATGATGAGTATGGAGGAAGCTTTGAAAGAAGAATGTATTTTTCAAAAAGATTAATTGAAGAAACAAGAGAGTTATTTAATGATGATTTTATATTGGGATATAGAATGGGAGGAAATGAACCAGAGCTTTCTGATGGGATAGAGATAGCTAAGTATTTAGAGGTTTTAGGTGTAGATTTAATCCATGTTTCTTCTGGAGTTCCAGACCCTAAATATACAAGAAAAGAAAAAATTGATGTACCTAAAGATTTTCCACTTGATTGGGTAATTTATATGGGAACAGAGATAAAAAAACATGTAAATATTCCTGTTATTGGAGTGAGAAATATAAAAAAGGAGAAACAAGCAAGCTGGCTTGTAGAAAATAATCTTCTTGACCTTGTAGCTGTTGGAAGAGCTATGATAGCTCGTCCAAATTGGGTAAATGTAGCTAGAAAGGAGTATATTGCTAGAAATGGAATTAAAAACTCTTGATATATTTTGTGAGATTATAGATAACTATGGAGATATTGGAGTAGTTTATCGTATTGCTAAGGAATTAGATAAAGTTTTTCCCAATTCAAAAATAAGAGTGTTTCTTAATAGAATAGAAGAATTTAAGAAAATAAACTTTCAAGTGAAAGATATTCCGTACCAAATAATAGATGGAATAGAGTATATAACTTTTGATTATGTACAGAAAAAAGCAAAAGAGCTTTCTACATCTCAAGTTATTATAGAGGCTTTTGGTTGTAAGATACCAGAGGAATATATGGAGATAGCTTATGAAAATTCAGAATTATTAATTAATTTAGAATATCTCTCAGCAGAGGATTGGATAGAGGATTTTCATTTACAAAGTTCTCCATTAGGAAAAGGGAAATTAAAAAAAGTTTTCTTTATGCCTGGATTTACAGAAAAATCTGGAGGAATAATAATTGACTCTAATTATCTAGAGAAAATAGAAAAGATTAGAAAAAATAGAGCCTTTTATACTAAAAAATATCTTGGTAATATTGAGAATAAAGATAAAAAAATAGTAGGGACTCTTTTTTCTTATGAGAAAAATTTTGCAACACTCTTTGAAGAGTTAAGAAGTTTAGATAAAGAAGTGGTTATTCTAGCTATGGGAGAAAAGACACAGAAAAGTCTAAAAAATTTTTTTAAAGAAAATTTAATAGAGGACTTTAGAAATTCTTTAAAATATGATAAAATAGAGATAAAATTTATGGAGTTTCTGAATCAAGAGGAATATGAAGAGTTAATTAATATAGTTGATTTTAATTTTGTAAGAGGAGAAGATTCTTTTATTAGAGCTATTTTGACAGGAAAACCTTATGTATGGCATATTTATTGTCAAGAAGATTATATTCATATGAAAAAGATTAATGCTTTTTTAAATAAATATAAAAGAATAGTAAAAAAATTTTCAGACGAGGATTATTTGATAAATATTGAGAAGTTTTTTAAAGATTATAATTTTAGAAAGGAAAATAACATGGAGCTTGGAAATGAAAGTTATCTTTATTTTTTTGAGAACCTTGCTAAGATAGAGTACTATAATACTATCTTTAGAGATTTTCTTATACAAAAATGTAATCTTATAAATAAATTAAAAGATTTTATAGAAAAATATTGAGGAGGTTTACAAATGAAAATAGCTCAAGAGTTAAGGGCAGGAAGCACAATCAAGATTGGAAATGATCCATTTGTAATTTTAAAATCTGAGTACAACAAATCAGGAAGAAACGCCGCTGTTGTAAAATTTAAAATGAAAAATCTAATATCAGGAAATATTTCTGATGCTGTTTATAAAGCAGATGACAAAATGGATGATATCAGACTTGATAAAGTAAAAGCAGTTTATTCTTATCATGATGGAGCATTCTATGTTTTTTCTAACCCAGAAACTTGGGATCAAATCGAACTTAAAGAAGAAGATTTAGGAGATGCTTTATACTACTTAGAAGAAGAAATGGAATTAGAAGTAGTTTACTATGAATCTACTCCAGTTGCAGTAGAGTTACCTACTTTCGTAGAGAGAGAGATAGTTTATACTGAGCCAGGATTAAGAGGAGATACTACTGGTAAGGTATTAAAACCAGCTAAAATCAACACAGGATTTGAAATTCAAGTTCCTCTATTCGTAGAGCAAGGAGAATGGATAAAAATCGATACTAGAACTAACGAATACGTAGAAAGAATTAAAAAGTAGTTAGTAGATAAAAAAGGGAAAATTTTACGATGAATTAATATTGCATTAGGCAGTAGTAATTTGATGTAAAACTTTTCCCTTTTCGCCATATTGAACTCTTTATTTCAAAATACTATTTCAATAAAAATTTTAATAATATTTTTGTAATTATTAAAATCTACTATAAAAGTTAATAAAAAAGTATAAAATAATACAAGGAGCTGAGTTTATGGGATTATCTACTAATATTGAGAAACGTCGTGAAATGATTTTGAATGGGAATATTCTTAATACATTATTATTTCTCTCTTTTCCTACTCTTATGATGGGAGTTGTTCAATCTCTTATTCCACTATCTGATGGATTATTTTTAAATCGTACTTCAGGATATTTAGTAGCTGCTGCTATTGGATTTGGGCAACCAATAATTAATATAATAAATGCTCTTTCTCAAGGATTAGGTGTAGCATCTATGGCTATTGTAGGCCAAATAAATGGAAGTGGAGACTTAGAGAAAACAAAAAAAATTTGCACTCAGATAATGGTTTTTTCATTTATATTAGGATTAGTAGTAGCACCCACTTCAATACTGTTTGCTTCTATAGTTTCAAAAACTATAAGTGTAGAGATAGCATATGATACATTCCTTTATTTGAGCTTATATTCAATTGTTATACCTATGTTATTTATGGCAGCTATTTTTAATGCTATCAAAAATGCAACAGGGCAACCTGAAGCAACACTTATTAGGATGATAATTTTATTAGTATTGAAAATTGTTTTTAATACTCTTTTTTTAGCTATACTTCATTGGGGTGTTATAGGGGCAGTATTAGCTTCACTTTGTTCATATATAATTATAGCTATTTGGATGTACTATGATTTATTTGTGAAAAAAAGTTTAACTAAACTAGAGTTGAAAGGATTTTCATTTGATTTTCTTCTTTTAAAAAGACTGATTAAGCTTGCTTTTCCTACTATGTTGACTTATTCTTTAATAAATTTTGGTTTTTTTCTTATTAATATGGAGGTTGAAAAGTATGGGGCTTATGTTTTGACTGCACAGACAATAGCTAGTAATATCAATGCTATGTGTTTTAATCTTCCGGCTTCAATAGGAACTACTGTGACTACTATGGTAAGTATAAATATAGGTGCAAAAAAATCAAAAAATGCTAAAAAATCATTTATGTATGGGTGTAAGGTTAGTATTGTAATATCTTTGATTATAATAGCATTATTTTTACCAAGTAGTAACTATTTGGTAAGATTATTCCAGGACAATGAGGCGATAGTTAGTATAGCTGATCATTCTTTAAAAATTTATACCTTTTCAATAGTAGGATTTGGCGTATTCATGGTATCTCAAGGAGCATTTGTAGGTTTAGGTAGAACAAAATTTCCGCTTATTATGGGAATTTTAAGAGTATGGTTAATAAGATATATTTTTATAATTATGACTAAGAAGTGGTTAGGTGTAGATTCTGTTTTCTGGGGAAATTTAGTTTCTAATTATGTGGCGGGAACAATATTTTTTTATATAGTTACTAAGATACAGTGGAGATCTGCTTTAGGGAGAGAAGTATAAATATTTTATGAAATTTAGCTCGTTTAAATTATAAAGAGAGGAATTCATATATTTTAATTGTACTATATATTGAAAATATAAAAAGGAGAGTAAGTGAAGAGAATAATCATGCATTATGATATGGATTGTTTTTATGCCTCCATTGAGATAAGGGATAACCCCAAATATAAAAATCTACCTTTGGTAGTAGGTGGTGGAGTGGTGACAACAGCAAGTTACAAAGCTAGAAAATATGGCATACATTCAGCAATGAATGTATTTGAAGCAAAGAAGCTTTGTCCTCATCTTTTGGTTGTTCCAGTAGATAAAGATAAGTATATAAAAGTTTCTCAAAAAATTCAAAGTTTAGTATTGAAAATAACAGAAAAAGTTGAATTTATTGCATTAGATGAAGGATATGTAGATATAACTGAAGTTATAAAAAAATTTCCTAGTTTGAAAAGCTTTGCTGAGAAATTTAAAGAAAGAATAAAATATCATACTGGTCTTACTTGCTCAGTTGGGATAGGGATCAATAAGTTGAGTGCTAAAATAGCAAGTGGAATAAATAAACCAGGTGGAGATTACATATTTAGTTCACAACAAGAATTTATGGAGTATTTAAGAGATAAAGATGTAAAAATTATTCAAGGAGTTGGAAATAAGTTTAAAGAACTTTTAAATAAGGATAAAATACATAAAGTAGAAGATCTATATAAATATACTTTGATGGAGTTGATTGGAAAATATGGAAAGTCTAGAGGTGAGTTACTATATCTTTCCTGTCGTGGAATAGACCATGAGGAGATAGATTATCAAAGAGCAATTCATTCAATAGGAAATGAAAATACGTATAGATATTCTTTAGATTCTGAAGGAAATATTAAAAAGGAACTAGAACAGATTTTTGACTATTCCTATAATAGACTGATAAAAGAGGGGTTAATAGCTAAAACGGTAATTTTAAAAATAAAATTTTCAAATGGCGAGCTTATAACACGCTCAAAAAGCTTTACAATTCCAACTGATAGTAGACAAATCCTTTTTGAAAGTCTAGAGGACCTTTATGATGGAGTTGAAAAGGAATTTGGAGTCAGATTACTTGGAATTTCATTTGGAAATTTGACAAAAAAATCTATTAGGCAATTGAGTTTTTTTTAGATATAATATATTAAAAAGATTAGGAGGTAATATCTATGTTACTTTTTAAATTGATATTATTTATAGGTGTATTTTTAGCAATAATTTATGGAGTTGAGTTATGTATGCCACCTTTTGGACAATTATACTATACTAATCCATTGGAGATTTTAGTTTCATTGTCACAGACTTTGAGCTATAAATTAAAGATTTCAAAAAATATATCTATGGTTGTAACAATATTAATTGTAGGGATATTACCACTTTTTATTACAATTATGACAGGAAGAATTACAAATAAAAAAAAGAAAAAATTTAAATATAGGTTTAAGTAAAAAGACTTCGGAGGAGAAACAGAAATGGAATGGAAAAATCTTGAGATTCAAGACAAGAAAATTATAGATGAATATACCAAAAAGAGATTTAATACTTGTGACTATAATTTTACAAATCAAATATTATGGAGTATAGGAGAAAAAACACAGTATAAAATAAAAGATGGAGTACTTATTATAAAAGGAATATATGAGAATGAAGAATATTATTACATGCCTATTCCTAAAGATGAAAGTAGCATAAATTTATCTGAATGGAAAATGGTGATTAAAAAAATTATAGAAAGTGGGAAAAAAATTATTTTAGTTCCTGAATATTGGAAAAATCTTTTAGAGAAGGAGTTTATCTTAGAGGAAAGAAGAGAAAGCTTTGATTATATATATAATTCTCAAGATTTAAGAACTTTAAAAGGAAGAAAATATTCTAAGAAAAAAAATAGAATAAATAACTTTAATAAATTGTATAATTATGTATATGAAAGAATAGGAAAGAATAATATAGCTGAAGTTATAGAGTTTCAAGAGAATTGGTGCCAAACTAGAGGCTGTTATTCTATTCCAATATTAAATAATGAAAATTTAGGAATCATGAATATTTTACATAATTATGATAATTTGGATTTGATAGGAGCTTTTATAAGAGTAGATGGGAATATTATAGCTTATACTATTGGAGAGAAATTAGATGATGAGTATGCAGTAATACACATTGAAAAAGGGCTAAGTAATTATGTTGGAAGTTATCAAGCAATTAATTATTTATTTGTTCAAATGGAGTTTTCTAATTGCAAATACATTAACCGTGAAGATGACTTTGGAGATGAAGGTTTAAGAGAGGCAAAAGAGTCTTATCATCCAGCTTTTTTATTAAAGAAATATGAAATAGTAGGGGTAAGGTAATCTAAGGGGGTACGTATGAAAAAAATTATATATTTTTTAGTCTTAGTTCTTGCTTTAGCTTTAATAGGATATAGTCAGATTAGGCCAGTAGATAAGTCTATATCTATTGTATCAGCTGATTATAAAGAAGAGGGCGAATTTTATAAATATGATATAAAAATTCCTCAAATAAAGGATGAAAAAAGTGAAGATTTTACATATTTTAATCTCACTATGCAAGAGAATATGAGATATATTATAGAAAATCTTTCTAATAAAGAAAATGATGGAGGTATAGAAGAGGCATACATATCTTTTGAAAATCATAAAAATAGTTTTGGAATACTTTCTATATCTGTTTTAACTAATGTTTATAAGGGTGGTGCCCATTCTATGAATAATGTAGAAAGTTATAATATGAGTTTAAAAGAGAGAAGTATTTTAAGTTTGGATAAAATTTTTACAGATGATGCTATTGAATATTTTAATATGATGATAAATGATAAAATAAAGAATAAAGAGAGAGTGTTAAATACAAAAGGAAAAGAGGTAATTTTCTTTGATAATGCTGAAGCAGATATAAATAATGCAGTAGTTTATTTTGAAGGAGATAATGTTGTGTTTATATTTTTAGAGTATGACTTGTCTCCGTATTCTAGTGGAATGCCTGTATTTAAGTTTAATAAAAGAGAGATAAAAAAATATTTAAATGTATAGTTTGATGGAAAATGTTTGCTTTATTGTTTAGAAAAATGATATAATATTCTGAATATATTAAAAAATAGGAGTAGTAAAATGGAGATGAAAAATATTATAGCCAAAGTTAATTATTTCTCAAAGCTTGCTAGAGAAAGAGAGTTAACAGAGGCAGAAAAAGAAGAGAGAGAAAAGTATAGGCACTTATATTTAGAAAAGTTTAAAGCTCAAGTTAGAGGACATCTTGACAAGATAAAAATTGTAGATGTAGAAACCAAAAATGATAATAAATTCAAGATAATATAATTTACGGGGGCATATATAATGGAAAAAAATACAGTAAAATCTCTATATAGAGAGACAGAAAAATATCTAGACCAAGAAGTTATAATAAATGGTTGGGTAAAAAAGATAAGAGACCAAAAGAACTTTGGATTTATTGAAGTAAATGATGGTTCTTTTTTCAAAGGAGTACAGGTTGTATTTGATACAAGACTTAGTAACTTTGAAGAAGTCTCTCGTCTATCTATAATATCTTCGATAGAGGTAAAAGGAAAATTAGTGAAATCACAAGGAGCTGGACAAGCTTTTGAAATAATGGCTGAAGAGATAAATGTATTCCAAAAAGCTGACTTAGAATATCCTTTACAAAATAAAAGACACACTTTTGAATACTTAAGAACAAAAGCTCACTTAAGACCAAGAACAAATACTTTCTCAGCAGTATTTAGAGTAAGGTCAGTAGTAGCTTATGCTATACATAAATTCTTCCAAGAGAATGGATTTGTTTATGTACATACTCCAATCATAACAGGTTCTGACTGTGAGGGAGCAGGAGAGATGTTTAGAGTAACTACTCTAGATTTAAACAGCCTGCCTAAAAAAGAAGATGGAACAGTAGATAATTCTAAAGACTTCTTTGGAAAAGAAACTAACTTAACAGTAAGTGGACAATTAAGTGGAGAAACTTTCTGTTCAGCATTTAGAAATATATATACATTTGGACCTACATTTAGAGCAGAAAACTCTAATACAGCTAGACACGCTTCTGAGTTCTGGATGATAGAGCCAGAAATTGCTTTTGCTGATTTAGAGGCAAATATGGAACTAGCTGAATCAATGGTTAAATATATAATCAAATTTGTAATGGACGAGTGTCCAGAAGAGATGGAGTTCTTCAATAACTTCATTGAAAAAGGATTATTTGACAAATTAAATAACGTATTAAATAGTGACTTTGGAAGATTAACATATACAGAAGCAATAGATATATTACTAAAATCTGGTAAGAAATTTGATTATCCAGTTGAATGGGGAATCGACTTACAAAGTGAGCATGAGAGATATTTAGCTGAAGAGTATTTCAAAAAGCCAGTATTCTTAACTGATTATCCTAAAGATATCAAAGCTTTTTATATGAAACTTAATCCAGATGGAAAAACTGTAAGAGCTATGGATCTATTAGCACCAGGAATTGGAGAGATAATAGGAGGTTCTCAAAGAGAAGATAGTTTAGAGATACTAGAAAATAGAATAACTGAATTAGGAATGAAACCAGAGGATTATGAATTCTATCTAGATTTAAGAAGATTTGGAAGCTTCCCACACTCTGGATATGGACTAGGATTTGAAAGAATTATAATGTATATAACAGGAATGACTAATATCCGTGACGTAATTCCTTTCCCTAGAACACCTAATAATGCTGAATTTTAATTAAGAGGGGTATATGATAAAAGTTTTTATAATCTTATTAAGTTTGGGGTTAATATTTTATATAGTTACTTATTCATACTCATTTAAAGTTTTAAAGAAAGTACAAAAAGTTCTTCAATTTAAAGAGATAACTTTTATAGAGAATAAAGATTTTGATTATGATGAGGTAGTTAAAGATTTAGAAAAAGATTTATTTGTTGAGAGAAGAGTTACAACTTCAAAAGAATATATAAATGAAGAATTGGAATATGTAGTTATAAGGAATAAAGGTGAGGTAAGTGATAGCTTACCTTGTCTTATCTTACTTCATGGACTCAGGGATTGTCCAGATGATTGGTTAGAAAGAGGGAGAATAAGAGAAAATTATCTTATATTGCTAAAATCTGGAAAAATACAAAAAATGAATATAGTACTTATTAATTCTGGTTGCGATGGTATGGGGTGGTATACTAATTTTTATAGGGATAAATCACACCAGTATGAGAGATATATCATAAAGGAGATAGTATCAGGTTTAAAAAAAGAGTTTCCTAAATCTAATTTTGGAATTGCAGGATTTTCAATGGGAGGTTATGGAGCTTTTAAATTAGGACTTAGACATTTGGAAATTTTTAAAGTGATAGGAAGTTTTTCTGGAGCTACTAGTATTGTTAGAATGAGTGTCAATAGAAGAGTCATTAGATTTTTTAGTTTTCTTTATATTCCAAAGAGATTATTTAATAATGAGGATAAACTTCATTTTTTAAGAGTTTTTGGTTCTTGGGGATATAAGATATTAAAAGAAGACCCATATACAATGATAAAAAGATTAGATAGATCTAAGTATGAGAATAGATATTTTTATACAAGTGTTGGAGAAAAGGATATAGAGCCTTATCTAATGCTACAGCAATGGATAGACACCGTAGGAAGAATGAAGAAGCATAATTATAATTTTGTAGGGTATCTTTGTAAGGATGAAACACATACTTGGGAGTATGTAGCAAGAGATTTAAAAAACTTTTTAATATATTTTAATGAAAAGATAAGGAATGTAGAATGAAAAAGATGATAAAAGAGATAATAGTAGTGGAAGGTAGAGATGATATAGCAGCTGTAAAATCTGCTGTAGATGCTGAAGTGATACAAGTAAATGGATTTGCTGTAAGAAAAAAAGAGAATATTGAAAGAATAAGAGTAGCTCAAAAAAACAGAGGAGTAATAATTTTAACTGATCCTGATTATGCTGGAAATGAGATAAGAAAATATATACATAAATTTTTTCCTGATGCAAAGGACGCTTACATAAGAAGAAGTGAAGGAACAAAAGATGGAGATATAGGTGTAGAAAATGCTTCGCCAGAATCTATTATAAAAGCTTTGGAAAAGGCAAAATGTACAGTAGAAAAGGAGTTACAAAGTAGTTTTACTATGACTTATCTTATGGAGTGTGGATTAGTTGGTGGAATAGAAGCAAGTGAAAGAAGAGAAAAGGTTGGAGGAAAATTAGGTATAGGATATTCTAATGGTAAACAATTTCTTTCTAAATTAAATAGATATGGAATAACAAAAGAGGAGTTTGAGAAAGCTCTCAACTCCATAAAATAAAGAGTTTTATAATATCATTTCAGTTATTCTCATAAAGTTTTCAAAAGCTATTTTTCTTATATCATTTTCATTATAGCCTCTTTTATATAGTTCTTCTAATACAGATACAGCTTTTGAGGCATTTTCTAATCCTATTGGATTAATATCTTCATCTTTTTTATCAATATATAGATATTCACAAAAGTCAAAACCAAGAGCTGCATGTTTTATCCCTACTAATGATATAATATGCTCTATATGATCTACGTATCTTTCTAGATTTTGTTTATATCTATCTCGTGCTAAAAACTTTTTATAAGCATTGATACCTATAACTCCATCTCTTTTAGCTATTGCTTTTATCTGTTCATCAGTCAGGTTTCTTTTATGATCACAAAGAGCTTTAACATTAGAATGAGAAGCTATAATTGGTTTAGTAGTATTATCATAGATATCCCAAAAAGTTTTATCATTAGCATGTGATACATCTATAATCATCCCTAATTTTTCCATCTTTTTTACTGCTTCTTTTCCAATAGAGGTGAGCCCTCTTTCTTTATCTCCATCTACTCCAGTAGCTAAATGATTTTCTTCATTCCAGGTAAGAGAAGCGTGTCTAAAACCTAACTCATAAAAAGTATCTATCCAATCAAGATTTTTTCCGATAGCCTTTAATCCCTCTATTCCCATAATTATATCAAATTTTCCTTCAACTATACCTCTATTAAAATCACCTTTTTCTCTTATTATATTAAATATATCCTGATTTTCCCTTATTTCATGGATAGTTGAATTGATTAAATGAAACATTTCTTTTTCATCATCTTGTCCTTCGATTTGTTCAAGATATGCGATAAATATTCCCCCCATTATATTTCCGGTTTTTAATCTATCCAAATGATATTTTTTAAAAATATTCTCTTCACCTAGTTTTCTTTTTTTAGCTACATCATACCAGATATCAGCATGTCCATCAAAAATCTTCATATTATCCCCCTATGTTGTTCTTTAAATTTTAGAAGAAAATTATTTCTACTTCAGCTTCGTACCAAGGTCCCTGCTCATCTTCTCCCTCGGTTACAAAGAACTCGATTTGCACATCTTCTAGAGTTAAACCTATAGAATGGAGTTCTTCATCTTGAAAAAATTCTATTTTTTTGAATTTTGTATTTTCTAATTTTTGAGCTATATCTTCTCTAGTTTTGACTAATTCTACTAAATCTTCCTCTAATGTATAACCCCTTTTTTCAAACTCTTTTGATATAGATCCTATCTTTTTTAATAACTTTTCAGATAACATTTTTCCTCCTATTTTAATTTAAAAAATGTTTTTATTTTATTTAGTTTTTTTAATATTGTTAGTATTAATTTTATTTTTTTTATTTCTAGTGAAATTTTTTCTATAGCTTTTTCCATCTGTTTTTCTATTTCAGTCTCTGTTAATTGTTTTTTCAAATTTACTCCTTTCAAAAGTACAGGGTTACATAATTATTATATAATATATTTAATAGGTTGAAAACAGAATTTTAAAAAATTTAATTTTTCTTTTAATGAGATTAAGAATATGATATAATTTATTAGGGAAATGTATACTAAATTATTTTACTGTATTAGCAAGGAGAGAAAATGTTTTTTATAGGAGTTTTTGGTATAGGGAATAAAAATAAAAGTTTATGTAATGTTTCATTTAAATGTACAGCTTGTATCAATGAAAAATTTTCTCTTGTAGAATTGAGTCAAAGCTTTGATATTTTTTTTATACCGATTTTTAAATTTTCCAAAGAGTATATCATTATTTGTAGACAATGTAAAAGTGTTTATAAGATAAAAAAGGAGTCTATTTCAAAAGTTTTAGAAAAAAAGATGGTAGAATATGAGGATATTGAAAAAATAGTTTTAGAAACTGAAGTATGTCCATACTGTGGTACTAATGTGGCTAGTAATTTCTCTTTCTGTCCTAAGTGTGGGAAATCTTTAAAGGACTAGAATTATAGGAGGTATTTCAATGTTTTTAATTACATTAAAGGGAGTAATTACAGGGCTTATTTTATCTCTTCCTTTTGGGCCAGTAGGAATATATTGTATGGAAAAAACTATGATAGAAGGACATAAAAGAGGCTATGTTTCGGCTTTAGGAATGGTAACAGTAGATATTATTTATGCACTTACTGCACTCTTATTTATGAGTTATGTAGAAGATTTAATAATGAGATATGAATCTTTATTGCAAATTTTAGTAGCTATATTTTTAATTTTTGTTGGTTGGAAAAAATTGGAAAAAAGAGTAAAAATAAAGAAAATAGAATGTACTCCGACAGGAATAGTAAAAGACTATTTTACAACTTTTTTTATTGCATTAGCTAATTTATCTGGAATATTTACAATACTAGTTATTTTTACTACTTTAAAAGTTTACTCCGAAGAAACTTTTTTAGTGGCTCCATTTATAGCTTTGGGAATATTTTTAGGTGGTTCTATTGAATGGTTTACGACGACATATGTAATAGCCAATTTTACAAAGGTGTTGGATGAGAGAAAATTGATTAAAATTTCACAGTTGTCTGGAGGAATTATTTTTTTGTTTGGAGTGCTAATACTAGCTAAAAATACTTTAAAAATTTTATAAATAAGGAGTTAAAATTGAAATGGAAAATAGAGAATTTGATAAGTACATAACTTATGATGAAAAAAATAAAAATATAAAGATTGCTGTGGCTATGAGTGGAGGAGTAGACTCCTCTACTGTAGCTTATATTTTAAAAAAGCAAGGATATGATTTAATAGGGATAACTATGAGAACTTGTCATCCAGAAGATTCGGACGCTAAAAAAGTTTGTGAAGATTTAGGAATTCCTCATTATGTATTAGATGCTAGGAAAGAGTTTAAAGCTACAGTCATAGATTATTTTTTAAATGAATATTTACAAGGAAAGACTCCTAATCCATGTATGGTATGTAATAAATATATAAAATTTGGTATGCTTATGGATTTTGCACGTTCTAAGGGAGCAAATTTTATGGCAACTGGTCATTATACGCAATTAAAAGATGGAGTACTTTCTATGGGAGATGATCCAAATAAAGATCAAGTATACTTTCTTTCTCAAATTGATAAAGAGAATTTAAAGTATATAAAATTTCCTATAGGTGAATTAGAAAAACCAAAGGTAAGAAAATTAGCAGAACAATTAGGTGTGAGAGTATATGCTAAAAAAGATTCTCAAGAGATCTGTTTTGTTGAGGATGGGAAATTAAAAGAATTCTTAGTTACTCATACGAATGGAAAGGCTGGAAAAAATGGAAATATAGTAACTATTGATGGAAAAATATTAGGGAAACATAATGGTTTATCATTTTATACTATTGGACAAAGAAAAGGGCTGGGAATATCTCAAGAAAAACCTTTATATGTGATAGCTTTAGATAGTAAAAATAATAATGTAATAGTAGGAGAAAATGAGCTATTATTTAAAGATGAACTTATGGCTGAAAAGATAAATCTTATCTCTCTAGAAGAATTAAAGGATTTAGATGGTTTGATTTGCTGGGCTAAAACACGTTCTAGGGATAAGCTTCATAAATGCCAATTAGAGCTTTTAGAAAATGGAAATATTAAAGTTAGTTTTTTAGAAGATAAGGTAAGAGCTGTAACACCAGGTCAAGGAGTAGTATTTTATGATATAGAAAAAAAAGTCTTAGGAAGTGCCTTTATTCTTTAGATAGTATAGTTAAGCTTTAGAGGAGGGAGCAGAGATGAAAAAAATATTGATAACTTTTGTTCTTTTACTTGCTACTATTCTTACTTATAGTAATGAAAATAGTGTGGATGATAAGATAAAAAAATATGCTGAGTACAAGAAATTAGTGACTGAAAATAGAGAGAAGCAAATTAAAAAAAATCTTCCTTCACCTCAGGAGATAGATATTTATTATACTCAGGAAAAATTAAGATTAGAGAAAGAGAGACTTGAGTATGAAAAAAAGTTAGCTTATGATAGATTAGAAGCTGAAAGAAGAAGGGAGAATTTAATTAATGCTGCTATCATAGGTGGTATAGGTTATGGAACATATAGAGTAGGAAGACACCATCATTGGTGGTAAACTCTTATATGTTAAAGAGAAGATTAAAAAAGGCTGTTGTAATAACTAGAATCAAAATCTTAGAGAACTAAGATAAAGGAGAGGATATTACAGTGGTCTCTTTTATTTTTAAATTAACAAATATTATTATTTCTAAAATAATTCTAGCAGTTTTGTATACTATTAATTACTTAAATTTATATCTATCACTAGGGTAATTAACTATTATTTTTATAGGAGTTATTCTCCAGGATAAACAATTCTCATCTCATTTCTGGTTTTGATTTTATCTTTTAAAAGATTATATACAACACTATCTTTTATTCTAGATACAACTCCAGTAACTATAGTTTCTGTAACAGGATAAGTTTTATTCAGCTTTTGCATAAATAGTAATTTTGATACAACATCTAAATTTTTTCTTTGAAAATTTCTCTTTATTTAGTGCTACATAGTTAATCTTATTACTACTTTCTGTTTTTTGCCTTAACTTATTAATTTCAATAAAGATAACAATATTTTCAGCAGCAACAATAGAAAAGCTCTTTAAGAGAGGAGTTTTTTATAACTTGAATCAATAGCAAAAGCCCCTAAAGGTGCTGTAATTAAAATAGAAAGAATAGCGATTGTAAGAACTATATCTCCACAAGCCAATCCCATTGTTAAAGGAATAGATCCAATAGCAGCTTGTACAGTTGCTTTAGGTGAATAAGCAATCATAGTAAATAGACGTTCTTTATAGTTTAAATTTGTACCTAAAAGTGATAAAAAAACTCCTAATATACGAAAAATGATGACTCCAAAAATTAAAAAGATACTTGTTAAACTAGAGCTAAGTGCATAGGATATATTTACATTAGCACCTACTAAAACAAATAACATGAGTTCGCTTGCAATCCAAAGTTTTGAAAATTTAGATGAAAGTCTTGTAGCTACTTCTTTTTTGAACTTTTGAATTACTATTCCCATTGTCATTATAGCTAAAAGAGCAGAAAAAGTAAATATTCCAGTATTTACTTTTTCTAATGTAACTAAAAGAAAGGAGATACTTAAAATAATAATTACTTTTATACTATCACGGAGATGTATTTTTTTGAAAAATAGAGCTAGTAGTTTACCTATAATAGCTCCTACTATAAAACCAGAGATTATAGAACTAGGAATTTTTATAAAATCTGTTATAAGTATACTTTTACCAGTTGCTAATTTACTAAAAGCTGTAAAGAGGACAATTACAAATATATCGTCGACTGAAGCACCAGCCATAATCAGTTGAGGAACCTTTTTCTTTTTATCATAACCTTCTTCGATGAGTCTTAGCATTTTTGGAACGATTATAGCTGGAGAAACAGCAGCTATGACGGTTCCAAGTACAGCAGAGTCTAGAAGTGACAATCCTAAAAGTTTAGGAGCTAATATAAGCATACCAATAATTTCAAAAGTAGCTGGAATAAAACACATAAGAAAAGCTGGGCGACCTACTTTTTTTAAATCTTCAATATCTAAATTAAGTCCAGCTCTAGTCAAAATTATAATAAGAGCAATTTGTCTTAAGTCTTCGGAAATATTAAGTATACTTGGATCTAGTAAATTTAGAACATATGGACCCAAGATAATACCAGTGAGTAACATTCCAAGGAGTGCTGGAAGTTTTAATTTTGTAAAAATACCTCCTAATAGCATTCCACACAAAAAGATAAGAGCTAAACTAAATAACATAAAAATCTCCTTTCAAATATGTAAAAATAAAAAAGCTGATACTTCTACCTAAAGTAGAAGTCATCAGCTAATAAGCAGTTTAGGTTTATACCAAGGGAGAACTTCATTCCCATTAATTTATTTTAGCATATTAAAAATTAAAAAGCAAGTAAAAGCAGAAAAATTTTTTAAATTAAAGAGATTAGACGTATGGTAAATAGACTTATACATATTTTATCTAAAAAATTATTAAGTCTCAAAATTTTAAATTTACTAATGATAGCCATTCTTTTCTTAAAGATATGTTATTATTTTAGTATATATGATAATAGCTGTAAAAACTAAAACTTAATTTTTAATATTTGATAATTTTTTTTATTTTTAAAAAAAGCTTGATTTTTTTCAAGAATGAGTATATACTTATTTTAAACATATAAGATAAAAGGAGGTCGCAAAGATGTTATTTATAATACTTAGCATAATATTTGTCATATATATAATACTCAAGATGAAAAAACTGAATAGGAAAATTTTTATGTTAGGTAATATTTCTAGTATCTTTTCGTACCTATTTTTTAAAGAATATAGATTTATTTAATTAGTTTTGGTTTATATTTTTAATGGGGAAAATAATATAATTAAGATTTTAGAAAAATTTAACAGCCTAACTGGGCTGTTTTTTTATTACTAAAATTTTAGTAAGAAAGAGATTTTAGGAGGAGATTTTATGCAAGTAACATTTGAGGAAACAAAAACTTTAAAGGAGAAACCAAGTGACAATGAGTTAGGATTTGGAAAATACTTTACTGACTATATGTTTGTAATGGATTATACTGATGAGAAAGGGTGGTACAATTTTAAAATTACTCCCTTTGCTCCAATAGCTCTAAATCCAGCAACTATGGTACTACACTATGCTCAAGAGACATTTGAGGGGCTTAAAGCATACAGGACAAGAGAGGGAAAAATTCTTCTATTCAGACCAGAGATGAATGCTAGAAGAATGATAAAATCAAATGAAAGACTATGTATGGCAACTATTCCAGAGGATTTATTTGTAGATGCTATCAAAACTCTAGTCAACCACGAAAAGGAGTGGGTACCTCACTTAGAGGGAACATCTCTATACATTCGTCCATTTATGTTTGCTACAGAGGTAGCAGTAGGGGTACACCCAGCAAGCTCATACAAGTTTGTTGTAATTCTATCCCCTGTTGGAAACTACTACCCAGAGGGAGTAAACCCTGTAAAAATCTATGTAGAAGATGAGTATGTAAGAGCTACTAAGGGGGGAACAGGATTTACAAAATGTGGTGGAAACTATGCAGCTAGTATTATAGCTCAAGAGAAAGCTAGAAAGCTAGGTTATACACAGGTACTTTGGCTAGATGGAGTAGAAAGAAAATATGTAGAGGAAGTAGGAACTATGAATGCTATGTTTATCGTAGACAACGAGGTTTATACAGCTCCTATTGATGGAACTGTACTTCCAGGAATTACTAGAGATTCTTGTCTTACTCTTCTAAAAGCTTGGGGATACAAGGTACACGAAGAGCATTTCTCTATTGATTTCTTGATGAAAGCAGCTAGAGAGGGAAGAGTTCAAGAGGCTTTTGGAACAGGAACAGCAGCTGTTATCTCTCCTATTGGAGAGCTTTTCTACAAAGGGGACAAACAGATTATAAATGATTTTAAAACTGGAGCTATAACACAAAAACTTTATGATACTCTTACAGGTATCCAGTATGGAAAAGTGGAAGATAGCTTTGGTTGGACACAGGAAGTGTAGATTTTAAGGGGAGATTTTATGGAAAACTTAGGATATTTAGATAGGATTTTAGCTGAATATGAGAGGAGTTTTGATATTTATAGGGAGTATGAGATTGGGGATAAAAAGATTGATGCCTATGGATATTTTAACTCATACAGTGAGAAGTACCTGCTAGTTAAAGAGGTACAACTCTGGGAAACAAAAGCCTTTGAACATATATTTTTTATTGAAAAAGAGAATGTAGATAGCTCTACACTTGAAGATTTGCTCTCTCTTATTCCTAGCTATATAGAGCCTAATCTTGTAAGAAAGGGGAATAAATATCCTGAGAAAAATCATATGTATAGCTTTATTACTCTAGTTATTCTAGCAGAGAATATATCTGATTTGGAAACTATCAAAAGGGTAAAAAAATATAAGTTTGAGAAAAGTTATCTTTTCTCTTTTAGAGGCTATTCCCAAGCTAGAGTAATCTTAGTAGATACAAAAAATAAAAATATATATAGTAACAAATCTGGGAAGACTTTAGAAAAATTATATAAACATCTTATCAAATAATAATTATAACTATTTTGATTTCAACTGACTAAAGAAAACTCAAAGAATTGTGTAATTTATTAGAGCCTAAATAGCTTAAGAATTACGGAGATTGAAAAGAATATTAGAGTAAGTCAGAGAAAACGAATGCTAAAAAACATAACTGTTTGAGGCGTAGCCGAGTTTTATGTTTTTAACGAGTTGAACTTTACTTACTCTTTATTCTTTGAACGAGAGTAATTCTTAAAGCTATTTCTCATTAAACTTCTTGGAATATGGAGCAATTCTTAGTTTTCTTTTTAAAAGGATAGTTATAAAAATTTTAATAAAACATCAGGGAGGATTTTTTATGAAAGGAATTACACTTTTAGTTATCACAATTTTATGCTTTTTAGTGGCTTATATCACTTATGGTTCGTGGCTTGCAAAGCAGTGGGATATCGACCCTAAGAGAAAGACACCAGCTCACGATTTTGAAGATGGAGTAGACTATATTCCAGCTAAGGCACCTGTACTTTTAGGACACCACTTTGCTTCAATAGCTGGGGCTGGACCTATCAACGGACCTATTCAAGCTGCTGTATTTGGTTGGGTTCCTGTACTTTTATGGATTATTCTTGGAGGTATTTTCTTTGGAGCTGTACAAGATTTCTCAGCTATCGTTGTTTCTATCAGACACAAAGGAAAATCTCTAGGAGAGGTTATTGAGGAGAATATCGGACACAGATGTAAAATGTTATTTACAATTTTCTCTTGGCTAGTTCTACTTTTAGTAGTGGCAGCTTTCTCTGATATTGTAGCTTCTACTTTCCAAGGATACTCTATCAATCCAGATGGAACAAAGGTCTTCTACTCAGCTAATGGTTCTGTTGCCACAGCTTCTATGCTATTTATTCCACTATCTATTGCCTTTGGATTTTTAGTTTATAGAAAGAATGCACCTCTAGCTGTATCTTCAGTGGTTGGAGTTTTACTATTAGCTCTTTGTATTGCTGTAGGATTAAAATACCCTATCTATCTAAGTAAAACTTTCTGGTTAGGAGTGGTTTTTGTATATATCTTTATCGCTTCTGTTACTCCAGTTTGGATTTTATTACAACCTAGAGATTACTTAAATAGTTTCTTACTATACTTTATGATTATTGCAGCAGTAGTAGGAATTTTAGGAACTAACCCTACTATCAACCTACCAGCTTTTACAGGTTGGACAAATAGCTTCAATGGACAAGTGATGTTCCCATACCTATTTATCACAGTAGCTTGTGGAGCTATCTCTGGATTTCATAGCTTAATCGCCTCTGGAACTACATCAAAACAGTTAAACAATGAGGGAGATGCTAAGTTAATTGGATATGGTTCTATGCTTATTGAGTGTATATTGGCTGTAATCGCCCTTATAGCAGTAGGAGCTCTTTTCTCTAATGGAAAGATGCCTCAAGGAACTCCAGCTGTGGTTTTTGCCTCTGCTATCTCTGGATTTTTCAGCAAATTAGGAATGGGACAGGCAGCAGTAAATACTACATTTACAGTTATCTCTCTAGCTATCTCTGCCTTTGCTTTGACATCTTTAGATACAGCTACAAGATTGGGAAGATTCCTATTCCAAGAGCTATTTACTAGCAATAAAGCTAAAGAGAATAGTAAGGTACAAGGTTACTTAGGAAATATGTATGTGGGAACTTTCATCACAGTGGGACTTGGAGCAGTACTTTGCTTAGGTGGATACCAAAATATCTGGCCTTTATTTGGAGCGTGTAACCAATTAGTTGCTGTACCTTGCTTCTTAGGTGTGTCTGTATGGCTAGCTAAAAAAGGAAAGAAAAACTTTATGCTTTTAATCCCAATGTTCTTTATGCTTGCAGCTACTATGAGTTCATTACTTATCTCATTTAAAACTAACTTAGCTCTTCTTTTAAATGGAAAGGGTAGCTTAGCAGTTCAAGGACTTCAAGTGGTAGTTTCATTACCTATCTTTGTCCTAGCTCTTATCCTAGTAGTAGAGGGAATGAAAGTTTTATGGGAGCATAGAAAGAAAAAAATGGGAGTCATTAAATCTGTAAATAATTAATTAATAAGAGTAAAAAAATGAAGCTTTATGATTAGAAAATCGTAATAGCTTCATTTTTATGATTATTTTATTATTTAATTAATCTATTTTTTGCTACTTTCATGGAAAACTTCACTTAAGGTAACTATGTTTTGTAATTCACTAGGAATTATTATTTTAGTAGCATTACCATTAGCAACTTTAGCAAAAGTTTCCATACCTTTTAGAGTAAGTACAGATTTATCTGCTCCAGCTTCTTTTAGTAATCTAATTGCTTCAGCTTCGGCATTTTGTATTTTAAGTATTGCTTCTGCCTTACCTTCTGCTTCTCTAATTGCAGCTTCTTTTTTAGCTTCAGCTCTTAAAATTGCTGCCTCTTTTTCTCCTTCTGCTACTAAAATAGAAGATTTTTTTTGTCCCTCTGCTCTCAGAATAGCTTCCCTTCTCTCTCTTTCAGCTTTCATTTGCTTTTCCATGGCATCTTGTATTTCAGCAGGTGGAATAATATTTTTTAACTCCACTCTATTAATTTTTATTCCCCACGGATCTGTTGCTTCGTCTAATATAGCTCTCATTTTTGTATTAATAGTATCTCTAGAGGTAAGAGTGTGGTCTAGCTCCATTTCTCCTATTATATTTCTAAGAGTTGTAGCTGTTAGATTTTCTATAGCACTAAGAGGTTTTTCTACTCCATAAGTATAGAGTTTTGGATCTGTAATTTGAAAATATATTACAGAGTCAATCTGCATAGTAACATTATCTTTTGTAATAACTGGTTGTGGCGGAAAATCTAAAACTTGCTCTTTTAGTGAAACTTTTCTAACAATTCTATCTATAAATGGAATTAAAATATTTAGTCCAACGTCCCAAGTAGTTAGATAAGCTCCTAATCTTTCAATTACAAAAGCTTGTGATTGTGAAACGATTCTTACATGTGTAGCTAATAATATAATTATAATCAAAATTAATAAAAATATAAAAAACATTAGATCCCTCCTAATTTATTTAGATTAAATTTTTAAATATCTAAAATTTCATCTTCTAATTTAATTAAAAGCAGTTTATTTCCCTTTATTTCTTTTACTTGAGCTATTTCATCTATTTCTAATTTGTTTTTACAAATAGATTCCCAAATTTTTCCATCTAGTTTAACTATGTATATTCTTTCATTACCTCGTATTAAAATATTATCAACTTTGACGTTAGCTTTTCTGATTCTATCTACTTCTTTTCTCTTACTTTTAAGATAAACTATAGTTGTCTTTCTAATAAGTAAAAGTGAAATACCAGATATTACTATAAAAATAAAAAATTGATAATCAATGGGAAGATATGTAAAAAACATAGTTACAAAAGCTCCAATAGCAAACCAAATAGATAATAATCCAAAGCTAATACCTTCTATTATCAAAAATACTACTCCTATAAAAAACCAAGTCCACATGTTTCTCTCCTTCCATAATTTTTTATATTTTTACAGTTCTCTCTTTAAAAATAGGATTTTTTATGATCATCACTATTAAAGGAATCACCATTAATATCCAAACAATTGGTTCAGAAACTATTATTCCCATATATCCTATACTAGGTGTGAGGAAAAAAGCTACAGCTACTTTTCCAACTAACTCTATAAAACTGGAGAAAATTGGAGTTATTAAATCTCCTATTCCTTGCATAGCATTTCTCAATATGCATATAATAGCTGGGACAAAATAAAATATCGTATTTATTTTTAAATATTTTTCTGCTATATTAATTATTTCAGAAATTCTAGTTCCTGTAACTAGATATACTAACTGTGGAGAGATTGTGTAACTTAGTATCAAAATAAAAGCACACCAAACCCAAGTTATATAAAGAGCTTGCCATATTCCTATTTTTATTCTCTTATACTCCCTAGCTCCTTTATTTTGTCCACAATATGTTGCCATTGTAACACTCATCACTCCAAATGGAAGCATAAAAAACTCTGTTATCTTTCTAGCTGCTGTATGAGCTACTATTGTATTTGTTCCAAGAGCATTGATAGCTATTTGTAGAGCCAAAGTTCCAAAATATACAAGGGACATCATCATTCCCATAGAGAGACCAGAACCATAAAGTTTTTTTACGAGTTGTATATCTATTTTGAAATCCTCTTTTTTCAATCTAAGATTTGGATATTTTTTCCACATATATACTACACAAAATAGTACTGATATTCCTTGAGAGGTGACTGTTGCCCAAGCTGCTCCAACTACTCCCATTTTAAGATTAAGTATAAAATATAAATCCAAAAATATATTAAATCCACAAGCTATAACTAAAAATATAAGAGGAGCTATTGTATCTCCAATAGCTCTTAATATTCCAGCAAAAGCATTATAAAACATAGTAGCTATTATTCCCAAAAGGATAATTTTAATATATCCATAAGATTGTGAAAAAATTTCATTAGAAACATTTAATATATTAAGTATTGGTTTTAAAAATGTAACACTAAAAAAACTTATGAATAGTGCTGTTAAAAAACCTAATAAAAATGTTCCCCCTATACTTTTCCTTATATTCTTTTCATTTTTTGCTCCAAAATTTTGAGCAATAATAATAGAAAATCCATTTGTAAGTCCTGTTAGAAAACCAATAAGTAGAGTACTTATTGCTGTACTTGCCCCAACAGCTGCTAGAGTATTTTCTCCTAAAGTACTTCCCACTATCCTAGTATCTGTTAAGCTATAAAAAAGTTGAAATAAATTCCCTAGACACACTGGGATAGCAAATTTTAGCATTTGTTTTGTAGGACTACCTGTTGTTAGATCTGTCATAATTAAGTCTTCTCCTCGATTTTTAACCTCAATATTTGTAGAGCTTTATTAAATAAATACTTGTACCATTATCAATAATTATACATAGATTTTTATTTTTTATCTATCATTTTTTAGAATATTATTAACTTTCCCAAGTAATATCTAGAATTTCTCCCTTATTATCAGTAATAACTACAAGAATTTGACTGCTAAACTTTTTATCTAGCATAAAATCCCATACAGCATAGTCTTCATATTTTGGGTATATTCCTACTCTTACTAGATTTATAACCCTAAAAAGTTTCTCATCTATTGGAAGAGTTTTTTCTGTTTCTTCAGTGAGTTTTTCTATATCTTTTTTATCGAATTCTTCTATGTGCCAATCTATCCACTCTTTTGTAAGACCCCAGTCATCAAAATCCTCATTTAATTTTTCTTCTATTTTTTCTTTAAAACTAGATAAGTTTGAAATATATTCATCATACTCTAATATCCAATCTTTTTTTCCTACTACTTCCTCTAAATCCAAATCTAATTGGATATCTCTATCCTTTAAATGAATAGTAGTTTCATAATAGTCTTTATTGATATCAATCTCTCCAAAGAATCTTATCTTCATCTTCTTACTTCCTTTCTCCTTAGATTTTTTTATTATTATAGCATAACTATAATTATATAGATAGTAACTAATTAAAGAAAACTCAGAGAATTGTGAAGGAAACACTGAAAGCTTTGCTTTTTGCGTCTCAAAATTTTTTTCACATTTGGATAGTTTTCTCTTTTTGTAACGCTTCTAGTCCTTGTAAATATTTCATTAAGATATTCTGCCTCTTCTTTAGTTACTATTGACATAAGTATCCATCTAATCAATTTTCTTATTTATTTTAATTTTCCATATATACACTCATCATAAATTATGCCATTTTTATATAGATTTTTCTCTTATTCCTTCTAATTTAAATCCATTTTTTTCAATTACTCTTCTTGAGTCAATATTATCTTTAAAAGTGGTCGCCATTATTTTAATAATATCTAACTGCTCAAATGCTAATTCATAAACTTTTTCTGTTGCCTGTGTCATTATTCCTCTTCACCAATATTCAGTTGAAGGATAATAACCTAAGACCCCCTCTTTAATATAAATATCTCCTCTTTTTTCAATACTTATTGTTTCACAAATTTTTCCATCAATAACAATAGCTCTGAAGATTCCATTGCTTCCTTCATTTTTTCTACATAATCTAAATAATCTAACCACCAAATTACATCTTCAGCTTTATAAGGGTTTGGAATTCTATTTGATAAATATTTTCTATCTATTTTATTACAAATATCCTTCAATTCATACTTATACTTTTTATTCCATTTTCTTAATTCTACTTTCATATTTCTCTCCCTTTTATAATCTAATATTTCTCTTGTAACTTTCAATTTTTCTTTCTGGTAATTTTCTCTCTATATTATTTAATATACTCCAAAAATTTTTATTATCCTATGAAAATAAAAAACAGTCAGTATTTTTTAAAAATTTCTGACTGTCAAATTTAATTTAAAATTTATTGTAGCTCTATCCTACTATGACTAGGTTCTCTGAAACATTTACACTCCCTACCACGGCTTAGGGTTCTCCTCATTCAAGTTATGTAATAAATTTTATTTTTAGTCAATTTTTAATTATTTCTCCTTAGTTATCAAGTTAAATACATTCTATATTTCTATATATTTTTTATCTAAAGTTTCGACTTTTCTTCAGCTAGTTTTAATAATCTATCTCTCGTATTATATCTTTTATCAAACTCCACCGCAATCCCAACTCCAAGAGCATAATCTCTCTTTATACAGTGAGCATAATAATAATCTTTTTGATTAAATATATCCTCCTATATACATACTTTTTTGCAACCATAAGTTTATATTTTAATTTTGTCATAATAATATGTCATTTTCAGAACTTTTGAGTATTATATTGACAATTAGATTTAAAAATGTTATATTCAAATTAATAAGAATATTTTATCTTCAGGGCAGGGTGAGGTAACAATTCCCGACCGGTGGTTATAGTCCACGAGAATTTTTTAATTCTGATTTGGTGAAATTCCAAAACCGACAGTATAGTCTGGATGGAAGAAGAAAAGATATACTATTTTTTCGTTTATTTTGCCCAGAGTTTTCTGGGTTTTTTTAATAGTTATCTTTAAGTTTTCCATTAAAAATATTTAATTTTTATGGAGGTTGTTATGAATAAATATTATATTGGATTTGATGCTGGAACTCAAAGTGTTAAGGTTGCTATCTATTCATTAGAAATGGAGTGTGTAGCTGAAAAATCTTATCCTACTACTCTCAATTATCCTCAATCTGGTTGGGTAGAGATGGATGTAAATGAATATTTAGAAGCTTGTAAAAAAGGGATAAGAGATTGTGTTACACAGATGAAGGAAAAAGGCTTAAATCCAAGTGAAGTGAGAGGAATTTTTGGTGATGGAATAATCTGTGGTATTGCTGGAATAGATGAAAATGGTAAACCTATAACACCATATGTAAACTACTTAGATTCTCGTTGCCAAAAAGATGTAGAGGAGCTTTTAAGTAAAAATTTTGATATCTGGGCTAAAGAAACTGGAAATCCTACTCCTAACTGTATGTTTCCAGCTATGATAGCTAGATGGTTTTTAAAAAATACTAAATTTCTAGAAAATGGTTGTAAATTTGTTCACAATGCTCCATATATTTTGATGAACCTAGCTGGATTATCTCCTAAAGATGCTTTTATAGATTGGGGAACTATATCTGGTTGGGGACTAGGATACAATGTCTATAAAAAAGAGTGGTCAGATGAACAACTTAAAATTTTAAATATAGATAAAAAATATCTTCCTAAAATAGTAAAACCTTGGGATATAATTGGAAACCTTTCTCAAGAGATGGCAGAGTTTACAGGATTACCAGCAGGTATTCCTATCTGTGCTGGTGCTGGAGATACTATGCAATCTATGTTAGGTTGTGGGCTTTTAGAGAAAAATATGGCTGCTGATGTAGCTGGTACTTGTGCTATGTTCTGTGTATCAACTGATGGAATAAAAGAGGAGTTGAGCAAACCAGAAAATGGATTGATTTTTAATAGTGGAACTTTAGAAAACTCATATTTTTATTGGGGATTTATAAGAACAGGTGGACTTGCTCTTAGATGGTTTAGAGATAATATCTGTGATAAAGTTGGTGAGGATTCATATTTCGATAAACTTTCTAAAGCAGCAGAAAAAATTCCAACTGGAGCTAATGGAGTTTTATTTTTACCATATCTCACTAAGGGAGTTGGAGAATTAGCAAATGCCTCTGGTTGTTTTTTAAATATGGGAATGGATACTGACCAAGCTACACTATGGAGAGCTGTACTAGAAGCTATTGGATACGACTATATTGGAATCACAGATATATATAAAAAAGGTGGAGTATCCCTAGAGGAGATAACTATAACTGAGGGTGGAAGCAAAAGTAACCTTTGGAATCAAATAAAAGCTGATATGCTAAATACCAAAACTAAGACTTTTAAGAAATCTGGCGGAGCTGTAATGATGAATGTATTAACTGTGGCTTATGCTCTTGGAGATATAAAAGATTTAAAAGAGGTAATAAAAAATAATTTAGAGATTAATAAAAATTATCTTCCTCAAAAAGAAAAAACTGATTATTATAGAGAAATTTTTGAAACTAGAAAGATGCTCTTAAACTCTGAAATGAAGGAAGTTTTCAAAATTTTAGAAAAAGTAAAATAAATTTTTACTTGACAAATAAAAAAAATTATACTATACTTTAGACAATTTAATAGTTCCGGTAAGTAAGGCTACTATAGGGATATGGGTTACTGCCGCAAAATAGTGGAGACACTATGCGCTGGTTTGAACAGGCAACATCGAAACCAAGGTGTTATCTAATGTAACTTCACCGCCCTACAGAGTTGAAGCTCAAACGGTGGTAAAAAATAGTTTTTATTTTTTATATTTATTTGGATATTACTCCATACCACTGTTTGAATTGGGATGGAGTTTTTTATTTTCTTGATTTTTTAGGAGGTGCAAAATGGACGTAGAAAATAGTGGCAGTAGTATGTATTTAAAAGTTCAATATTTATCAGACATCTTTTTCTATGTCTGTTTTTAAGTTCGCCCTTGTTCTTTTAAATATATGCTACCCTGTTTAAGCTTTAAAGATATTTTAAAATTAAGGAGGATAGCAATGAAAAAATTTAAAAACATTAACAAAGCTGAAATCAACTCAAGAAATCTAAAAGATGAAGAAAACAAAAAAATAAGAGTGTACTCTTCTCTAGGAACAGAGGAGTTACTAAAAAAATTAGATACATCTTTAGAGGGAGTTACTAAGGAGCAAGCTGAAAAAAGCTTAGATATATTTGGAAAGAATATAATAACTCACGGAAAGAAAAAATCATTCTTCAAAAAAATAGTAGAGGCTTTTGTAAATCCTTTTACAGCTGTACTTTTCTGTCTAGCCCTTGTGTCTACTGTTACTGATATGATTATTCCTTGGTACAGCAACACTCCAGAAGATTTTTCTCCTATTACAGTAATCATTATCACTACTATGGTTACTATCTCTGGATTATTACGTTTTATTCAAGAGGAAAAAAGTAATAATGCTGCTGAAAGCTTATCTGCTATGATAACTACTACTACTTCAGTTAAAAGATTTGGAGAAAATAAAAAGGAGATTCCTTTAGAAGATGTAGTAATCGGAGATATAGTTTATCTTGCTGCTGGGGATATTATTCCTGCTGATTTAAGAATAATTGAATGTAAAGACTTCTTTATCAGCCAATCTTCTCTAACAGGTGAAAGTGAGCCTGTGGAGAAAAAAGCTCAAATTATACTAGATGATAAACTTGCTGTAACAGAGTTAAATAACATAGCTTTTATGGGAAGCAATGTTATCAGTGGCTCAGCTATTGGAGTTGTTATCTCTACTGGAGATAATACACTTCTTGGTTCTATATCTAAAACTTTAGTATCAGATGAAAAAATTGAATCTAGTTTTGAAAAAGGTGTCAATTCTGTTTCATGGTTACTTATCCGTTTTATGATGGTAATGGTTCCTATTGTATTCTTTGTAAATGGATTTACAAAAGGAAGCTGGGTACAAGCTCTACTATTTGCCATCTCAATAGCAGTAGGACTTACTCCAGAGATGTTACCTATGATAGTTACAACTTGTCTAGCTAAAGGTGCTGTATCTATGGCTAAAAAGAAAACTATCGTTAAAAATCTTAACTCTATTCAAAACTTTGGTTCAATGGATATCCTTTGTACAGATAAGACAGGAACTATCACTTTAGACAAGGTAGTTCTAGAGTATCATATGGACGTACATGGAAATGAAAATAATAGAGTATTACGTCATGCTTTTTTAAATAGCTGGTTTCAAACAGGATTAAAAAATCTGTTAGATTTATCTATTATTGAAAAAACTCATGAAGAGGGAGAAAGGGATAGTTCTCTTTTAGAATTAGAAAAGATATATACAAAAGTTGATGAGATTCCTTTTGACTTTTCTCGTCGTCGTATGACTGTGGTGGTAGAAGATAAATCAGGAAAAAGACAGATGATAACTAAAGGTGCTGTTGAAGAGATGTTATCTATTTGTAAATATACAGAGTTTAAAGGTGAGATAGTTTTACTTACTGATGAGATAAAAGAGGAAGTTTTAAAAACTGTTGAAAATTTCAATGAAGACGGACTTCGTGTTATTGCTCTTGCTCAAAAAACTAATCCATCTCCTGTGGATAGTTTTGGAGTAAAAGATGAAGTGGATATGGTACTTATGGGATATCTTGCTTTCTTAGACCCACCTAAACCTACAACTGCTAAAGCTATTGCTGCTCTAAAAGAGTATGGGGTAAGAACTAAGGTTTTAACTGGTGATAATGATAAAGTTACTAAAAGTATTTGTGGAAAAGTTGGACTTAATAGTAAAAATATTTTACTTGGCTCAGATATAGATAATATGAGTGATGAAGAACTTTCAACTGTTGTTGAAAAGGTAGATATATTTGCAAAACTATCTCCTATGCAAAAAACTAGAATTGTTCAAATCTTAAAAGAGAATGGACATACAGTTGGATTTATGGGAGATGGAATAAATGATGCTGCTGCTATGAAAGAGGCAGATATAGGAATATCTGTTGATACAGCTGTGGATATAGCTAAAGAATCTGCTGATATAATCTTACTTGAAAAAGATTTAATGGTATTAGAAGAAGGAATTATTGAGGGACGTAAAACTTATGCAAATATGATTAAGTATATTAAGATGACTGCTTCATCTAACTTTGGTAATATGTTTTCAGTATTAGCTGCTAGTGCTTTCTTACCATTTTTACCAATGATGAGTATACACTTAATTCTATTAAATCTAATCTATGATCTATCTTGTACTGCTATCCCTTGGGATAATGTAGATAAAGAGTTTTTAAAAATTCCTAGAAAATGGGAAGCAAGCTCTATTGGAAAATTTATGTTATGGATAGGACCTACTAGTTCTATATTTGATATAACTACATACTTATTGATGTATTTTGTTATCTGTCCTATGTTTGTATCGAATGGAGTGCTATACAACTCTATCCCTGTTGAGCAAGAAACATTGAGAACAGCTTATGAAGCTATGTTCCAAACAGGTTGGTTTATTGAGTCTATGTGGTCACAAACTTTAGTTATCCATATGATAAGAACTCCTAAGTTATCATTTATTCAAAGTATTGCCTCTTTACCTGTTATAGTTCTTACAACTTTAGGAGTAATATTTGTTTCAATCATTCCTTATACTAGACTTGGAATCTATTTAGGGCTTACATCTCTTCCTCTAGTATTTTGGTTTGGGCTTGTATTGACAATAGTGGCTTATATGTCAGTAGTTACTTTTGTTAAGAAAAAATATATTAAAAAATATGGAGAATTATTATAAAAAATATTGACAAAATAGTATTTTTAGGTATATAATTACCCCAACAACAAAAAACAAACCATCAAGAGAAACTGAGAGACTGGCTCTATGACGTTTCAGCAACCTATCTTATAGATGTGGTGCTAATTCCAGACAGATGGAAGATACTAATTTTGTATCCAACTCTATTACTTGATGGTAATAGAGTTTTTTTATAATTTTTTCTAGGGAGGATTTTATGATTGAACTAAAGAACATCAGCAAGACTTACTATGACAATGGAAAAAAAGTAGAGGCATTGAAAAATATCAATCTCTCTTTTAATCCTGGGGAAATCGTAGGGATTATAGGATACTCTGGAGCAGGTAAAAGTACACTACTCAGATGTATAAATCTCTTAGAACCACCCACTACTGGAGAAGTTATCATTAATGGAGTCACACTAAATACTCTAAATGATAAAGAACTTCGAGAAATTAGAAAAAAAATAGGAATGATATTTCAACACTTTAATCTAATGAAAAGTAGAACCATCTCTAAAAATATCTCCTATCCACTAAAGGGAAGTAACTTATCTAAAAAGGAGATAGATTTAAGAGTAGAGGAGTTACTTGAACTAGTTAACTTAAAAGAGAAAAAGGAGAATTATCCATCTCAACTATCTGGAGGACAAAAACAGAGAGTAGGTATAGCAAGAGCACTTGCTAACAAACCAGATATAATTCTATGTGATGAAGCTACTTCTGCTCTAGACCCTGAAACTACAATTTCTATTCTGAAGCTTCTAAAAAAAGTTAATCAAGAATTAGGAGTTACAATTATCCTAATAACACATCAAATGGAAGTAATAAAAGAAATATGTGATAGAGTTATAGTTATGGAAGATGGAGAAATTAAGGAACAAGGTGATATTGTAGAAGTATTTTCAAGACCAAAAGCTGACATTACAAAAAAATTTCTTTCTACAATATTTAATAGTAAAAAAATATCTGAATATCTTGAAAATCTACCATCAAAACCTGATGAGCATTTTATAAAACTATCATATATAGGTGAAAATGCTGAGGAGGCTTATATTTCAAAAATTTCTAGAGAATTGGATATAGATGCTAGTATTCTTTTTGGTAATATTGAAATCATTAAAGGAACATCTATTGGAAATCTCATTATTAAATTTGAAGGAAGTAAAGAAAAGGTTTCAAATGCCATAAACTACTTAAACCAAAACAATATAGATACGGAGGTTTTAAAAAATGTTGGAATTTGCATATAAATATTTAGAGAATGTAATATACTATCGTGAAGAACTTTATACAGCACTTGGAGAAACAATTATAATGGTATTTATAGCTGGTATAATTTCAACTCTCATTGGTATAATTTTAGGAATAGCCCTAGCTGTTACTAAAAAAAATGGTATTTTAGAAAATACCTTTATAAATACAACTTTAGCTAGAATAATAAATATATTGAGGTCTATTCCCTTTGTTATTCTATTAGCAGCTTTAATCCCAGTAACTAGATTTATAGTAGGAACTACAATAGGACTAAAGGGAGCTATTGTCCCTTTAATCTTTGGGTCAGCTCCATTTATAGCTAGACAGATTGAATCAGCTCTATCTAGTGTAGATTCTGGAGTAATTGAAGCAGCTTATGCTATGGGTTCCTCTCCATTTGAAATAATCTATAGGGTTCTTCTAAGAGAAGCTCTACCAGAAATCATATATGCTCTAATTATTACAACAGTTAGTCTTATTAGTTTTTCTGCAGTAGCTGGTACAGTTGGTGGTGGGGGACTTGGAGATTTTGCCATCAGATATGGATATCAACATTTTAAAACAGATATTATGGTAGTAACTATTATAATCTTAATTCTTATGATTACAACTATACAATGGATAGGGGAAAAGCTTATTCAAAAAATTAAACACTAAAATATAAAAGGAGAGATACTATGTTAAAAAAATTAAAATATATCATTATTACATCAATTCTAACACTACTTTTTGTTAACTGTGGTGGTGAAAAAACTTCTCAAGAAAATATAATTAAATTAGGAATCAATGGAGATGAAAGTATTGTTTGGGAAACAGTGAGAGATGAATTAAAAAAGGAAAACATAACTTTGAAATTTGTTAGTTTTGGAGATTATATTAGACCAAACTTAGCTCTTCAAGAAAAAGAGATAGATTTAAATGCTTTTCAAACAGAGATATACTTTGATACTTTTAAGAAAGAACATAATTTAACTATTGAAAATATAGCTTATACTGTGATAGCCCCTATGGGGATATACTCTAAAAAAATTACAGATTTATCACAACTAAAAGATAATTCAACTGTTGCTATACCTAATGATAGCTCTAACTCTGGAAGAGCCTTAATCCTACTTCAAGAAGCAGGACTTATAAAATTAGTAGAAGGTTCAGGATTATTTCCTAGAATTAAAGATATAATCTCTAATCCTAAGAATTTAAAAATTGTTGAACTTGTAGCAACTCAAATTCCTAGATCTATTGATGATGTGGATATAGCTGTTATAAATAATGGAGTTGCTGTAGAAGCTAATTATTCTCCATTAGAAGACTCATTATTTTTGGAAGATGCTAAAAATGAAAAGTTAAAACCTTACTTTAATATTATTGCTAGTAGAGAAGACAACAAAGATAATCCTCTTGTAAAAAGAGTAGTAGAAGTTTATCAATCACAAAAAATAAAAGATTTAATAATCGAATATTACAAAGGTTCATCTGTTCCTGTATTCTAAAAAATATAATAGTTAACTAATAGGAGTGATATTTATGGAAAGAAAAATTATAGATTTTATTGATTTAAATAGAGAAAAATTTATAGAAGTGAGCCAAGAGATTCATAAAAATCCAGAGGTTGGGAATAAAGAGTATTTTGCTTGTGAATTGCTTACAAATACTTTAAAAGAGTATGATTTTGAAATAGAAAAAAATATAGCTGGGCATCCAACAGGATTTATAGCTAGAAAAAAATCTCATCTTGGAGCTTATCCTAAGATAAGCTTTTTAGCTGAATATGATGCTCTTCCAAACTTAGGGCATGCTTGTGGACACAATATAATAGGAAGTATTAGTATAGCTGGAGCTATTGCTCTAGGAGAAGCTTTAAAAAATACTCCTGGAGAAGTTATTGTTTTTGGTTGCCCTGCTGAAGAGGGTGGAGAAAATGGAAGTGCTAAAGGTTCTTTTGTTAGGGAAAACCTTTTTAAAGATATTGATGTAGCTATGATTATACATCCAGGTACAGAGAACTTAACAACTGGGAAAAGTTTAGCTGTAAATCCTTTAGACTTTGAGTTCTTTGGAACTCCAGCTCATGCTTCAGGTTGTCCTGAAAAAGGAAAGAATGCTTTAGATGCTCTTTTACACTTTTTCAATGGAATAGCTACTTTAAGACAACATCTTACTCCTGATATAAAAATACATGGTATCATAACTCATGGTGGAGATGCTCCTAATATTATTCCAAGCTATACAAAAGCTCGTTTTTATATAAGAGCAGCTACTAAAGAAGGGTGTGATGAGGTGACTGAAAAAGTAGTTGCAATAGCTAAAGGTGCAGCTACTATGACAGGTTGTAAAGAAAAAGTTTCAAGTTTTCAAAACAGAGTTGATAATGTAATACCTACTCCTATATTTGATGATTTTTATGTTGATGTTATGAAAAGATTAGGAATAGAAGTTAGTAAAGAACATAAAAAAGGAATTGGTTCTACTGATGTTGGAAATGTTAGCCAAGTTATTCCAACTATTCAGCCTAGTATAAAAATTTGTAACTCTGATGTTGCAGGGCATAGTTTGGAATTTGCTGAAGCTGCTAAATCATCTTGTGGAAATGAAGCTGTAATCTTAGGAGGAAAAGCCTTAGCCATTTTAGGATATGAACTACTTACCTCTCCTGAAAAATTAAATTTAATAAAATCTCAATTTAAAAATATAAGAAATCAGTAGATAGAAAAAGATAGCTGAAAACTATTTAAATATGTTACAATATAGAGGAGGAAACTCCTCTATATTTTTTGAAAGGATTATATAATGGAAAAAAAAATTCGTGTGACACTTAATAAATGTGCTATTGATATTATTGAGGCTGATTGTCAGAGTTTTAAAGTTACTAAAAACTTTCTTATAAATTATATCTTTGACAAATTAAAAGAGGAAAGAATTGAAAACATTTATAGTGAAGAGGATAACAAAGGGATTATTCAATTCAATCTCAATAAAAACAATAGAAATATTTATTATGATATTTTAGCTGAGCAAAAAATTCAGATAGAGGCTGACTTTATAAGAAAAATGATATATAGATATACTCATCAATCTAAAAGTTCTAGAGAATTATTTCTCTATGAGGATATTGTAAATCGTATAAAATATGGAATTAAAAATAAAAGAGTTCTAAAGCTTACCTTTGATGATGAGAGAAAAACTTCTATTCTCCCTTTTTACATTGGTAGCTCTAAATTGGAATTAGGAAACTATATATTTTGCTATGATTTTCTTGAGATGAGATATAAAAACTATAAGCTTAGTAATACTAAAACTATTTTTATAACTCAAGAGGAAAAGGAGTGGGAGAATAAAGATTTTATTGAAAATGTAATAAAAAACTTTGATCCTTTTTTATCTCAAGGAAAAAAAATAAAAGTTTCTTTGACAGAGGAGGGAGAAAAACTTCTCTCTACCCTTGCACTCAATCGTCCAGAGACTATCTCTCAAAATGGAAATATCTATGAGTTTAGATGTTCTGAAGAGCAAGCTAAAAGATATTTTGCATATTTTTTAGATGATGTAAAAATAATAGAACCTCTTTCTCTAAAAGAGTGGTTTATACAAAAATATAAGTTAGCACTAGAAAAATATGAGGTAATCACTCAAGGATAAATTGAGTAGTTATATTATAGAATTTAATTTAATTTTATTAAATAGTATGGAGATAATAGTTCATCTAGTAAAGGTTCTATTCCAAGATATGATTTGAATTTTCTATATTCAATATATTTTTTTCTAGATTTTCTTTAGAAATTTTTTCTTTAATAGCTTTAATTAAAATATTTTTTGGAGTATGTTCCATATCTATAAACTCCATAACTTGAGTTTTAAATCCACATAATTCTAAAGCTTGAGCTCTAAATGCATCGGTAGCTAAAGATGTAAATTTTTCAAATAATATTCCGTGTTTACCTAAAGGTAGTTCTGTAGAAAAAAAATCTGAATTTTTATTTTTAGACATTTTTTCATTGAATTCATGCTGACAACAAGGGACTGCTAAAATAGCTTTAGCTCCTAACTCTAATCCTTTTAGTAAAGCATAATCAGTTGCATTATTACAGGCATGTAAGGAAAATACCATATCTACATCTTTTAATTTATTAAAATCCTTTATATCTCCAGTTAAAAATTCTAAATTTTGACAATTTAACTCCTGAACTATTTTATTACATTTTTCTACAACATCTTTTTTTAAATCAAGTCCTATTATTTCATATGTAAATTCTTTAATATTATTTAAATAATATTGTAAAGCAAAAGTAAGGTATGATTTTCCACAACCAAAATCTATAATTTTAATATGATTTTTAATCAATTTTTTATTTTGCATCTCTTTGATAGTATCATCTATAAACTCTAAATACTTATTAATTTGTTTGAATTTAGCGTAAGAATTTTTAAAGACTAAGCCATCTTCTCCCATAATTCCAAGTTTTATTAAAAAAGGAGTAAAGTTTCCATCTTCTATAATATATTTTTTCTTTTTATTGTGCTCTAAAGATTCTAAAAGTCTATTGTTTATAGTTTCTTTTAAGCTATAAGTATTTTTTCCTTTTAAAATTTGAAAATCTGATCCTTGAGTAATTAATAGGATTTGTTTAAATTTATCTATAATTTCAGAAAATCTCTCTATAAAATCAAATAAGTAAATATTTTCATGAAAAGCTTTTTTATCTTTAAAAGATTCTAATTGAATAAATACTTCATTTTTTATTTTTATAAGTTTTAAATTTATTTTTGAAGAATTCTCTTTTTTATTTACAGGATTAGAAATACTTCCTTTTATAAAAATATTTTTTTCTATAATATCTTTGAATAGATTTTCTATATATAATTTATTAACTTTCATAAAATTTCACCTCATGTTCATTTTGTTAATATATCTTAGCATAGAGTGATGATATTGTCCATTTTATTTTAATTATTTCTTGACAAAAAAAATCAAATATGTTAATTTATTATATAGGATATAGGGGTATATAGTATATTTAAAATGTGAAAGGATAGATTAAAATGAAAAAGATTGAATATGAAGTAAAAAATTTAGATTGTGCTGGGTGTGCAGGCAAAATTCAGCATAAAGCTGGGACTATGATAGGAGTACTAAATGCTAATCTAGATCTGTATAAGAAGAAATTTGTTTTAGAGATAGATGATAAATTTGAAGAGGACTCTTTTTTAGGAACGATTAATCGTTTTGCGGATTCTATTGAGCCTGGAACAAAAATTTTTAAAATAGATGAATATGATGAAGAAGAGGAGCTAAGAAAGAAAGTAATTGAAAAAATAGAAGAGGAAAAGAAGGAAAAGATAGAGCAAATAACTATAATTTTAGGAATGATTTTGTTTGTTGGAGCAATTTTAGCTATTAATATATCTTATAATTTACGAATTATTCTTTCTGTTATTACTTATATTATTTTAGGTTGGGATGTCATTTTAAAATCTTTTAAAAATATGAGTAAGAAAAACTTTTTGGATGAAAATTTTTTAATGACAATAGCTACTTTTGGAGCTTTTTATTTAAATGAAACTATTGAAGCTGTTGGAGTTATGTTATTTTATAAGATTGGAGAGTATTTTCAGGATCAAGCTGTATCTAATTCGAGGAAATCTATTGAAAAACTTTTAGATATTAGACCTGATTATGCCAACTTAAAGCAAAGTAATGGTGAACTAATAACGATATCTCCTAAAAAATTAAAAAAAGGAGATATTATTGTTATTAAGGCTGGAGAAAAAATTCCAGTTGATGGAATTGTTATAAAAGGAGAGAGTACTTTGAATACCTCGGCTTTGACTGGAGAATCTCTTCCATTAGAGGTAGTAGTGAGTAGTGAGGTACTAAGTGGTAGTTTGAATGGTAATGGTATTTTAGAAGTTAAGGTAACTAAACTTTTTTCAGATTCCACTATCAATAAAATAATAGAAATGGTAGAGGGTGCTAGTAATAAAAAGGCTGAATCAGAAAAATTTATTACTAAATTTGCAAGATATTATACTCCTATTGTAGTTATATTAGCTATTATAGTTGGAGTTTTTTTCCCAATTATATTTGGAGATTTTTCTCTTTGGTTTTCAAGAGCACTAATATTTTTAGTTATTTCTTGTCCTTGTGCTCTAGTTATATCTGTTCCACTTACTTTTTTTACTAGTATTGGAATAGCATCAAAGCAAGGAATATTGATAAAAGGTGGGAATTATTTAGAAGCTCTTAATGATGTAGGAACAGTAGTATTTGATAAGACAGGAACACTGACTAAAGGGAGATTTAAAATAGATTTTTTAGAAAATATAAATTGTGAGCAAGTGGAATTATTAAGAACTGCTCAAATAGGAGAGTTATATTCTAATCATCCAATTGGAAAAGCTATATTGTCTCAAGTTGATATTGAAGATATAGATGAAACTTTCCTTGAAGGATATAAGGAGTTAAGTGGTTTTGGTGTAGTAGCATATTATGAAGGAAAGGAAATTTTAGTAGGAAACTATAAACTCATGAAAGAATATAAAATAGAATGTATAGAGAAGGAATATGCTGGAAGTGTAATATATGTAGCAAAAGATATGAAATTTTTGGGATACATATATATAAGTGATGAAGTTAAAGAAGATTCTTTGGCAACTATTACAAAATTAAAAAAACTTGGTATAGAAAGTTACATATTGACAGGGGATAATCAAAATATAGCTAATAAAATTGGAGAGAAATTAGGTATCTCTTCAAAAAATATTTTTGCACAATTACTTCCACAAAATAAAGTTGAAAAATTACAAAATATTATGACAGGAAAAAATAAAAAGGTTATATTTGCAGGTGATGGAATTAATGATGCTCCTGTTTTATCACTTGCTGATATTGGAGTAGCAATGGGAGGAGAAGGAAGTGATATAGCTGTTGAAGCTGCTGATATTGTAATTATGAAAGATGAGCCATCTAAAATTGTGGAGTTGTTAAAAATTGCTAAGATAAATAGAAAAGTTGTTATACAGAATATTATTTTTGCTCTTGGAATAAAAATTTTAGTAATGATTCTAGGTGTATTTGGAATAGCGAATATGTGGATGGCTATATTTTCTGATGTGGGAGTTTCATTTTTAGCAGTTATAAATGCTTCTTGGGGAGTAAGGAGATATTTTAATTAAAGGATTTGTAACATATGTTACTGAATTAAAAAAGAATATATTGTAAAATTAAAAAGAGTTGTGAAAAAAATAAAGCAACTCTTAATTTATTATATAAAATTTAGGAGGATAAAAATTATGCATGATGGTTGTTCTGGAAAGTTTGAAAATGGAAAACAAGTAGTAGAGAAATTAAGAATAATGGGATTTAGTGGACAAATGATGCCTATACCTGCACAGATTATATGTAAAGACTGTAAAAATGAAATTATTATGGATACTTTTGAATATAAATGTCCACATTGTGGGATGATTTATGCTGTAACTCCATGCCATGCTTTTGATATAGAAAATATAATGTGTGCAGGAAAAGAGTGAGATCATTTAAAGAA